>NZ_RQGA01000017.1 GCF_004769575.1 Leptospira perdikensis | reverse complement strand
ATTCAGGGCGGGGTGATTATACCCTCAGTAACGCACGTTAAACTGCATATAACCATACCCCTCGCGAGCACTCTGGCCGTAACTCACTGAGGACGGGTTCAGGGGAATATAACCAAACTCTAAGGTTTCTTCATCTAGGCCTAAAATATAAAAAGTAGCTGCCGATACTAACATAAGTCCCATCATAATGACCATAGGTCCCCCTACCAACTGCCTATCCCTGCGGTTTTCCATTGGTAAAGTCCCGGCTACACGTTTCAAATTTTTAGCTTTTGACTCGGCATCATCAATGATCGAATTTTGAACTCCATACCAAAAGAAAAACTCGTTAGGGTTATTCTGATAAAAAGAGGAGATGGCACTCGCATTCACAAGTGTTACCTGAGACCGGGCCGCTGAATAAGCCTGCCTCGAAGCATAATTCAAATACACATAACTTGCATAAAACAAAAGAGAACCATACAATGAATAGGTGGCAAAATCTTTATACGTATGATCTAAAAAAACGTTTTGTTTATTTTTATAATAAACATCTGTTTTTCCCTCTCTCATCTGCACATCAACCACAACTTCTTCATTATCATGTGCATCCACTGCTCGAAAACTATCTATATGGCCTTCTTTTGAAATTCGTAATCGATTCATTCCCGAAGGAATAGCCAGATGACTTAAAGGTGTTTTACCTAAATACTGTATCCCCAAATAAACATCTGATTCTACATTTGAAGTAACTGTAATAAATGAATTACTCAATTTTAAAGAAAGTTGAACATCCAATAAAAAAGGTTTCCCTTTCTCTAACTGAATTTCTTGTTTATAAGGATGAAACCCTTCTTTGAAAACAAACAAAGACCTTTTACCAACGGGAAATTTTTTTCCAATTAAGGGAGTTTTTCCTAAATAAATCCCATCTAAGTAAACAAGGGCCCCCTCCTCTCCCGCCGCAGAAACTTCCACGGCAGTTGTATCTCTCCCTTGCAGTTTTTCCCTGATGGATTCTCCAAGAGGACCCATTTCTTGATATGCCCGAATGACAGAAGTTTTGTGTTCAAAAGGAATGGTTTTTCCTTCAAAGTCGTCGTAAAGAAACACCTTGGTGAATAGTTCATTATCCTTCACTTCAAAGGAACCACCAACAATATAATCACAATTTAATTTCGTAGCCAAACCAAAAGATTCATCTGGTGTAGGAGCCTTCCTATCCCATTGTTGTTTGATAGTGACTTTTATATAACGTGGATCTTTTTCTGGAGCTAGTTGCTTTTTTCCAGAACGTAAATCTTGTAAGTCTTTCTCGTCATTAATCTCTTTCTTTTTTCTTTTTACATTTGGAGATTCCGCATCTATCTTCTCTTGCAAAGTCAAAACAGGTGCATCTCCAAAAGAATGATACACTACATTGGATTTGGGATGTTCCACATAGGTATATTCTAAATTTCGAAGTTCCGAAAGTAAAACCGAAGGAATCCCTTTAATTAGGTATTCTTTTGTGGGATCAGGAGTGGTAGCAACAAAAGGAAATAAACATAAATTGCGGGACGATTCATAGACAACGCTCCCTTTGTAACTTTGGTTAGGGAAATTATAATAATCATCAATAGAATATAAGGGCAACGTATTAGATACAAGTCCCAAGATGATGAATAATGCTGAAATTTTATGTTTCATTCTTTTTTTGGTTAGATCCCAAAGAATACACCAAAGATAAAATGGCAACTATCGGAAGCAAAACGGAAACAGGTGACTTGTCAAAATAATCTTTAGAAAATGAGATCTGTTCTCCAAGCCCAGGCCCAGTATCACCAAGCGATGTCTGTATTCCCAAATAAGAAAACAAGGCTGTTGTCATCACAACTGCAGGTAATCCGGAAAAAAATAAAAAACCAAACATATCCCGAAGAGCAGGTAGATAATGCAAAAGAATGAGATGATAAGGTTTGGCACCCATGCAGAGAGATGCCGAAAGATAAGGGCTTTGTTTAATTTCGCGAATCTTGGCCGTGAGGGTTTCGTAAGACAATGCCCAATCCGCAACAAGAATCGCAACAAAAATCGCAAATGGATGGTTGGGTAAGAGACTCATTACAACTAGGGCAAATAATAAAGAAGGGATTGCGAGAGACACTGAAACAATTCCTGACAGAACCCATTCCGACCTTTTTGGAAAAAAAAGAGAAAGGGCGGACAGAACAAAGGACACAAAGAGAGTCAAAATTCGAGCGGGAACAACAAGAAGGATCGTGGAGAGAGATCCGTAACAAAATAAAGCAAAATTGTCACGACCCAATCGGTCCGTACCTGCCATAAATCCGGGAGAAAAGATTGGTAAATTGTTATTGGTTAGGTCTACGTTTACCGGTGCAGACAAAACAGTCACACCAACGAGAACCATTCCAAAAAAGAAAACCCTGATTAAGGTAGAAACAGATACCACCTTTAAACACCACCGGAAAAGAATCTTTGTAGATAGAATCCAAGACGATTCAAAACATAAAACAAAAGTCCCGAATACATAAGTAGTGTTGCTAGTAACTTCGTATCCATAGACTTAATCGAATAGTATAAAGACTTTCCAATTCCTGGGAAAAAGAAAATTTCCTCTACAATCATAGCTCCTGATAATAAAGATCCAAAATCTAATACCAAAAGTATCAGGGCAATCGGTAAGACTTTTAAGAAAATTTCTTTTCCAACAATATGACCCCAAGGATAGGATCTTGTTTGTAACAACTGTACATACTTCGAATCTGCTTCTTTACGAATTTCTGGCAATAAATACAAGGACATACGAGCATAAATACGAGAACCAAGAGCGATTCCAGGTAAAACTACATAGTAAGTGTTCCCCAATTCATACCCGCCAGGAGGAAACCATTCCAATCGATAAAAAAATATAATTAACAAGAGTATGGCGACTATGAATACAGGAGTAGATAAAATTAAATTAGAACTAACAGATACAAAATTGTATAACAATCCTGATCGAAAATATGTAGCAGCAAGGGAAAGTCCAAAAGCAAAAAGAGACCCAAAAAGAATACTAAAGATGGCTAAATGAAATGTGGAAAGAAAACGAGCGCCGATATGAGAATATACAGTCTCACCATTTTCAGTTTTACCTCCCGATTCTAAAATCAATGATTTCCAAAACTGAAAATAAGATGATAAAAAATCATTATCTTGATTTTGGATCGTAGTGATCCCTGCATCAGCATACAAATAGGATTTATCTTTTGTGTGGAATTCAGAAACAAAACTACTGATACAAGATAACAGCAGTAAAAAATACAGAAAACGGAAAACTTCCGACTTCACTGGATTAACTTTTGGAAAGGAATGCCTTTTGAATTTCTTCGAAATTTTTGGCTTTGATGAGTTTTTCTCTTTCTTCGGGAATGTTGAGTGTTTTTGCAATTAAAGCCAAAGTTTTGATATGATCCTGGAATTTGTTCTTCGGAACAATCAACATGATAAAAATTTGAACCAAACCGTGATCAAGTGCATCAAAGTCGATACCTTGAGGAGCAATTGCCATAGCACATTTCAACTCATTTACATAATGAACGGAACAATGAGGAATGGCAACTCCACTTCCAATGCCAGTAGACATAGACTTCTCCCGATTCATTAGAGAGGAAACCGTTTCCTCTTCATGACTAGGATCTAACGTTTGTGTGGCGACCATATGAGAGATCATTTTTCGAATGGCATCTTCTTTAGTAGATGCTTTAAAATCGAAAATGATATTTTTAGGGTCAAGAATCTCCAGAAGTTGATTCATATGGTATAACTTACTCCCACCTTTTCAAGATCGACTTATTTTCCAAGAAAAACCCTGACTAAGATGCCTTCTAAAAGAAAAAAAACAACCAAGACCAAAATCGCACTTATCCCCATTTTACCCACAAAAAAGGCAATGGGAAGTAAAATGGCAAAACTGAGCAAGGAAACATAATACGATCCGTAAAAATTCCGGCCTGGACTCATGTGTAAAAAGAAAGCAAGTGCAGAATAAGAAAGAATCCAATTAAAACCTAACTGGCCGGAACCAATCCCCCAAAGGGAAAACAAAAAAAGCCATCCCAGGAAAAATCCAAGTAAAACGGTTCTTCGAAACGATACCCAAGCAACACCCACAAGAACATAAATACCAAGACTATCGGCAAACGATAAATACTCTGTCCCCTTCCAAGGAAGATTGCTAAACCACGGGAGTGTCAAAGGAAGAATTGAATTCTCAAAAGAAATCCCAGTCCAGGAAGTGAGTTCCACAGGAGTCCGGAAGGAATATCCCAACAAAGAAAACACAGTGTCCCAAATCAAAACAAAGAAGAAAACCAAACTAAAAATAGGAACTCGTAAAGAATACTGTTGGCCCAGAAAATAATGAACCACCATCGCAAAAACAAAGGATACCGGTAACAAAATAGGATGTAACCAAGTGGTTGGTAAAACAAGAAAAACAAGGATTAATTGCGACAATAACCCTAACCAATATGGTGATTGGTTGGCCCGAATCGAAAAACCAAAATAGATTAATGTGAGTATAGAAGTGATAACAATTGGTAAAACAGGAATTGGTACTACATGCGCCAATGAGTATCCAAGAAAACCGATTAAAGTCAAAAAATAAAAGAAATCAGCAAATATCTCTGAGGATTTTACCCCCCAACTATTTTCAGATAGAATATAAAGGTTTTTTAGCATATTGTAACGGTAGTTAAACCACAACTCCTTCAATTCGTTTCCGAATATCAATTCCGGAAGGACAATATACAGTACAGATTCCGCAGGATACACAGAGGTTCTTTTCAAACTCTTCAGTTTTCCCTTTAATCAATTGAACGGGATTTGCATGAGTAGGACAATAGTTGTTACATTCCATACAATCGATACAACTGAATTCTTTTCTAGAAGCGGGTAGTTTTTCGTATAAAGTAATGGAGTAGTGTTCGTAAATATTAAAGTAACCAAGAGAACCTACATCCATAGGTTTTACTTCTTCAAATACAGTTTCAAAAGAAGCAATTTTATATCGTTTGTCTAGGTTAGCAGGAATGAAGGCCAAAGCTTGACCATTGGTTAAAAAAAACTGACGAGGTTCTACATCCATTCTTCCTTTACGATCCACCAGAAAAACGGCAAGATGCCTTTTCGTAAAAGGTTCGTTATAGTATAACTTTCGTAAAATATGAAAGATTGTTTCAGCACCTAAAAACAAAACATGATTTTGGATTAAAGATTTTCTAGTTTTATCAACAGACTCATGGAATTGTTTGTGCAAAAAATATTCTGGAATTCCATCGGGATGTTCAAAATTCAAAGTGGGAACTTCAAAAAAATTGGATACTTCAGCTTTCGGAAATACTAATTGTAATAATTCAATAAATGCTAAATACGCATCTTTCATATCCCGAAGGATCATTTCCTCAAAGTTTAAATGTTGGTATCTACAAAATGGTGATAAAACAATTTTGAACGCCAAATCTTTGTTAAATTTTTGAAAGTAATCCTTTAGAGGAGTTTCCATCAAATCCAAAGAATACAAAGCACCTTCATCAAAAGACTCAAGTAGAGTTCCAAAATCATATTTTTTGAAATGATACGGGGAGGTAGTCGACCAAGATCCATCTTGTTTGATCTGGAAGTACTTTTGGTCTGGAGTTAAATTGGCAACTCCATTGACAGGAGCAAGCACCTTCATCCCGTTATGTGCAAGCATAACTTGACCGTGGGTAACTCGAGTGGGATAGGAATCAGAGAGAACGCTGCCCGCAGGAACGGGGATCAGGAATTGACCCTGAATCGTCCGTTCTTTTTTGTTTTCAGTTTTGTGAAGTTTGCGAGCGAAGGCGCGAGGTAACCTGGGGAACAACACGCCGATAATAATTTAGACGGCTTTCACCATGTAGATTTCGTCTTTGATTGGGAGTTCTTTTTTCAAGTTCTTGATATAAGGTAGAATCTCGCCCATTTCTTCATAATACTCGCAGTTGGTTTGCATACGACGAGCTACAGTAAAGTATTTATAAAGTTTTTCTTCACCGGAACGTTTTGACCATTTCTTCTTGTTACATTTGACTCGAAGAATGTATTTATCTTGCTCCGATTCGTATTGGCGAACGACAACACAATGCAAACAGTTCGCGCAGTAGACTTTTTCACTCATGGATGACCCCTGAACCTAGGTTGAATTTACAGCTTTTTGGAAGGAAAGGTTTCGTCAAGTAAGTACCATCGCTCTTCCTAAGCGACGGCACGAAGTTCCTTTTCTGCTTTGGTCGCTGGTTTGAATTTCCAGAACGACTCTGCTACAGAAAGGTAAGAGACATAGAAAAAACCGATAGAATAGAGAACCATAAACCCGATCATATATGGTTTTCCGACCATAAAGGAAAGGTAGATGCAAAATACACAATAGGCACCCATAAAAAATTCAAGGAAAGCACGGTAATCAACAGGAACCACATATTTGATTTTGTCCTGCAAACTATCTCCTTCTTTCTCAATGCGGAGTTTTGGAGTGCGTTTGAAACCTGATTGGACGCCAAAAACAGCTTCCACCCAAGCGTAAGTGTTCATCACGGCAATGCCTGTTCCGATCATCACAAGGATAGGAAGGTAAATCAGTTTGGATTTCCAATCTTTGTGGATTTCTCGTTGAGAATATGCGTAAAAAATAACAGGTCCCATCGATCCGATGGAAAGAACGGCTGCAGATCCAAAAAGAATTTCCATAGGGAGGTCATCCATCTTAAATCCCGCCCAAAATTCCATAAGGAGGAGAGGAGCGGTGAGAAGGATATTGATGATCATGAGAGGATGAACAGAATAATTGATTAAGTGAGTGATCGCCTCGCCTTTGATTTTCCAAGATTCATTCGATTTCCAAATGCGTGGGATTAGCTTCACAGCAGTTTGGATAGATCCTTTGCACCAACGAAATTGTTGTGCTTTGTATGCGTTCATTGTCGCAGGGATTTCTGCCTTACAAACTACATCTTTGATATAACGGAATTTCCAACCTTTGAGTTCAGCACGGTAAGAAAGATCAAAATCTTCCGTGAGGGTGTCGTGTTCCCATCCACCTGCATCTTCAATACAAGAACGTCTCCAGATCCCGGCAGTTCCATTGAAGTTCATCCAAAGGCTTGCCCCGTTTCTTGCGACCTGTTCGATCATAAAATGACCATCGATTCCAAAACTTTGTGCTTTGGTTAAGATATTATAAGTTTCGTTGATATGGCCCCAACGAGTTTGAACCATTCCTATGGATTCATCATCAAAATATCCCATAGTGCGAAGGAGGAAATCGGAGTCTGGTGTAAAGTCAGCATCAAAGATCGCAATATAATCCCCTTTTGCTTTTGCCATCCCTTCATCAAGAGCACCGGCTTTGTGGCCTTTACGGTTGGTTCTGTGAACGTGTTCGATCCAAATTCCTTTTTTCTTGTACTGAGCTACAAGTGTTGCGACCTTTTCAATGGTTTCATCAGTAGAATCATCAAGGACTTGGATTTGGAGTTTTTTTGCAGGATATTCGAGGTTACATGCGGATTCGATCAATCGATCTACAACATAAAATTCATTAAAAATAGGAAGTTGAACCGTAACCGTAGGAAGGTTTTTATCCTTTAAAGAAAGGAGTTTGGTTTCATCCTCCGCACAATTTTGTTTGTATCTGCTATACAGAAACACCATAAGGTAGGTGTGTAACCCGAAGTAGAAGAGAACCAAAATATCAAAGCCGTAAAGAACCAAAAAGGATATAGATAAAAACGTCAGCATAGTTATAGTCAAAATCGGCACATGGGGCGTTTTGGTCAAACATTTTGTGCACCGCCAAATAAAATTAGATTTTCTTTAGTTTGCGAATGTGGCCTATCCAACATCTTTGGTAGCAAATTCTATGGATTCTCAATGGAAACGTTTCTGGGAAACCGGCCTATTCCCCTCACTCGAGTTTAGTCTTAGCCTTTCGATCGGTTATGTGCTTTCTCTATTCTTTTATGTAGCCGGATCTGAACTTGCGCTGATCGACCGAACGGATACGGCCTATCCCGTTTTACAAATACTTCTTGTAGTTTCATTTTCTGTTGGGTTCATTTACAGAAAATACAAACAAACGTTACCTGTTGGTTTGGCAATTGCAATACTTGTAGTAGCCATTCTCCAAATCTTTTGGTTTCTCCGAGCTAACTCTGCAGAGTTTCTAATCGATTATATTTTTTCCTTTGAGTTGGTTTTATTAAGTGGAATTCTCTCTGCATTTTCAGTGGGTATTTATGGGGGATCATTACGTGATTTTCGTTTTTTAAGTTTTGCGCTCGGAGTGACGGCCTTTACTTTTTATTCTTTATTTGAACCCAACCAAAACTACTCCATGAAGGTTTTGTTAGCAGTTCTTTACATCTTATTATCTTTGTATTTGATTAATAGTCTTGTACAAAGAAATCCCTACTCTAGCAAATTTTACAAAATCCGCTCCAAGATCGGCAAACATCCGCTATTTGCACCATTTTATCGATCTGCATTATCACTGCTCATCTCCTATTGTATTTTACATTTATATTTCCAACCCGGCCCTAAAATACCACTGATCTTATCTGTGTCATTTTCTGTGATTTTCGGTAGAGTTTTGTCCCTACTTGGAGGTTTAAGAAAAGAAACAAAAGCTGTATTTTTGATTGGAAGGGTTGCCCTTCTATTTGCATTTTTCTTTTTTATCTACCAAACCTATTGGAGTTCTTTCTTCATTGCACTTTGTATCATCACAGGTTCGATTGTGGGATTTTTTAAACCAAATAAAACAGCATATAAAGAATATATGTTCATTGGGTTAGAAACTAGTATTTATCTTGGCCTTTCTTTTTTGTTATACTTTTGGAACCTACCAATGGGAATCCGAACCGTCTCAGCGCTGTTATTCGTTCCAGTATTAATGTATCCATACTTAATGCAAAAACATATCGTAAGATTGCCAAGAATTTTGATGTTGGTTATGGCGACCATTATCGTATTACTTTTCTTTTCACCACCGACCATTAGAACCAACTCCCCATTTTCAAAAAAAGAAATCTTTGATCCGATTCCTTTTGCTATTACGAATATAGCCTTCAATGAAGAGGATTATATTTTTTACAAATCTGTTTTACCTTTTGAATCCAATCCTTTTTTGCCTAAACGTTCTGAAATCAAAGGGAAAACCGTAGTTTTAGGATTAAGCTCCAACCAATCACAAATCATATCGTATATAGAAAGGTTAAGCCAAGAACAACATCCATTTCTCATTCTTACAACTAGAAACAAATCTAACCAATTCCATCATATCAACGCACTTTCTCTTTTGAGTAGAAAGTCTTATTGGAATTTCGACATTTACTATCCGAGTTATTTGGAATCAAAAATTGGATTTTCGACTGCTCTCCCTGCGGATTGGAAATTCAAATATTTTGCAGAGAAACTGGATAATGCGTCAACCATGGAAGTAGTTGCGACATTAGATTCTATATTAAAATATTCTTCCGGTGACTTACGAAAGGATGCTTTAGAGATCAAACATCTATATTATGAATCCTTTGCCGAATATGCGAGATTTTATCATAACATTGGACAAAACAAACTAGCATTAGATGCCATTGCCGTTGCAAGAAAATTTGAACCTCCCAAACCAGATTTGCTGCGAATTGCTTTTAATAGTTTAAAATTCACAACTCCGGAAGCAGAATACATTCCGATCCTTGAAGATCTTAGTGCCGATTCCGAGTTTCAAGAATTTGCATGGAACTCTTTGATTCCAATGTTTGAATCCTTAGGAGATTGGAATCATGCACTTCTTACAATGAGTTCCTTGGAAAGATTTTATAGATCAAACAATCAAACTGATCAAGCCAACGAGCTAGAGTTAGCTCGAGTTCGACTATTTATCAACCAAGAAAATTGGAAAGAAGTAGAACCGATCATTGCAACCAGGATGAGAGAAAATCCGGAGTCAGTGATTTGGGAAAGATTAAAAAATGAAGTTATAGAAAAAAAAGATTCACTTCGAAGGTTGAGCACTCGACCTGATGTGAGAGAGGCAAGAATCCAATGATCCATTCCACAATTCTCGGAATTCTCGCGGCCGTTTTATCGGTCTTTGTTGCTATTTTGATTGAAGGGGCTTCTTTACGTTCCTTCTTCCATTTACCCGCAATGTTACTAATCGTCGGTGGAACGTTAGGTGCCACTTTTGCATCTTATTCGATTTCGCAAATCACCAAAGCTGTCAGAGATACAAAGTTTGTACTTTCTAGAAAAAAAGAAACAGATCTAAAATTGATCTTCTTTCGATTTTGGGAAAAGGCCAGAAAAGATGGGTTGTTGTCTTTAGAAGATGAAGCAAAAAAACTAGACAATCCTTTTTTACAAAAAGGAATCCAATTGATTGTGGATGGATCTGATCCTCGAACCATTGAAGAAATACTATGGGAAGCTCACGAAGAAGAAGAAAAGAATGATTTAAAATCAGCAAAAGTATTTGAAACTGCAGCAGGATTTTCTCCAACCGTAGGAATTATCGGAACTGTGCTTGGCCTTGTGACAGTTTTGGAAAATTTAGATGGTGGCACCAAGGTTCTTGGACAAGGGATCGCTACAGCATTTATCGCAACCTTTTACGGAATTTCTTTTGCTAACTTAATTCTACTGCCTATTTCCAACCAAATGAAAGTGATCGCAAAACAAGACAGTAACGAACGACAAGCCATCATGAGAGGAATTTTATCTCTTCAGTCAGGTGAAAACCGAAGGATTCTTGCAGAACGCATTGATCCCTTTGTTAAGTATTAAAATTTAAACATTGGATTCAGGCTTTATACAGAAAAGTTGATGGATTTTTTCATCCCGGAAGTCCGCTGGAATTGATTCCTTGGTACGATTTGTACACTGAAATCCTCGTTGAGTCCATTCTTCCTCTGCCACTTCCATTTTGAATTTTCTAAAGTTGGTAGAAAACCAAATTTCACCATTATCGGTTAAGAACTTTGTTAACAATAACAAAAGAAGATTTCTGTGTTTGGTTTGAACATCCCACTCTTCTCTCATTTTTTTACTATTAGAGAAAGTTGGTGGATCAAGAAAAATTAAATCATAACGTTCTCTGTTTGGATTTTTTGTTTCTTCTTCCATCCACTGTAAAATGTCAACATTGATGATTTGATGGTTTGTTGACTTAAACCCATTGTGTTCCAAATTTTTCAAAGCCCAATCACAATATGTTTTGGAAAGATCTACGCTTTTTGTTTTTTTGGCTCCACCTGACGCAGCATAAACGGAAAAAGCTCCTGTATAAGAAAATAGATTTAAGACTGATTTATCCTGAGATGCCTTTCTGATCCAATCTCTCGTGATTCGATGATCTAAAAATAGTCCCGTATCCAAATAATCAGAAAGATTGGTTCGAAATTCCAAATCAGATTCTTTTACCCACTCAAAGTTTCCTTCAATCGATAATTTATCGTATTGGTCTAAACCTTTTTGTTTTTTCCGTCTTTTTAAAAATAAATGTTCTTCATCAATTTGAAAAACATCACGAACAATGGAGGCAATACGATCAAAACGTTCATCGTGTCCATCTTCTGCTTGAAATCGTAAGGAACTTTTATCGTATAAAACAAAACCACTGGGATAACGATCTAAAATACAGGATACTTGTGGGATGTCTTCCGAATAAATTCGGTAACATTCAATGGATTCTCGTTTTGCCCATTTTTCGCGTTCCTTCTTTAGTTTGCGGAGGCGGTTTTCAAACATGGTAAGGGCACCAAATCCCCGTTCGGTCATGGAATTTCCTTTATAGCGGAGGTTGGGAATTTTTAGGTAGATGTCCCCGCCCTATCTAGATTGGGTGGGGTTATCCACCCGCCACCCAATACGCTCCATCTACCACGACCCGCCGAAAAAGTCCTTCATAAATCAAAATCCAAATGATTTTTTTAAATTCAGTTCGTGTTTTTGATTGGTTGAAGAGAGATCACAGAAAAGACTGTCGGCTATGTCCACTAAAGATACCACCTTCATATATTGTGACGGTAGTTCCCGCGGAAATCCAGGCCCAGCAGCCATTGGTGTTTCCTTCCAAAACAATGATGGAATTGAATTTTTTTCTTTATCAGAAAAAATAGGAAACGCCACAAACAATGTTGCTGAATGGCAGGCCTTGTATCGAGGAATGGAAGAAGCAATCAAACAAAACTTACAAAAAATAAAGTTTAGATTGGACTCCGAATTAGTCGTCAAACAGATGAAAGGTGAATATAAGGTAAAAAACAAAGACCTCCTTGTTTTTAAAAACAAATGCGAATCTTTAAAGTCTTCATTTCAAAACTTTGAAATCCAATACATTCCGCGTGAACAAAATGCAAGAGCTGACCAATTGGCAAATATCGCACAGGATACAAAAAATTGATCTTACGAATTCAAAGGAGTCTGCTGTCTATCTTTGTTTTAGTAATCACTTTATCAGATTGTCAAAAATCAGCTTCTCGCCAATTGGATGACTTATTAGATTCTGGATCTTCTTTCACATCAGCAACCTTCTGCGAAAAAAACAAATCTCAATTGATCGAAAGAAAAGAAGACTGTGAAAAGGTCACTAAGTTGGCGCAGGAGGAAATCGATACAATTCTGAATCGAAGGTTAGATTTAGGAATTGCACCAGTGATTGTGGAAAAAAACAAAGGAAAGGAAATTGAAGAATTTCTTCAAGTCCACACTCGAATGGGAATTCGTTATTGGGAAATCTGGAAAACCAACGTTATTTTAGAATAGACAATCTCCCCCCATCGCAGGATAAACAAATCATGGCTGGAGATCCTTCTCAAATACTAAAAAAAATCGGACTCAAAGTAACAAAAAACCGAGAACAAGTTTTGTCCATTCTCCAGGGATCTCCTAGACCTTTAAACCACCAGGAAATCATGGAAAAACTTCCCAAAGAGGAATCTTGGGATCGTGTCACCATCTACAGAGCCTTATCCGATTTAGAAGAAAAAAACCTCTTAAACTCACTCCACTCTACCGATCGAGTCACCTATTTTGAGTTAAAGTCTGATGGGAACCATATTGTCTCAAAAGCACACGGCCACCTCATTTGCAACAATTGCGGTAAAATTGAATGTATAGATGATCCTTGGAACGGAATTCCTTCCGCCAAACAATTGAAAGGTTTTTCTACAGAATCAGTTGAAATTGTTTTCAGAGGCAAATGTAGAAATTGCCAATAGACATTCAATCTCTAGTCCCGAACAACTACCTAAATCATCTACATCAAATTGACTCCGTATTGAAAGGAGCAGGTTACGAATGTTATCTTGTTGGTGGCTCTGTGCGTGATTTGGCAATGGGCAAAATTCCAAAAGAATACGATTTAACAACAAATGCAGAGCCAAAACAAGTAAAACGTTTATTTCGAACTGTCATCGATACTGGAATTGAACATGGAACGGTTACGGTTGTTTTAGACAGAATCAATTATGAAATCACAACATATCGCATAGACAAAGATTACACAGATGGGCGGCGCCCCGATCATGTTGAATTCGGTACAACACTCTCTGAAGATTTAAAACGAAGAGACTTTACGATGAATGCACTTGCTCTCGATATACAAACAGGACTTCTTATCGATGAACATTTTGGTCTGAAGGATATCGAACAAAAAACAATTCGCACCATAGGCAATCCGATCAAACGATTTACGGAAGATGGTTTACGTCCCATTCGTGCATTACGATTTGCGAGCACTTTAGATTTTTCAATTGAACCGGAAACCAAAAAGGCAATTCAAGAAACAAAACAAATCACAAAAAAAATATCCTTAGAACGTTTTCAAGATGAAGTTTTAAAATCCTTTTTAGGTCCGAAACCATCGCGTATGATACAACTTTTGGCTGAGGAAAGTATCTTCCAAATTTTTCTTCCGAATCTGCCGAACCAATTATTTCCGAAAGATGGTATTTTAGAAAGATTAGATCAAACTTCCAAAGATTTAACAGGTCTGCAATTGGCATTGGCATTCTATGCACTGTTAAACGATGTTTCACTGAAAGAATTAGAAATCATTTTAAGGACATTAAAATTCTCTGGTATAAATACCAAAGATTGTTTATTGTTCTTTGAATTTTTAAAAAAATGGGAACAAAAACAAAACTTTACCGATATCGATGAGTTTGTCTTCAAGAAAGAATATTTAGCGCCAGTTAAGCGGCACTTTCAAACTCGACTCTCCGTTGATACCGAATGGATTCAAAAACTCAATCCCATATTCGGACCAGCGACTTCAGAACTGACTCAAATCTGGGGACAAAATCCCCCTCTTCTCCTTGCAGATTTGAAAATCAATGGCAATCATTTGGCAGAATCTTTCCCTGACTTGGCAAAAACTAACTATGGAACCGTTCTAAATCAGCTTTTAGATCTTGTCCTACACACGCCTAAAGAAAATGAATATTCTGGACTATTACGTCACTCTGCCCAAATAATAGGCAATTTGATCAAATAATTTCGTTTCTTGCTCAAACGAGAGGTTCAAATTGTTCTATTATTAATCAAAAACTCATTTTTTTTTCAATGATAACCCATTCAAATACAGCGTTTCTCTTTTTTCTTCCCTAGCTACCCAGTTCCGTCGTCAACCTGGTACACAACTTGCACAACAAGTTCACATAGGAGAATGGCAAATGAGAAATAAATACACTCTGTTGGCGACGATTGTTGCTACCTTATTTTCCCAGGCTTCCCTTTTTGCTCAGGATAAAAAGGAAAAGGATAAGTCTTGGTATGAGTTGGTAAATTTTTCCGGATATGTGGACGTATACTATAACTATACTACAAACAACCGGCAAGGGGCTACCCAAGATACAGCGGGAACTTTCCACACTTACAACAAGCAGTTTGCTGTAAATGCAGTGAAACTCTCGATGGAGAAGTTGGCGGATAAAGAAAGTCCATGGGGTTTCCGTTTAGATATGCAAAACGGACAGAACAACATGTACCAAGAACGTCCGTATCAAACAACAAACTCTCTTCATAATATGCAGTTGTTACAACAAGCTTATGTTTCAGCATACTTCCCGGTTATGAAAGGGTTGACTGTTGACGTAGGTAAAATGGCAACACATATTGGATTAGAGCTTCTTGACTCAAAGGATAACATCGCTTACACGATAGGTTACGTGTTCTTTAACACAATCCCATTTATCCATACAGGTGCGAGAGCAAACCTCCAAATTAATGATAGATTATCAACAGGTCTCTATCTTTATAATAGTGCCCAAGGAACTGGCTACACAGGAAACGGACAGCAATTTGGTTACAATGGATTGGCTCCTTACGGTGATGCAGCAGGTGGATCTAGTTTAACTAGCACTGCACAACATGCATATGCTGATGGTCCAAACCCTACAAGAGCGATTGGAACACAAGTAAAGTATGATGTAGTACCTGATAAATTCCAAGTAGTATGGAACACTTTGCAAGCCAACGATAACATCAAAGGTAGACAAACTAACTCTCTATACTATCTTGAACAAGCGTCCGGAACTACTTTCCCTAAACAGTCATCTTTTAAAACTGACCATTGGATGATCCAAAACTTGATTTTGATCTACAAACCTACTGACAAGTTGACTACTATCTTTGACTATACTTATGGTGAAAGAGCTGGTCAAACCAACACAGCAGCGTATGGTTACGAAGAAACTGGAATCACAAAAGCAAAGTTAGACACAGCTTTACCAGGACATGTGCCTGATTTGCATCCAGGTCTAGTAGCAGCTGGATTTACAAAAGACACAAGTTTCACTCGTCAAGACAAAATCAAAAGAGTTTACCAAACTTACCAACTCCAAGCGAAGTATCAGTTCACGAACTTCTTTGCACTTGGTTTCCGTTTTGAGTATCTCGATGACAAACGTTACGGTGGATCACTTGCTGTAAACCCTCCTCTATTTGCAGTAACTCCAGCAGACAGATACGACCTTAAATTCCAAGATTCTATTGGCGCAAGACCTGTGAGTAACTACGGACAAATCAAAACTCTCACTTTCACACCTACTTTCAACCTAACAGAAAACCTCCAAGTTAAAGTAGACTTAAGAAGAGATTGGGGTCCTGGACAACAATTCGTAGACACTTCCGGAAGACCGGCTTCCCACCAAAATGGTATTATCGTCGGTATGGTAGCGAAATTCTAAGGAGAAAATGATGAAAATGAATAAGAAATCCTTTAAATCTGGTTTAGTAGGAACCTCTTTGGCACTTCTTTTGCTGACCGGCATTGTCGGTTGCACAGAATCCGGTGCTAAAAAAGAAGATAACCCTACGGCTCTACTTTACCTGGTGAACAATTCTGCCGGTGTAAATGATGTTCAGAGGCTTTGTATAGCAGCTTATACGGCAGCTAACTCTTGTGTCGGTGGCAAGGAATACTTCAACGCTGGAACAGGATGCTCTCTCGTCAAATTGGAAGGAAAAACCACTGATGATTTAACTGCACTTAAAGATTGCGTTCTATCAAAAGTAAGTGATCCGATTCAACCATGTAATTTACCTCAGTTCACTTATGGCCTTGCGCAACAAGCCCTTGCAGGTGCTTTTGCAGCATGTAACAAAGCGTATACAACAACTGCCGGTGCAACTGTCGACTTGACCGGTTACTTGGTATACTAAGAAACCTTAAGTCAGGAGACATTCTCTCCTGACTACCTTCTTCTTTTTTAAATCCTTCCCTTCATATTATCGTTTTTAAATTCCTTTAACCGCATTTTTTCACCATAAAATTCATTTTATCGAATCTATCTTATAAAGGATGAGTCATTTAACAGAAGAGATTGTTGGTTCTGGATTTATGTTGAAATACCAAACCACAACAGTTTAGTTTTTTATTTGAACGGAACGACATTTAATGGAAGGAAAATCTTGAGGAAGGATTTACTTCCTCAAGATGACAAAAGATTTATGGTTTTTTATAATCTACTTTTTCAACAAAGTATCTTCGGAAGATTACTGTAATTTCTTTATCAGGAGGAGAGTCTCCAGAAAATTTGCTGATAGGTCTCTTGTACACCCAGTATTCTCTATCTCCTCCTCGTTTGATTTCGTCTGGATCACCGATATACCCTCTTACAAAATTTCCATTTTTACCAGGTAATGTATCTTTGATCTCTTGCCGAAGTTTCATGCCAGCAAGTTGTTCCTCTGTTAGCTGAGCTAACGCCTCTTCACGTTTTTCCTCTTCAGATTGCATGTCTTTTGCCGACTTTGACATAAAATCTCGACATTTCATTTCATCTTGAAAGGTCTTCATACAGTTTTCAAAAAGATTCTCTTGGTTTTTTACTTCCAAGGTGCGTGCGCAGGAAACTGCGACAAACATTAACATTAATATCAGGGATCTGTTCACAAACCCTCCCATTCTTTCCTCTATAAAATTAAATGATTGATTTATTGAATATCAATAATCGTTAGAAGGTAAGCGGATTTTTTTCATACATCTATATATGGATTCAATTTTATATGTCAAAATTTCTCTCTAAGTTTTCTATCCAAAGTCGACTCTTACTTCTGCCAATACCGCTCATTGTATCGCTATTCATCATTCTGCTTATTTTAGTACAGTCTCTAAATGGAACGATTGAATTTGCAAAAAAAGAACAATCAGGAATCCAAACAATCAAACCGATTTATCTCACTTACCGGGAAGGATTGAAACGATTCAAAATTGGAGAAGAAAATACAAAAGACTTATTACCTCTCCTTGAATTAGCAAAAAACAAAATCCAAGAAACAGAACTTTTACAGTTAGATACTAAAGAAATTACAGTCTGGAACCAATACAGTCGGATTACAAATTTTGACCAATCTACTTATAAAAATTTTTTAAACGATACACAAGAACTAGCACTCAAGGTTGGCGACTTCTCTAATCTCATTTTGGATCCTGAAGTGAATTCCTATTATCAGATGGAGATCATCTTCTTCAGAGTCCCGGAAATCCTGAAAAATATAGGTATTTTGAATGAAGTAATCCGTGAAGAGTATTTAAATAACAAAACAACACAATATTCTAGCGTTAGTTACACGAGAGCATTAATTTCAATTAACTCGATTGAATCTACGTGCACCGAGATTCAAAAATCATATACTAAATCGATTGAAGACCAGTCTCCTTATGTGGAGGAATTACAAATTGCAATAGAAGAGTCAAAAAAATCCTGCGAAGTTTATTTAGAGGAATTAAAAAAAACTTTTCTCCATTCTCAAATCAAACCAAAATCCTCAGGAGAACTTTTTTTATTGTTAGAAAAAGGGAATCAATTAGCTGGTAATATTCAAGATCGTTCTATTACAATTCTTGAGAAACTTGTCAACGATCGAATCCAATATTTATCTTTCCAAAGAAACATAAATATTTGTTTGGTTTTTAGTTCATTACTGATTTCTACTCTGTTTGTTGTTTTCATCTTTCGAAGTATCAACAAACCTTTGATAACAGTACTTTCGAAAGTAAATGAATTATCGAGTGGAGAGGCGGACCTCACTAAAACTCTTCCGAACTTTGGTTCCAATGAAATTGGGAAAATCACAAATTCTATTAATCTTTTTTTAAAAAACCTCAATCACATCATGAACCAATTAAAAATATCGGTGAGTGATTCTGAAAAAGTTTCCTATAAGTTAAAACAAGATGCCATTTCTGTTTCAGATAATGCTTCTTCTTTAGCCTCTATTTCGGAAGAATCAGCTGCATCTTTGGAGGAACTTACAACTTCTTTCGAAATAATGTTTCAATTCATTACAAATGAAACAAAAAACATTATAAAAATTACGGAAGAAATGAAAACGATAGAAACATCTATTTTTAATATTGAGAAAGCATTATCACAATTAACAGACCAATCCGTCACTTCGACCGACTTAGCCAATCTTGGGAACGTTTCAGTTCAAAACACAAATCAGGCTATGTCTGAAATTCGTTCCGTAACAAAAGAAATCACAGGAATTGTCGATTTAATTACAGAAATTTCAGAAAGAACCAACTTACTCGCATTAAATGCAAGTATCGAAGCCGCTCGAGCAGGGGATGCAGGAATGGGTTTTGCTGTAGTGGCCGAAGAAATATCCAAACTAGCCGATAAAACTCAAACCTCTGTTAAAAATATTAAACGACTCATTGATAAAAGTAATTCTGTGGTGAACATTGGAGCAAACCATGTCCATGAAACTGTAGATGCACTCAGGGAAATTGTTGAACAATCGAAAAGAATGCAAGTTGGTGTAGACCACTTAAAAGCAGAAATGACAACTCAAACCAATAGTTTGGTCAATGTTACAAACGAACTAAACGGTTTACAAGAAATGGCGGAAACTATTGAATTTTCAAGTCGAGAGCAGAAAAAAGCTTCTGAAGATATGGTGAACACAATCAATACCTTGTCAGGAAATGCGCAAGAACTTGCTAACAATTCAGAAGATTTAAACCAAGTGAGTCAAAAAATTGGAGAAATTGCAGGAACCATTGCAATGGTAACCAACTCTTTTCATACTCAATAGTGAATTGGGACGTTTGCGATAAACACTCCAAGTCAAAACATTATAAAATTTTCCACAAATTCATAAAACCAAATCTAAAAATAGGATTGCTGAATTAAGGGACCTTTCCTTGTTTGGTTTCTATGTTCTCATCTTTCTTTCGTTTTTTTTCAAAATTCCAATTAAATATAATCATTTTTTCCATAATTCAATTAACTATTGCTAGCTGTAATTACACTGATACTGTAAAAGAAAATGACTCACCTATAATGAATTGGATTACTTTATCTTTGATTTCAAATTACTCTTACATCACCGATTTACAAAGGAGTGCTAAAGAAAAGATAGGTATATTACCAAATTCAGCTCCTGGAGCAGAATCAGATAACCAAGCATTAATTAGCTTGGGAAACAAACTTTTTAGAGATAACAAACTGTCTTCTAATCACGTACAATCTTGCCTCACTTGTCATCCGATCGATGGTAATGCTGCAGGTATGGACAGGCAATCCACCTCAAGAGGAACATTTGGACAACTCGGAAAACGAAATACTCCCACAATTCTCAACGTTGGTTTTTTACCGATAATTTTTTGGGATGGTCGAAGAAATACATTGTATGAACAGGCCATTGATCCCTTTGTAAATCCGCTAGAGATGTCTTTATCTTCAGAAACAGAATTATTAACACGAATCCAAAATGACTCCAGTTATAATTCGTTTTTTGCCAATGCTTTCCCTGAATCTCCGACTCCGAGTATCCATGCAATCCGATTAGGACTTGTGGCATTTGAAAGATCCCTAGTATCAAAATCCAGGTTCGATGAATTTTTAGAATCGAACGTTCTCGCATTAAAAACTGATGAATTAAGTGGATTAAAAATATTTTTAGATGTGGGTTGTACAAATTGTCACAGTCAAAATCTCTTAGGTGGATCTCAGTTTGCAAAATTAGATACGACTCACTCTTACAATACAAATGATTTAGGAAGGTCTGAATTCACGGGAAACGCTACTGATCATTTTTTCTTTAAGGTTCCGCCTCTACGAAACGTAACATTAACAGCACCTTATTTTCACGACGGTAGTGTTTCTACAATCAAAGAGGCAGTTCGTCGTATGAATCTTTACAATCTGAACCGGTCCATTAGTGATTCAGAAATTGATTTACTTGTTTCATTTCTAAAAACCTTATCCGACAAAACAAAGACAAACTAAATGTATTGACAAAAAATATCGAGGTTGGGACTGTGACATTACCTTTAGGGAGGAAACAGGTGAAAGTCCTGTGCTGACCCGCAACTGTGATGCATACAACATAGCATAAACTATGTTAGATGATAAGCCAGATCTTCCCCGCAATTTTTTCTCGTGGATTGGGAACTTTGCACACTTACACATTTCTGTTCCAACAACAGATTTTGTAAAGGGGCCCCGAAGGTAAACTTGGGGCACCCGTATGGAAAAAACACTACTTACATATCTATCTATAGATTTTAAGATTTCTCGTCTTTTGACTTGGATAAACCTATTTCCTGTCCGTGTTCCCCTAAATTCAAATCAAGATTTAGGAGAATCTAAATGAAAACCTCACTTAAACTAACACTCGTGATGTTATCTACACTTTTTATCACTGCATGTGCAGATAATGGCAAAGTAGACAAATCGGAAGCTGACAATAATTTAGTATTAGGGTTATTGAAAACAGCAGAGGCATCTGCAAAAGAAGCAGGTCAAATTGAAATTAAAGGTACATACTTTCAAGCTAGCTGTTCTGCTGGAACATGTAGTACTCCTGGCTCCAACACCGTTTCTATCCAATCCAATTTCGGAACCACAACAGGATATTTGTACGTTGATTATGTAAATGGTGCAGGAACATCAACCTATCGAGTAAATGCAGAAATTGTTGAATTTAGCAATACAGATCGGGTGCTTTATTACAAACCAAAAAACAGTGCAAACATTTCGGCCTTGATATGGACGATTACTGCTGAAAATGAAATTTTAATTTGTGATGTATTTAACGGCAAACCAACATTAGCTGAAACTAAGACAGATCTAACTTCAAGAAAAGCATCGGGAACAGTTTATACAACAAATCCCAAAGCTGCAGGTTGCAATGGATCATTTGCATTTAATTTCTTAACTAAAACTTTTTAATATTAAAATTTTTGCCTTTATTCTCTTGGATAAAGGCAAATAGGAGACAATTCATGGGTCAGTTCCTAACAAAATCAAAACTATTCTTGTTCTTAATCACTTTGACTTTTTTGCAATGTTCTGAGAAAGAAAAAACTAATGACCTCATATTACCATTACTAGCACTACCGCTTGCAAATTCTTCTTCTGTGGGTCCATGCCCACCAACAACTTTACCAACTACTATCCCTATTGCAAATACAGTTGTCTCTGCTAATTCCAGCGTGAGTGGATTCAATAACTCATCTAAAGCAATCAATGGTATTTGTGGTGGTGGAGAGTTTTCAGGATCTTTGGATGTTTATGCATTAAATTTAACGGGAGCTGGAGCAACCATTATTTTATCCTGGGCAGGAAAGACAGTAAAGAACGTTACTGGAATTGATTTTATAGTATATGAAAATCCTTTTAGAGTTTCAGAAACTAGTGATCGATATGCCTTTGATCCAATGGTAGTTCAAGTTTCCTACGATGGAACCAACTATTGTGGATTTGATCTAAGTGGCTTTAATTCATCTGTAGCCGATAGTAATAAAATTTCTTCTTGGCCCGGATTTGGTGGTCTTCGGCCTGTTCTTTATAATATGGCCACTAAACCATTTACCTTAACTGAATTGTTTACATCTACAGGAAGTGGATTTTTGTTAGGTGGCGGTGATGGATTCAATCTTGATGATTTAATCGTTGGAGGACCTGGTGCCAATTGCGATACGACTGCTCGTTCTAATATTCAAACAAATGGTTTCAAATTTATAAAAATGATTTCTGCATCGGCAGTTACCAACCCCAATACAGGATCAGGATATGTTTACCCTCATTCATACGATAACGGCTCCGATATTGACGGTGTGGTTGCTAAGTCTATTGAATGAACGAATCCTAATCCATCAATGAAACTACAAAATCGAACTTAAAAATGAATGTATATTTTTTTCCTGATTCGGATTCAAATGAGGACTAAAATTTAAAAAATCCAACTCCCTTCAATGAGAGAAAATTCTCAAGTAAGAGTTGGATTTTTTCCTAAATAGAAGTAAGTTGATTACTTCTTTCTGCGGCTAGACTTTCTTTCTGATCCGCCACCAGAACTTGTAGTGGAAGATACCTGAGGTTTCGTTTTGTTGGATTTAATTTCATTCCCAAACATATCCACTTCCGCTCTCTGCTCCTCACCAATTTTTTTGTATTCTTTTGGTGAAGATTCATCTTGATTGCGATCTGAATCGGTGACTTCAATTTTTAATAAGAAAGAAACAACTTCGTTTTTAAGACTTTCCACCAACTGATCGAACATCTTAAAACCTTGTAATTTGTATTCAATCAAAGGATTTTTTTCACCATATCCAACAGTCCAAATTCCTTCTTTCAAATGATCCATTGCGTAAAGATGTTCTTTCCAACGATGGTCCAAAATATCTAAAAACACATTCCTTTCAATGGATCTCCAAACCTCTTCTCCTATGGAAGAAACTTTGAATTCATACAAATCTTTGACTAATTTTGATACAATTTCAAAAATCTTAAGCTGTGGATTCGATTCTTTTTTGAATTGTTTTGCATCAATATTTTCGTTGATACCTAAACTATGTAGCCACTCATTCAGCGAGTCCATCTCCCAAGCATCCACATTGTTTCCTTCACAATAAACAATGACTTGATTTTCAACAACTTCATCAAAAAAGTCTACGATGGTTCGCGACATGTTTCCTTTATCTAAAAGTTCATTACGAATGCCATAGATGTAAATCCTTTGACGGTTCATTACATCATCATACTCTAACAAGTGTTTTCTGATATCAAAGTTATGACCTTCCACACGTTTTTGAGCTCTGGCAATGGCATTGGATACCATACTATGTTCCAACTCTTGACCTTCTGGCATCTTGAGTGTATCCATAATACGAGCGATACGATCTGAACCAAAAATTCGCATTAGATCATCTTGTAACGATAGATAAAACCGAGAAGACCCCGGATCCCCTTGTCGACCAGAACGTCCCCTAAGTTGGTTATCAATGCGACGAGACTCATGTCTTTCTGAACCAATGATATGCAAACCACCGGCACCTATCACAAAGTCATGATCCACTTTCCATTTTTTTGCTTCGGTTAGAATTTTATTACATTCTTTTTTAACGCTCTCGTTACGGATCTCGGTTATTTTAGATTCGGCTTCTTCAAACTTTTGTTTGATTAAATGTTCCCGGAAACTATAAATGATTTCGATTTCCGCTTTGGCTTTGATACCCAAGGAGTCAGAAACTTCATCCAACTTTTCCAAATCTTCTTTATATTTAGGTGCACCACCGAGTACAATATCTGTTCCTCTACCTGCCATGTTGGTAGCAATCGTAATGGCTCCTGGTCGACCAGCATTAGCAACAATTTCCGATTCTCTCTCATGTTGTTTTGCATTTAAAACGTTATGCGCAATTCCATGTGAAGTTAAGAGTTTGGATAATACTTCAGATTTTTCAATCGAAATCGTCCCAACTAACACTGGTTGTTTTCTGGAAACCTTCTCTTGAATGTCTTTAACGACGGCATCAAACTTTTCACGTTCTGTTTTATAGACACGGTCAGGGTTATCTTGACGTTGGATCTTTAAATTGGAAGGAATCACAATGACATCTAAATTATAGATTTTTTTGAATTCTTCCGCTTCAGTATCCGCAGTTCCCGTCATACCTGCTAACTTTTTATAAATACGGAAATAGTTTTGAAAAGTAATGGATGCTAAGGTTTGTGATTCGCGAGCAATAGTCACACCTTCTTTTGCCTCTAAGGACTGGTGTAATCCGTCAGAATATCGCCTTCCCTTCATCAAACGGCCGGTGAACTCATCAACGATAATGACTTCGCCGTCTTGGACTACATAATCTTTATCTCTATAAAATATCTTATGTGCCTTTAATGCTTGTTGTACGTGATGAACAAGTTCAATGTTTTCAGCTTGATACAAGTTTTCAACACCCAATAACTCTTCCACATGATGGACACCTACTTCAGACAAAATTACATTTTTTGCTTTTTCATCAATTTCATAGTCTTCCCCTTCAATAAGTTTCGGGATAATTTTATTCACTTTGAGATATTTGTCTGTAGATTCTTCCGCAGGGCCGGAAATGATTAAAGGAGTCCTTGCTTCATCTACTAAAATCGAGTCCACCTCGTCCACAATTGCAAAGTTATGTTGTCTTTGTACACGATGTTCTTTATAACTCACCATGTTATCACGCAAATAATCAAATCCAAACTCGTTGTTAGTTCCGTAAGTGATGTCTGAATTATAAGCTTCTTTTCTTTCTTCGTGATCCATATCATGTTGAATCACACCTACCGTAACCTTTAGGAACTCAAACACTGGGCGCATCCAATTCGCATCTCGCTTCGCCAAATAATCGTTTACTGTTACAACATGAACCCCATCGTCGGAAAGGGCATTTAAATAAATCGGCAAGGTAGAAGTTAATGTTTTACCTTCTCCAGTTTTCATTTCAGAAATATTTCCCCAATGTAAAGAAATACCACCCATCATCTGCACATCAAAATGGCGCATACCCAAAGTTCGATAAGCCACTTCACGAACCGTAGCAAACGCTTCCGGCAAAACATCATCTAAAGTTTCTCCAGCCGCCAACCTTTCTTTAAACTTTATAGTTTGTGCAGATAAGGTTGCATCGTCCATCGCTTTGATTGAGGACTCAAAAGAATTAATAGCTTCTACAATTGGATTTAATCTTTTTAAATCCCTTTCATATTTACTGCCGAATAAAATTGTTAATATTTTTTGAAACATACCGAGTCCGTTATAAATTTATAATATTTCGAAATATTGTATTGGCAGTTTCTGCCATTACTTTCTGTTTACTTGCGATTTCAGAAAAATCACCTGTTCCTTTTGCGATAAACTCTTTGTGAACCGACTGCCAAACATTTAACATTTCTAAAGTTGGTTCTAAATGAGTTTGAAAAGCAAAAAGTTTGTTTTTATATGCGAACATCTGATTTGCATAATATTCACTAGCGAGCAAATGTTCTGCACCTACAGGGATATCAAAGATATCTTCATGAAGGTGAAAAGCAAGGATCGACTCTTTCTCTATTCCTTTAAAAATAGGATGTTCTGGTTTTAAAACTTGCAAATCGGAAAACCCCGTTTCAGGTCCTTTGGTTCCAGGGCGAACGTTCGCACCTAATGCCTTTGCAATGATTTGGGAACCCAAACAAATCCCGATGAGTTTTTTGTTTGGTAGTGCCACAACATTGTTTACAATATCATAATACGGTTTAAAAAACTCTTGTTCTGCAGGATCAGCAACAGACTGCGGACCACCTAACATAACTATCAAATCAAAATTCAAATGAATTTCAGGCATCAAATGGATCCGTTTATCATAAGCATTTTGATAACTAATCCTGTAACCTGCTTCGCGAAGTAAGGGTTCTAAAATCCCTGGACCTTCACAATCGATAAATCTTATGAATACTGCTCTCATAATGATTCCATTCCAAATTGATATCGAAAGAAATTGAACTTAGCATCTTTTCGAATGACATCTGCTGATGCCTGTTCCGAAATCGATCCTAAAAAATTATAATACAATCGCATAGGTTTAGTCACAAACAACATCGTCTCCGGTGTTCCAGTGATTAGCCCCCCTTCTTTAACGTGGAAAGGTTTTTTCATAAATACTATGGGAACTTGAATATTTCTATTTTTGACTTCAATATCCATTCTTTCCTTTGCCAACTTGTATACTTCACCAAACGGTCGATCGTCGGTAATATCAGGTACAATTTGGTAAGGATCCACAACCATGTATAAAGCTTTCGAAGGAAACTGACTTTGAATTTCTGCATGGAGGAGATTCAGTGCAGGAATTTCTTTCCAACAAGGAACACAATCTGGGGAGTAAACATTGAGTGCGATTTCTTCCTTTTCGAGTTTGGAAAAAGAAATTTCGGCACCACTTTCGGTAAGCCCGACCCAAGACTCCTCTCCAAAATAGGAGGATTTTGCTGGGGCACAACTAATGAGACATAAACTAACGATTGAGATGAGGGAAATTTTCATATAGCCCGTATGTTGGACGTTCCATTCCCATGGTTTGGACTACAAGAAGGCCTGTAAAGTCCGTTTTCGAACTTTCCCTTGACATCTGACCCCCACCCCTCAGGCTGGTCTAACATTCCACTCACTGCCTCCGGGGAATCAACAAAACATGAGCCAATCGCATAAAGAAGACTTCGATATCGTATCCTTAATAGAACTTTGCCGGGAAAAAAAATACGAAACTTGCGTGGCCGGTTTCAGCACGATCGATAAAATCGAAAAGATCACTCTCCCTAAAAAATTAAAGAACCGTAAACTAACAGTTCAGGCATTATACGCACTTACAAATGATATGGTTCAGTGGAAATATCTTTCCTCTGAAGAAAAAGCCCTTCTCCAAGCAGAAAAAGACAAACTTGCGGGAGTTACTTCCACAGCAGGTGCTTCTTTTGCACCTCATGCGGAAGAAGATATCGAAGAAGATTTTATCCCAGAAGAAGAAGCTCGTAAACCAGAACTTGAAGATGGTTTCGAAGACGAATTTGGTGATGATTCCGACGACGAGGACGAAGAAGACGATGATGATTTCGACGACGACTCTGATGATGACGATGATTCAGATGAGGATGAAGAGGACTAAGAGGTTACTCCCATTCCTCTAGTCCCTCATTTCCAAAACAAACTTCTCTATAACTTCCAAAATTCCGACCAATCTTATCTACACTCAAGAGTCTCCCCTGAAAAGGAGGCTTCGAGGTTTCTAACAGGCTTTCGTACTGATTCTATTCCTGTCGTTTTGGGAATTGGCGCTTTACACATTATTCGCACTTATTTAGAAACACCAAACGAACACCAAACGATCGTTTTCTGGGAAGCTCACAAAGAAATTTATGAATTAGAGGAATTCCAAACGGAAATTCAAACCTTAAGAAATGAGGCAAAATCCAAAGGATTAGTTTTGTTTTTTATTACAGGAAAAAGTCCTAATTGGTCAGATTTAAAAGACAAAATCAAGAACCTTCCACATAATGCCAGATCCTCACAATCAAAATGGAGTTTGTACATCACTCCTAGTTATGAAAGAATGTTTCCGGACCTCACGAAAAACTGCCAAACAAACTTTCAGAAAGAACTATCCATAAACGAAATCAATCAAAACACAATCCAACATTTCAGTAAGTTATGGACACATAATTATTTAAAAAATAGGATCGGTCTTTTTTCCAACAAAACGAGTTTCCAATGGTTCCAATCCTTTGCCGGAAAAAAAACGTCTGTTTTGTTTGTGGGTGCAAGTCCTGGTTTAGAATTGGACCTTCCGAGAATCCAAAAAGAAAGAGACCACTTTCTGATTTTTGCCAGTGACACAGCGCTCGGATACCTCTTACCAAACGGGGTGATTCCTGATTATATTGTTTCCTTTGATTCTGGTCGAGGGACAACCTATCATTTTTTATTAGACCTTCCGAAACATATACCCATCATTACTTGGTTAGGCGGTGCAGCATATATTTTTGAGCTAACCAATCCTAAAATTTTAGTCAATACGGGCCATCCTCTGGACCAAATTATAGAACATTTATTTTCAGAAAGTCTGGGAAAAACATGGCCCCATTATTCCAATCCCAGTTTGAATTTACTCGGGATGGTATCTTCCATTACGGAATCGATAGAAAACAGGGAATTTTTTATAAGCGGTGTTAGTTACTTAGCAGAACGTGGAAAGTCCCATTGTAAAGGAACTGGATACGAAAGATATTATTTACCAGAAACAAATAGATTTAGAAGTTTAGAATTGATCACCAAACGTTTGTATTCTGGTGAGAGAAAAGGCAAAAATCAAAAAGCCTGGGAACAAATGAATCCCAATGGATCACTTTCTGGCATTCAATTTCTTTCAGAAACAAAGGAAATCAGTTTCCGATCAAAAAAAGATCAGGAACATTCCCTAGAAACATTTCAGGGTTTTCCCCCATCATTAGCGGAATTGGCAAAGTGGGCCGACCAAGACCATTCCGGCATCATCCATAGGAAAACTCTCAACACTTGGTTGCGGTTTTCACTAAGTTAAGCACCGAATAGGACCGGTATTTCTTGTAGGTTCCATTCTGCTTTTTCTTTGTTTGCGGGAATTCGATCAAAACCTTTTGTTTTTTTGGATTTTGCCTTAGGTCTTTTTTCTATATCCTCTAAAATTCTTTCCAATCTCTCTTGCATGAGTAAATGCAAATTCATTTGGTCTAACATATCCATAGTGATTTCCTCCACTGTTGTAATCACTATACAAGTCCCCTGGGACAAAATAGAAATTGGATGGGAAAAAAATATCTATTGCGTCCAAAAGAAATTAAAATATAAGAGTGTTACGGGAAAAAGCGTTTGTGAATTTTCAAGATATTATCTCTCAATTAGAGACTGCAAAAGAATCCAGAATCAACTTTTACTTCGTTACAGAAGAACAAAATCAGGAGATATACGCATTACTTGTCCATGTAATGGGGTATATGGATAAACTCTATTTAGTCGAAGTCATCTTCACTGTTCTAAAAGAACTCCTGATGAATGCCAATAAGGCAAATGCAAAACGCGATTATTTTACCCGTGAAAATTTAGACATCCAAAACGCTGGTGATTATGCAAAGGGAATGTCCCGATTCCAAGAAAATATCATCATGAAATGGAATGAACAATTGGAGAGGTTAGACGGTGGAAATTACTACATTAGTCTCCTAATGAAAGTCGAAGGAAAATCCATCCATTTTGCAGTCGAAAACAACGCACCCATTACCAAAGAAGAACTAGCAAGGATTAATCGAAGAATCGAAGTTGCGAAGAACTACAATGACCTATCAGACGCTTTTACGGATGTTTCGGACAGTACAGAATCTGCTGGTTTAGGGTTAGTACTCATTCAACTCCTCTTAAAGAATTCTGGAATTGGATCTGAAAAATTCAAAATATTTACAAATGAAAAGATAACGCGCGCTACACTATCTGTACCAGAAGTTACTACTCCTGTAGAAATCCAAACAGACTTAAAAACAAAACTTCTAAACGAAATTGATGGCCTTCCGCCACTCCCTCATTCCCTTACAAAAATCATCCAACTTTGTAACAATCCTGATTCTGATTTACATATGATTTCGCAAGAAATCGAAAAGAACCCTGCTCTTTCTGCGGATCTTTTGAAACTTTCCAATTCAGCTTTTTTTGCTAACAGAAGCCAGGTAAGTTCCATCTTACAGGCGGTGAAAGTTGTAGGATTAAAAAATCTAAGAAATCTACTCTATGTATCTGGTGTTCGTAAGATTATGGATGGCCAATACGGCAAAATGATGGATGTTTGGGATCATTCCAGCCGTTGCAGTTATTACGCACGTTATCTGGCTACAGAAAACAATCACACCAATAAAATTGCCGATATCATCGCCGTCAGTGCCCTGTTACACGACATTGGAAAATTCCTTTTACTATCTGTGGATCGAGGTTTTTTCAAAAAAATCGAAACCTACCAAAGAGGAGTCGATTCGGGCAACTCAACCCTGTTGGAAGAAATGGCAATTGGACTCAGCCATCCGCAACTTGGAGCCCTACTTGCTGAAAAATGGGAATTTCCTTTAGACTTACGTGTGGCTATTGAATACCACCATAAACCATTCTTAGCACCTCAAGAATTACGTGACCTTGTGGAAGTGATATATATGGCGAATATGATGGCCGATTATCATGAACAAAAAAAGGGATTCTATGCGATTGACAAAATCCTACTCGCAAAATTTAATTTAGATAATATCGATGTGTTCTCTGCTGCAGTGAACAAAATCGAACTATTATTTAAAAAATCGAATGAGTGAAGTGATCCGTTTTGAATCTGTTTCCTTTGTTAGAACAGATAAAAAAATTTTAGACAATGTTAATTTTTCACTGAATCAAGGTGACTCTCTTGCCATCATTGGAAGAAACGGAGCCGGAAAAACAACTCTCATCAATCTACTCTTTGGTTATTCATGGCCCACCACTGGTTCCATTTCGGCATTTGGGGAAACTTATGGTGAAACTCCAATGGCACCCTTACAAAACCGAATTGGAATGGTACAACCCGGCCACCAAGAAACCTTATTACAAAGACTCACCACATTTGAAATGGTACTCACTGGTGTGATCGGAACCCTGGGACTTTATAAAGACCCAACAGAAGTACAAGAAAAAACCGCAGAATCACTGTTACGTTCCATAAACCTAATCCACAAAAAAGACCAAACATATTCCACACTTTCGTCTGGGGAAAAAATGAAGGTTTTACTTTTACGAGCCTTTGGGACAGGAAAAGAAATCTTAGTTTTAGATGAACCAACTGCTACTTTAGACATCACTGCTAGAACCGATTTTGGAAAATCATTATCCCAATTAAAAGATAACAATCCCAAACTCACAAGAATTCTCATCACTCATAGGATCGAAGAAATCCCGGAAGATTTTTCTAAAATTCTTTTATTAAAAGAAGGTAAGGTGATTAGTTTTGGGAAAAAGTCAGAAGTATTGACAGATAAAAATCTTTCGGATCTTTACGATTTGAATTTGTTAGTAAGTGAAAAAAAAGGACAGTATTCCGTTACTATCCTTTCCTAATCCCTAAACCAATCTGCCTTTGATGGGAAGAACCATCAGTTCTTAAATGGATTTTGTGAGTCCTATGTTCTAAACTGTATCGTAGATTGTATACAGTTTAGAACGATTCGTATTCGTGATTAGTAGTAGGGAACTACCAACTAGTTGGAATACATGGATCTTTCAATAAAGTTGGAAGCACTACAACCTGTAGTTCCCACATCGGAGATGGTTTTGTCTTGTGCGATACAGAAGATTTTCCACCAACGATTGGAATGGTTTGGTGCAATGGAATAGTTTCTTACTTCTCCCACACTTCCTTTAAAAACCCGAACATTGGCGCCAGAGATTCCCATAAGAGCTTCTCCCGACCAATTGTAGATACTGTAGTAACGATTTGGTTGATTCCATACTGATCCTTGGAGTGTGATCGTCTCAGGCCCATATCCGGTTGTGATATCATAATCCAAACTTCCGTTACCTGCACCGAGAGGAGTTTTGTTATTCCAAACGATGCGATTGTTAGCTGAATTTCCGTATTGTAAGTGCGAATCCAAGTCACGAGGTTTCGCACCCCAAGAAAGGACCACTCGCATTTCGTTATCAGGAAGGATTGGAGTCACAAGTATGTTTTGGTTTGCCGGTGTTTCCGAACCTGCAGAAACTACTGTTCTGTAAGTAGTGGAATAGTTTTCCGAAACCGAAGTACAATCCCCTCGTTTTCCAGAACCAGAAACTTCTAAAGTATAGTTACCTGGTGGCACAGAAGGAATCACATAAGATCCATCAGTGGAAGTTTTAACAGAACCAATCGTAACTCCATTTGCATCGATGGCATAAGCTCCCGATTTTACATTCACACCAGGTCGAATGCGAGCTGTTAGGTTACAAACTCCTGTGTTATACAACGCCGATAGAGCACGTCCTGAAATCGAACCGCTGGTTTGGCTTCCTGGAACAAAGGTAATGATATCAAAGTTAGTGGTAACATCTGCTTGGATGTCCACAATTCCTTCTACGGATGCATAACCTGCCGAGACAAATCGAACTTTCCAACGACCTGCGTTGATGTTAAAAATTGTGTATTGACTAGCATTGGAGAAAATCGTTGAGCCGGTTGCAATGGAAGAAGGTTGCACACCTGCTGATGGACGTAAAGTCCCTCCATTCGGATCAACAATCTCCAAAGAATACGTTCCAAGGAAAGAAAATCCACCTGGAGTTCGAACAGATCCCGATAAGTGACCACGTCCATCATTGGTAATGATAGGAGTGTTCACAACGACTGTTCCTCCACCAGTTCCCACTTCTACCGGGAAGTAAGTGGTGATTCCATTTTTTTCCACACGGAGTTGGTAAGAACCTGGTGAAAGGAATGGGAAACTATAACTACCGTTTGATTGCGAAGATACGGATCCAACAATTTGGTCGGAACCTGAAGTTCTTGTAGCAGAAACCGAACAATTCGGAGAATCAAATCCACCAGAACAGTCTCTATGAACATCAGCGGTAAAATTACCACCGACCAAACGACCGAGAGTCACGGTAGCACCGCTTACATTTTGAGTGGATACAGCATCTGTCACCACACCAGTGACAGTGGCTCTTGGACTATGCATCACGGTTCCGTTCAGATTGAATACAACAGGAGACGAAGCATATTGGTTTGATGCAACAGTAGATGTGTCTACTCGCAAACTTGTAGAAGATAAGTAACTCAATTGGTAGGACGGAGCCACTCGATCCACAACGATGAGTTGGTAAGAACTTTGACGGAAGTTGTATTCATTACCATTAATCACATCAATAGATGCATTGCTGTCATTAACTCTAGCAATGTTAGGTGATTGCGCGAGAGTCGCGGCAGATCCTGTTCCCAATTGGTATAAAGCATAACCAACGCGACCGGCTTCATCATTCGTAAAAGGAACAGGAAGGATGGTTGGCAAAGTCACCACATAGGAACTACCACCAAAACTAAATTGTCCTGCTGAAGTAGTTGTAATGTGAGCGAGGCTGGATCCATCTGCAGCAGTGTTTCCAAGCAAAACCACAAAAAGTCCCGATTGGCTGGTATGAACAGAGTTAGCAGAAGGAGCCGTATCACGAACAGAAATTGTTCCAAGGATTTGGGAACGAGTTGCAATGGAGGTCATAGAAATGGTTCCCGCATTGTAATTGTTTCCATTCAAACTCACTTGGAGTGGATTGGAAGAACAAGGTGCAGGGTTAGATCCACAGTAGTTTTCAAACCCAGGAGCAGAAATGTAATAAGACCAAAGCCCACTCGCTCCAAGGAAAGATACTTCTTTGGTCGTTGGATTGACTTCATAGAGTTTGTTTCCATAAGTTTGGTATCCCCATGGGCCAGAACCTTGTACGGCCGCCAAACAAGAAGCAGTTGGATTCACTGCGCAGGAACAAATAGAACCTGTTGGATTTAGGGAACAATTGGTTCCCGAGACAGCACTCAGTGCTTCCACAATCCAAAGTTTGACCGCATTCCCAAGTTTAGGATCATCTTTCAAATACAACAGGCGAGACGGCGCTTGGTTTGCCGATGGTCTCACGTTGATCACAGTTCCAGCAACATGGTCACCATTGGAATCTTTTACAAATCCAGTCACAAGGGAAGGTTTTGCAACGATGTAGATGGGATCCGTAAGGGCTACATTTTTGGTTCCTCCAGTAGGAGAAGCAGTAAACAAAAAGGACTGAGACACTGTGTAAAATACAGGGTTTGATACTTCTATGTAATAAACACCATTGGTCAAATAACTGCCTTCAATGGTAAAACTTCCATTTCCAGTGATTTGCACTGTTTGTAAAATCGCACCTTGTTCATTCTTTAATTTGATTGTGAACACAGTAGTAGAGTCAGAAGGAAGGGCTCCGTTCAGAATATTTCCCGTTAAATGGAGGTCACTTTCTGTTGCAGCCATCCAAGGCAGGCTTGTTTCTCCTAAGTCCACTTGAGCGACAGTATTTGGATTGGTTCCAGGGAATGTATAATGAATGAATTCTGTTATATTTGCAAAAGGTTGTCCAGATACTTCTACGGTATCACCAGAATACACAACCGTGTAATTTCCGTTAGGAAGTGGATTGATAGAAATAACGTAAGTTCCATTGGCATTTGTCACACCAGTTCCAACGGTATTACCATTGGCATCAAGAATAGAAACTGTGATCCCAGCAATAGGGCCCGCAGGTACAGTGACTCCACCGCCAGAAAACCCAGGACTTGTCACTACACCGGTAAATTGTGCAGGTCCTTGCCCGTAATACAAACGTTCCGCGAGAAGATTTCCCACATTTACGAGAGTATAAGGATTTTGAGTGGGATCAAAAACAAAAGAGAAGTCTTGGTAAGTATAGTTGAGTCCATATCCTGTATTAATCAATACACGATAGTTATTATTGGGAAGATCAGTTAAATCAAATTGAAATTTTCCATTGGATTCTGCATTGGTTGAAGCAACGAGAGTGTTGTTTTCACCATTAGCAACTTCTATTCTAACAGAGATTAAAGTAAGGTCGATACATCCAGGAGCTTGGGGAGCACCAGGGTTTCCACAAACTACATTGGCAGGAACACCTGCAACTACGGGAACAATGGTTCCAATCACACGAGCCGATCCATGATTAGGAACTTCTTGTTCGGAATTGTTACCAGGCACCTCATCCGGATCGGTAACACCGACGGAATCACCTGGAGGTGGGAGAGGGACTCCATTGGAGTCTGGAGGAGTCACACTTCCATCTCTTGCATCTGATACAGCACCACCGGTTCCTAATAAGAACCAAAACGGCATTGATTTCTTTTTGCGGGAACAACCCACCACTGCCAAAGATATGAGAACGAGAATTGTTAAAATTCCTCGAACGCGCATAGACTTACCCTCTAATCAAAATTCGCTTTGTGGCAAAACCACAGATTTTCCAATACACTTCGGGAAATACCTAAGAACCACCGAAGTGTACCATTTGTAGTCTGTTTCCGTACACAAATCAAACCTTTTTTAGGGGTATCGGCAAAAAAAATAGAAAAGTAACCCAATTGAGGGAAAAATCACCGAAGGTAGGAATTTCGATTGCCCTTGTCCCTAGTTTTTTAGCCTACTCATAGCGGAATATGTGGGAGAATTGGATCACACCAGAACAATGGAAACTCCTGATGATTCCGTTTACTTACGGATTTGTGGGTTGGGTGACCAACTGGTTGGCACTCAAGATGACCTTCTACCCCATCCAATTTCTGGGAATTCCGCCCTATTTGGGCTGGCAAGGGATCATTCCGAGAAAAGCGCATAAAATGGCAAGTAAGTCCGTAGATGTGATCACGGAGCGCCTTCTCAATATCAAAGAAGTCTTTTTAAAAGTAGATCCCAAAAAAGCAGAATTATTATTTTTACCTGCACTAGAACCTAGCATCCGCTATACGATGAAAGAATTCTCAGATAGTTTGGATCCGAAACTTTGGGATATGATCCCTGAAGTGGTTCGAGAAGAAATATACCATAAAGTCAGACGAGAAAGTGGGGTTACCATCAGGAAGGTGATTCGAAAACTTCAGAAAGATATCGATACTCTGTTCGATGTAAAGGCTTTGGTTTTAAAAAAATTATCAGGTAATAATGTAAGTCTTGTAGTCGAACTTTTCCAAGAGGTGGGAGCTCCCGAGTTTCGATTCATTGAACGATCTGGATTTTATTTTGGATTTCTTTTGGGTCTTGTCCAAATGATTTTTATGATTTATTTTCCCATACCTTGGACCCTTCCCATTCAAGGAGTGATCGTAGGGTATCTTACGAACTACCTCGCTTTAGAAATGATCTTTCGTCCCCTACTTCCCAAAAAGTTTTTAGGACTCTTTACTTACCAAGGTTTGTTTTTAAAAAGACAAACAGAGGTCTCCAGACTTTATGCAAAGTTAGTGAGTGAAAAAATTTTGACTCCAAAAAACATTCTCTCTGAACTAATTTTCGGAAAGGCTTCCAAAGATATCCTCGATATCATTCGAAAAGAAGTGATCCAACATGTAGATACAATTACTTTTCTTGCAAAACCAGCACTTTATGCTGCTGGGAAAATAGATGAGTTTGATGCGGCAAAGGAAAGGATAGCTGTTGCTATGGCCGATAACGCTGTAGAAAAATCGTTTCACTTAGAAGAATATTTAGGTGAGGCTTTAGAGATTGAAATGATGATGGGAGATCGAATGTCGGCTCTTGCTCCAAAAGAATTTGAGTCTATATTGCGGTCTGCGTTCCAAGAAGATGAATTGTTATTAATTTTAGTGGGTGCAGTACTTGGTGCTGTAGTCGGATGGTTTCAAATGGTATTTCTCGTATGACAAAAACAATACTCATCACTGGAGGCAGTGGAGTTCTCGGAAAAGAACTTCTGTATGGTTTGATAGAAGACTATAAAATCATAGCTATCGGTAAAAACTATGTTAGTTTTCCAGACTCCCTTCGTTTCCATAAAAATTTTAAGTTCTATGAAAGGGATCTTGCGACTATAAACAAAGCTGAAGAGTTTCTGATTCCCGAATCCATTGATTTAATTCTTCATTTAGCAGCCGTAGTTTCTGGAGTGAAAGTTACGGAAGAAATGTACCACCAAATTAATGTTAATTCCACAAAGTTACTTGTCGAATTTGCAAAATCAAAAAATATTCCTTATTTTGGGTTTGTCAGTTCTGTTTCTGTTTATGGATCCAAAGAAATCGATTTAAATATAAACAGTGAACGATTGGGAAAAACCATTTATGCAAGAACCAAAACCTTGGCAGAAAACTACGTATTAGAATCTGGTAGGACTTATTCTGTATTTCGATTGGCAAGTATCTATGGCAAAGGTACAAAAAGTTTTATCTCAAAATTAAGATCTCTCACTAAACGAAGGATATACCCGTATATTTCCTCCAACCGCAAAAAATCGCTCCTTCATATAACCGATGCCACGAATGCCTTACTTACCTGGACCAAACAAACATTAAATGGAAAATCTCCAAAACCGGTCTATGTATTTTCCCATCCAGAATTTGTGACAGTAAACCAAGTAGTTGCCACCTTTCAGGAACTAGGAATCGCAAAAAGATTCCTCCTTCCCATCCCTGTGGGTGGGTTCACCGGAAAAATCCTTGAGTTTGCCTTTCACACTCTGTCCTTTTTAAGAAGAAAACCCTTTCATGGCTCTCCCCTCCAACCTTTGGTAGAGTCTGTGGCCATTTATGATTCCCAATCCTTTGAAAATTTAGGAATTTTTCCAGAACGAGATTTACGAAAAGGACTCGTCGACTATCAATAATCAAGGTACTCGGGGCCGATATTCTAAGTATGAAAAAGCGACTTTGTCTACTTATTTTATTATGTCTTACTCTTTCTCATTTAGATGCAGCAACTTGGATTGAAGATTCCTTAAGTTTCGCATTTGAATTTCCAAGAGGTTGGGCAAAGTCAGTTTTACGCCACCCGGATACCGTTCGGATCCAGTTTTCGAAAACAAACAGAGAGGCCATCTTACAAATTGATGTCGCTCGCCGTACCAAAGAATACGACATCGACCGGTTTATAGAAGAAACCGTGGACACCTTTCTCACAAAATACCCAGATCTAAAATTGGTTCGAGAAAAAATGTTAGAGAACGAAGTGGCAGGATTTGATGAATCCGTCTTTGTTGTGTTACATTATACAGAACACAAACAATTGGTTTCCAATCGATTTTTGTTTCATAGAAAGGGTGGATTGTATTATGTAATTCAAGCCAAAACACCTAGGGCCTATTTTGCAAAGTATTCCAAAGACCTGGACCTGGTGATGAAAAGTTTTCGAAGAGAAACTCGCACTAAAAATAGATGGCGTAATGATAGTTTGGCGTATTTAGATCCAGTCAAAGATGAACGGATCATCCAATACATATCTATTACCATAAGACCAATCGATTCCTATCCTCATGAACAAGGCGCCACTAATAAACAAGAAGATGGATGGTTGTTTTCTGTAGAAGGAAACAAAAAACCAAATCCAGGGGAATGGGACAATCGCCCAAAACCACAAACTGACAATGGTTATACTCCAGCAGATGTCAAACCTGACACTCCTACCTCAGATGAACCTGTGGTGATTCCTGATAGTTCTGGATTGTAGTTTTTCATTCAACCTTCATTAATACCAATCTTACCGTTAGACCAAGCAAACTTCCCTGGAAATCCGGGGAATTTCTCCAAGCCCTACCTCCCTGAAATTTCTTTCATTTTGGTTGACGAAAATTAAGGACTCAGTAAATCGTATATTTACGATATACTATGGCCCAAAACAAAAAAACAGAATTCCCGGAAAAAATACAAAGAATTGCCGGCTTTACCAAACTACTTTCTCATCCAGCAAGGCTTGCCATTTTAGAAGTTTTAGCCAATCGCCAAACATGTGTTTGTGGAGAGATTGTCGAAATATTACCTCTGGCTCAATCTACCGTTTCCCAACATTTAAAAGAATTAAAAGAAGGTGGGCTAGTGAAAGGAGAAGTGGAAGGAACTTCCTCTTGTTATTGCGTTCACTGGGAAAATTTATCTAAAGCTTTTGATGAATTTTCGGAATATATCGAATTCATCAAAACATTCAAAAAGAATAAGTCGGAGAACTGTTGTGAGTGATGTAAAAAATATTTTAATCCTCTGCACTGGAAATAGCTGTCGAAGTCAAATCGCTGAAGGTTGGATGCGACATTATGCAAAAGAAAAAGCAAATGTATATAGCGCCGGAATTGAAACCCATGGAGTGAATCCAAAAGCAATTGCGACGATGAAAGAAGCAGGAATTGATATTTCAAGCCATACCTCTAATCATATCAATGAATACAAAGGTATCGAATTTCATTTTCTGATCACAGTTTGCGACCACGCAAAAGAATACTGCCCGTATTTTCCTACGAATGCAAAACGTTTCCACCATAACTTTTCAGACCCTTCCAAAAAGATAGGAACGGAAGAAGAAATTAAAGAAAGTTTTGCAACAACTAGAGAAGAAATACGGAACTATTGCGAAAATTTTGTGAACGAAGAATTATAGGAGAAACTAAAAAATGAAAACGCTTACATGGAAAGATTTTAAAACTAATTTAGATTTATATCCAGAACTTCACTTAGAATTTGAATATGGAAAAAACCAAACTATATTTCCTAATTACCATATTACCGAATTCAAACTGGCAAACATCCAATCGGTGGATTGTGGTGGAAAGTCTGATTCTTGGACGGAGATCATTTTACAAGTATTAGAACCAAAAGTAGAAAAAGATACCGATTCGATGACACTTGCTAAAGTAAGCTCCATTCTAAAAAAAGTAACAACTTCAATGGTGATTCCAGAAGATGCTACATTAAGAATTGAATTTGGTAACGAAGAAACGGCAATGCGACAGTATTTTGTATCTGAGATGCAACCAAAAGATCGATCCTTACTCATCCAACTAAAAGATGGAAAAACAGAATGCAAAGCTAACATTAGTTGCGGATTACCAAAAGATATCGTTACTTTTCCAAAATTAGAGAAAACAAATACTTCTTGTTGTACACCGAAAGAAACTACAGAAAACGTAATTGAACCAGCAAGTTGCTGTTAGATGATAAAATTCGACTCAATCGTCATTAAGAATTTTTTCTCATCCAACTTTGGTATCGTTTGGTCAATCTTGACAAACGAATTTGATCCAATAAGAGTCGCAAAATAGGTGATACCTTTACTGTAGGACGTTTATTTTGCGACAAACGATTCAATTGGTAACGAACCATAGCCATATTGGCCAAACCTTTTAAGGTTTTCGATTTCCAGTTTGGTTCTGGCAAAACTGGGATTTCTTGTTTCTCCTCTTTCCAATCATTGGGAAGATTGGGATTGAGGGCAAGAGCAGTAGCAATACCAACAAGAGGAACTCCCGATTCTAAAACTGATTCTGCAATTGGTTTTCGTCGAATTCCACCTGTAACCAAAATGGGAACAGTTGCTGTTTTTGCAACCTCACTTGCAAACTCCAAAAAATATGCTTCCCGAGAAAGTGTAGATCCATCCCGAGACTCACCTTGCATAGCAGGGGCTTCATAATTACCACCTGACAATTCGATAAAATCAACACCTAACTTTTGTATTTTGGAAATAACTTCTTTTGCATCCTCAAACTGAAAACCACCTTTTTGAAAATCAGCAGAGTTCAATTTCACCGCGACTATAAAACTTGGTTTTACGGATTTCCGAACTACACGGATCACTTCCATTAAAAATCTAGATCGGTTTTCTAGACTTCCTCCCCAAATGTCCTCTCTTCTGTTGACTAACGGAGATAAAAACTGACTGATCAGATAACCGTGGGCCGCATGAATTTCTACACCATCAAATCCTGATTCTTCAGCCAACTGTGAAGTTTTTGCAAATCGTTGAATGGTTTCTAAAATCTCTGGTTCGGCCATAGCTTTTGGTTGGCCCAGTAGTTTAGATAAATTTCCAATATCTACTGGAACCGCCGATGGAGCCCAAACCTCACCACCTAACTTTGCCAAAACTTGTCGACCTGGGTGATTGATCTGCATAATGATCTTCCCTCCTGCGACTTTTGCTCGAGATGACCAAGTTTTAAAGGCATCAAGTGACGATCCTGCCTCAAGAACAACACCTCCCGGTCCTGTCATGGCTCTGTGATCAATCATTACGTTACCAGTAATCATTGCCCCAACTCCACCTCGGGCCCAGGATTCGTATAAATTCCAAAGAGCTTTGTCTGGTTCTAAATTAGCATTGGAAAGGTTTTCTTCCATCGCTGCTTTGATCAATCGATTGGGAAGAGTCACTCCATTTGGTAGAACAAAGGATGAAAATAGAGGGGATGTGTTGGCCATTTGTATTGTTTAGACCGCACAAATGAAGAAATGAATGCCTCTTGCGATTTCTATTTATTTATTTTTCGATTCCGTTTGTTTTCATACATACGTGTATCGGCAACCGCCAGTAAGGCATCCGGTTCAATCCCATCTTCTGGATAAAAGGCAATCCCCAAACTGGTTTGGATTTGGAGTTTTGTTGTCTCGAACTGGACTTCACCTTCGACCATCTTTCTTAGGTTACTAAGATGCGCAATCGCAGACTCTTTTGATTCCTGATGGATCATAATGAGACCAAATTCATCCCCTCCCAGGCGAGCAAAAACATCTTGGTCTGGGACTAAATGTGAAAGTCGATTTGCAAATTTGGATAAATAAAAATCACCTGCAGCATGTCCGAGAGTATCATTCACTACTTTCAGACCATCCAAATCAAATAAAGCAACAGTGATATTAGACTTATCATTTTGAAGTCGGATTAATCCCCTTCTTAGATAATCATAAAAGGCAGAACGATTGTAAATACCAGTGAGTGCATCGTGACTGGCAAGGTATGCCATAGATTGAAGACTTTTTTCTCTTTCTGCCCATCTGTATGCATTATGTAAAATGGCTGCCAGTGTACCTGATAACATGTTCAACACATATGTATCGTCAGATGAATAGGCATCAACTTCAGAACTTAGAACTTTTAATACACCCAATATTTCGGAATCAAAATACAAAGGCAAAACAATCATAGAACGAAGGCCAACACGACGACATGCGTCCCTATTGACTCTGTCATCTAATTCGGAATCAATACAGTATAAAGTTTCTTTGGATTGAAGGCTGAGTCCAGAAAAACTACCTTTTATGGGAATTCTAAGGCCAATTTGTTTTTCTGCAATACCACTTGCTGCACGGTAAACTATATCTTCACCTTCTACAAGTTCAAATACAGCACCGCTTGAACCAGTGATCTCTTTTGCACGAATCGTGATGAGATCTAATAAATGAGGTACATCTGGTTTGGTAGCAGTTAATTCTGTTTGGAGTTTTAGTATTTTTTCTAATGTTGAATTAGAGAAGTTTTCCATAGTCACACGTGGAAATATATTCTGAAAACTCCTCTCTTTTAATCTAGCTTAATTTTTTGATTCCCTCTGCTATGCAGTAATTGGCAATCGCAAGTAAGATATGAAAGATATCAACATTCAAAATGGTTCCGGTTGATCCCTTAGTACCAATCACGAGTCCTGCAACAATAAACAAAACAGAACCAATGATTCCCATCACAGCAGCATTTGATTTTCTAGGGAATCGTACTAGAGAACTAATCAGGATGATAAACATCGCAATTCCACCAACTACTGTCGAATAAATACCCAATGGATAGAGATAAGAAAATGCTAAGTAGAGAAGAAACGCGACAGCGATGAAAAGGAAAAAAGTTTTTTCCGACAAAGAACGAAAGGTGAAATGAAAGAATGCCAATCCTAAAAGAGGAACACCCACACATCCAGACAATCCGACAAAAAAACGATAGATAGAATCTAATGTATTGATTCCGAGGAAGTGAATGGAACCAAGTCCTGCTGAAATTCCGATGATGGCAAATCCATACAAAGCGGAACGAGACGGAATGGGAGACTTCCCGACGAACCGATAAGCCATCGCCAGGGAAACTAAGGAAAGGACTAAGTCCGAAAGAAATGTTGAGAAAACCATGGCACGAATTAGAACTAATTTAGTACAAGAAGCAAGATAAAATAAACCAGCCCGTTAGAATAAATTCAGGGAACTATGACTCTTTGGGATTTTAGAACAATGTCTTGGATGATTTCGTCTAGTTCCTTTGCCGAATCCATTAGGTGGTCTAGACTTTTTTTCTCTTCTGCGGGAGATAAGGTTCCCGTTTTGATCAGATCCACAATTCCCATAAGTTTGGCCAAAGGATTTCGCACCACATGGGACTGGGTCCAAGCAATGGCCTTAAGTTTTTCATTTTGAGTTTGAATGGCCGTAATCTGGACAACTCGTTCAGTCACATCATGAAAATTATCCACAATCCCACCGATACTTTCATCCTCCAGTAAGTTGGTGATTGTGGATTCCATCCACCTCCAAGAACCATTCTGGTGTTTGACTCTAAAATTATGGCTCGGAAGGGAATTTCCTTCTGGAAGGGTTACAACCTCTTCCAATCTTTTTTTGATTTTGGGAACATCATCAGGATGGAGGATATCAAATAAATTCATCTCCATAGCTTCGGATTCTGAATATCCCAGAACTTTGGTAATGGATGGAGAAACATATTTAGCATAACCGTTTGTGGTAAGAATGGCAATGGCATCTGCCCCATTTTCAACAAGAGCACGATACCTTCTCTCGCTCGAAACAAGTTCCATTCGTTTCACCATTAAATCGGTAATGTCTTTAGAAAAACAGGCAAGACCTGTGATATCTTGGTTTGTATTTCTGATAGGATTAAAAAATACTTCGCGGTGTTCCTCTTTTCCTGTAATCGGACTTAAAAACCTTTCGTATGTTTTAAAAGTTTCGCCAGATAATCCTCTTTCATAATAACCTTTCCACTTTTCATAAAAAGCTTCCCCTTGGTTTAAAATAAGAACAGAATCTCCTTCTTTGGCAACGGATCCGAGGAGAAAACCCATCACATCCAAAAAAGATTGGTTGGCAGCAATCAAACGGAAGTTAGAGTCTAGCGACCAAATTAAGTCAGAGGTTCCGTTGATCAGGGCTTCTTGGTTTTTTTTAATACGAATCAGATTTTCTTCTGCACTTACTTTTTCAGATATATCACGAGTGACACTGAGTACAGAGATGATCTCTCCTGATTGGTTGGTAAGTGGAACGGCTGTACTTTCCATCCAACGTTTGGTTCCTTTCAGACCGATGATTCGAAACCGTGCACTGGACTGGATTCCTTGGAGGGCATTTTTATGTAAGGATTGATAAAATACCAAATCCTCTGGATAGATTAAGTTTTCTACTTTTTGACCCAAAGCATCTTCTGGGTTGTCGGCTTCTATCATTTGTAAACCAGCAGGATTCATTTCGATCAGGATTCCTTCCGGGGAAACTACTTTCACACATTCCGGTTCAGATTGGAGGATGGTGCTGAGTCTGAGTTCCTTATGCAAAAGATTTTGATAGGCTTCTCTTTGTTCGGTGATGTCCTGGAAAATTCCGACAATTTGCAGAGCTTCGTTCTTAGTACCTCGAACAACTTCGGCAAGAGAGTGAATGATTTTAACTTTTCCTGTTGTGGTAATCAATCTACATTCTAAATCGTAGTCGATTCCCGTTTCTAAAACGTCTTGCATATGTTTGACGGCCCGTTCTCGGTCATCAGGATGAACAGATAAAAATCCATTTTCTAAGTCCACCGGCATATTTGACGGATCCATTTCTAAAATACGAAATACTCCCTCTGACCAATGTAAGGTTTGGTTAACGAAGTTTACTTCCCAATGCCCGAGTTTTCCCAATGTTTCCATTTGGCGAAGGATGAGTTTGTGATTTTTCTCTTCTCCTGTTAAGGCAGAATGAGGGGTTATATGATCATTCTCTTTTTTTTCCACAAAAAGTCATACCCCCTAAACAGAAGTATGATTCTGTCAGACAAAGAAATGGAAGTCAGCCTTTTTTTAACTTAAAAATAGAAAATCTAACATTGTAAAGATGGATGGAAACCGCCAGGGATACGAAGGATGCCGTAGGCACCCTGATTTGGCAAAAAGACAAATCAGGGTGGAGCGAACGCGGACTCCGGAGTAGCCCGCCCGGGCGGCCAAAGAAAAATATTTAGGTTATTTTTTTCTCAAAACAAATGGCTGTAGGATCTGAAACCCATTTCCCAAATGTTGGGATTTCTTTGAATCCAAAGTTTTTGTATAAAGTAAGCGCTTCTGGTTGTGGTGCACCCGCTCGTAGAATCATGGAAGAATAATGATCCATTTGAGCTTGTTTTTCCAGATCAACTAACAAAGATTTGGCGATATTATTTTTTCTGAACTTGGGAAATACATAAACCGCATCCAACTCACACTGCACATCATTGAACTTTGTATAAGCGGCCGAGCCCATTACTTCATTTGTTTCACGATTTTCAGCGATAAAAAACTTACCTTTAGGCGGTAAAAAATCGAGGAAATCCATTGGGTTGGGGGCCCGGAATCCATATCGATTTTGAATTTCTTCCCAAAGATGATTCAAACAAAGTCTGGAATTTGAATCTAAGGTTTCTACCACGCGAATTGTGAAATTTTGCTCCATAATTGTAAAAAGATGAACTTCGTAATATTAAAATTTGCAAATATATTTTTTAAGTGGAGAGAATTTGGCTGGTGTTGTATAGGGAAGTCATTGGGTGGCGGGTGGACGCACCCCACCCAATTCAGGGTGGGGATACCTACATCCAATCCAGTACCGCCGATCCAACCAAACCCAAATCTTCGCCCAAAATAAAAAAACCCCCTGACAATCGCCAGAGGGTTCTTTTAAAACCATTCGGTATTCTATTTGAATATTCGAATTAGTCTTTTTTAGAAGCTGCTTCTTTGATTACGTAAGCTGCAATTTCGTTCTTTTGGATTTGAGTGGTTCCTTCGAAGATTGTGAGGATTTTTGAATCTCTCATTAACTTCTCAACAGGATACTCTTTTGTGTATCCGTATCCACCAAAAATTTGAACTGCGTCAGTAGCACACTGAACCGCACATTCAGAAGCATATGCTTTTGCAATCGCAGAGTATTTTGGAAGGTTAGGATCGTTTGCGTCAGAAAGACGAGCTGCTTTGTAAGTGATCTCTCTTGCAGTTTCTACTTTGATTGACATATCAGCTAACATGTGTTGCACTGCTTGGAAAGTTCCAATTTTAACTCCAAACTGTTCTCTCTCACGAGCGTAACGAGCTGCGTGGTCAAGTGCTGCTTGTGCTACACCCACACCCATAACCGCTACGAACGGACGAGAAGCATTCAAAGTTTGAAGAGCGTAAACGAAACCTAGGTTTTCTTTTCCTACGAGTGCGTCTTCACCTACTTCACAATCTTCAAAGATAACTTGGTGAGTGGAAGATGCTCGGATTCCGAGTTTGTCTTCTTTTTTACCAACAGTAAGACCTTTTGCGCTACGTGGAACGTAGAAACAAGAAACTCCACGTGTTCCGCGATTTTTATCAGTATAAGCAAATACAGTAAAGGCTTGTGCATCAGATGCACCAGTGATCCATTGTTTTGCTCCGTTGATGATCCATTTGTCGCCTTTTTTCTCAGCGCGAGTGGTCATACCAGGAACGTCAGAACCAGCACCTGGCTCAGACAAACAGAAAGAAACTCCGAACTTTCCGTCCGCAATTTCAGGAAGCCATTTTAATTTTTGTTCGTGAGTTGCGCCTTTTAGAATTGGAAGGATTCCAAGACCAGTGTAAGCAAATCCGAGAGCGATTCCGAGGCATCCGCGAGAAAGTTCCTCGATGGCTAAACACTGCTCGATCGCACCAAGTCCCCATCCACCGTATTCTTCTGGAATGACAAGACCGTTAATTCCGAGTTCCGAACGCATTTTATTGATGAGTTCTGTTGGGTGTTGGTTTTTCTCATCCCAGTGCAATGCGACTTCATGTGGGATTTCTTTTTTTACGAAGTTACGAACTAAATCTCTGATTTCAAGTTGTTGCTCTGTGAATTGGCTATACATTCCGGGATGTTCCTTCTGAGAATGGGGTATTTACTACCTTTTTTCGTACGACCCTTCCTGTGCCAAGGGTTTTTCTCTCTTTACAAGAAAGCAAATACACTGTAAAATTTTCCATTTGTATGGCTAAATCGTGTTCTTTATTCCACAACCTCCGACAGCTGTCTGCTGTTTTCCTTATCACCGTTTCCTTCGTCCTAATTTCCTGTTCCGGACGACCGAAATACGAACCCAAAGCAAATCTAAGTTATGCGAACTTTGAAGTTTACTTCCAAGAGAAATTGGCAGAAAGTAAATTAAAAAACCATAGACCGGGAAACGAAGAACGTTATATCAGTTTTGGTAAAAAAACTCCCTTAGCTTTTTTATACATTCATGGATATGGTGCTTCTCGTGCGGAAGGAGAAGAGGTGATGGAAAAATTGGCAAAAAAATTTAAAGCCAATACGTACCTACTTCGCCTACCAGGCCATGGAACAAACAAAGAAGACCAAAGAGATCAAAATTTTAACAACTACTTAGACGCTTCGCGCGAAGCTTTGTATATGATGCAGTCTCAAGGAGACCGTGTAGTTGTATTTGGAAGTTCTATGGGAGGACTCCTTGCCACTTGGCTTGCATCCGAGTACCCGGAAGAAGTGGATGGTTTGGTTTTAGCAAATCCATTTTACGCTCCAGTAGATAGTAGTTTGAATTTATTCAATTATCCGGGTGGCCTTACCTTCATTCATTTACTCAAAGGAAAAGTGCGAGCTTCCGTACACAATAACAATCCCAAGGTGTTGCCAGAAAGAAATAACTATTGGTACCCAGAACAATACTTTGCATCCCTTGCAGGTGTGAATGATTTACGAAATTATGCAGCAGTTCCTGATGTGTTTAGAAAAGTAACTTCTCCCGCATTACTTCTGTACTACTATAAAAGTGATAAAGAACAAGACCCAACAGCAAGTGTTCCTAAAATGTTAGAAGGATATACCAACTTTGGATTGGACAAAACTCCAAATACACTCAACCGCAAGGTGGCTGTAGAAAATGGAATGCACGTTCTGATGTCTAAGTGGGTGATCACAGACAAAGCTTTTATCGAAGCACAAACAGAAAAATGGCTGACTGAGCTTTCTAAATCGAAGTAGATTCAGTCTATAGAAGAAAGGTAGATCAAAACTACCAAAGGAGACTTGATTCCATGAAAGCATCCAAGGAACGTATTGCACTTGTCACAGGGGCCAACCGAGGGATTGGAAAACAAGTCTCCATCGATCTCGCAAAACAAGGAATCTATGTTCTCATAGGTTCCCGAAATCCTGGAGAAGCCGAAGATACACTTGCGGCAGTTCAGACCGTTGGCAAAGGGGAAATCCTTTCCCTTGATGTTTCCAAAGAACAAAGTATCAGCGAAGCATTCGATACCATCACGGGAAGTTTTGGAAAATTAGACATCCTCGTAAACAATGCGGGGATCTTTGCTGATCCCGGCTCTTTCTTTGATACCACAAGTGAGGACTTACATAGAACCCTTCTTGTCAATCTTTACGGGCCACTCCGAATGATTCAGATTTTTTTACCAATGATGATCCAAAACAATTTTGGTCGTATTGTGAATGTTAGTTCAGGAATGGGTCAACTATCCGAAATGGGTGGCGGGTATCCAGCCTACCGTATTTCTAAAACTGCCATCAATGCACTCACAACTCTTTCCAGTGTAGAAGCTGTGGGAAAAAATATAAAAATCAATTCGGTATGTCCTGGTTGGGTGAAAACGGATATGGGCGGTGCCAGTGCCACAAGGCCTGTCGAAAAAGGGGCAGAGACAATTGTTTGGGCAGCAACGCTACCGGATCAGGGACCTACAGGAAAATTTTTTCGGGATAAAAAAGAGATTAGTTGGTAGGAGTGGCGGGACTCATTGCAATCTCAAAACTTCTTGTTGAAGATAGACATATGTGATTCAATCCACCTTTGGTATGTATTTCCATTGACGGACGCCGAGCTAACATAACAAACCTATAGGCGAAAATACAAAAGAGAAAACCATTCATGAAACACAGAACCATACTCTTACTGTTTTTGATTGTCTTATCCATCAATCCACTATTTGGAAAGTTAATTGATACTTCAAAATTAGCAGAGGGAGATATTATTTTTCACGAATCACTCTCTGAACAAGCAACGGCCATTAAATTAGCAACAAAATCCAGATACACACATGTCGGAATTATTTTCAAATATGGGAATACTTACAAAGTTTTAGAAGCCGTTGAACCTGTAAAATTAACAGACTTAAATTCTTTTATACACAGAGGAACAAAGGATCATTATGTGATCAAACGCATTCATAATTCAAAACAAATCTTAAATCCTGAAACAGTTCACAAAATGAAAGATTATGGCAATTCATTACTCGGCAAACATTATGACATCTATTTCGAGTGGTCTGATGACCGAATTTACTGCACGGAACTCGTCTGGAAACTTTATGATCAATTTACAGGAATAAGAATCGGTAATTTAAAAACCTTAAAGGATTTCGATATTTCCTCAAAGCCAGTCCAAACATTAATGAAAAAAAGATACGGAAATCAAATCCCCTATTCTGAACCTGTCATTTCTCCTGTTGATATGTTTGATTCTTCAGAATTAGTGACCGTGATCTCGCACTAATAACCTTTAGTGGATGAATCCAATGAAATCATCCATGCCCCAACCAAATCAAAAGGCATGGATACAATTGCGAACCTATTCCTATCCAATCTTTACTAACAACTTATCCAACTCCAAATAACACTCCGCCATTCCATCTGCTGCGCCAGATTCTACCATCATCTTACACACTTCAGCAGAAGCATATCGGCACACATGTGTCATCAGTGTCCTGTTCCCTTCCGTAGTAAAGGTACGAGATTCGAAAGTTGCGTTCGGATCTTCGGGTGCATTCGGATCAAAAGCCGACATTTCAAAAATGTAATTTTCGGTATTGGCTAGTTTTTCAGGAACAACCACTTCACGAAATGTTCCATAAACACCGGATTTGTTTCCTTTTTGGTCTACATAAAGATAGAGGTATTTGCCACCTACTTTTAGATCTTGTTCGCAAGTATCAAGAACCATACCTTCGGGACCAATTAGCCATTTTTTCATTAACTCAGGTTTGGTGTGACAATCAAACACCAATTCCCTTGGTGCGTCGAAGTAACGTGTAAATACAACTTCCGTTTCACCTCGAAGTTTCACCTTCACTTCATTTTTATTTGTTTCCATTTTTTTTGTCTCCTTTGGTTTGTATGGTTTGTAATTCTATAAGTAGTCCATCTAACACTTGATAACGTTTTTCCCAAATCTGACGGTATTTTTCAATCCAATCGATGGCAGTTTTGAGCGGGGCCGTTTCCAATCGGCGAGGTCTCTCTTGTGCACGAATGGTTGTGGAAACAAGCCCGGCCTCTTCCAATACTTTAAGGTGTTTGGATATCGCAGGTTGGCTCATTCGAAACGGTTTTGCAAGTTCCATAACCGTTAGGTCACCTTTAGCAAGGCGCATAAGGATCGCCCTACGAGTGGGGTCGGCGAGAGCAGAGAATGTGGCATCGAGAGTTTGCATAACTAATTGGTTATATAATCAGTAAGGTATATAAATAAAAAATGTCAAACCAATTTCTGAAGTAGAGAGAAAAGAATTTATGCAAATGGACGAATTTCTGAATTTTTCTTTCGTTTGGCTCGAAGGTTCCTTTAGGAATCAGACCTCGAATCTGTCTAAGGAAAGGTGGGAACGGGGTTGAACCAAGTTTAGAAAGACACCGGCAAAATAAAAAATGAACGTTCGTAAAATTAACAAAAACAATATAGATATCGCAGTCGTTGACTCAGAAGAAACTCTGATTACCGACGGATCCTCTGCCCTCGACTTTTTTGCCACCATCCAGTATGATTCGGACTGCGACCGTTTTGTTTTGAAACGATCTCATTTTGTCCCTGATTTCTTTGATTTAAAAACAGGACTTGCTGGAAACGTATTACAAAAAATAGTCAACTACCGGATGAAACTGGCAATCGTTGGTGATTTTTCTATTGATTCGAGTAAAAGTCTCGGTGATTTTATTTACGAAATGAACTCGGGAAAAGATGTTTTTTTTCTGCATTCAGAAGAGGAAGCAATCAGCCGCCTCAGTGGTGTTTGACAAATTTGTTTGTTACCCAGTTTTTGTTTATGGAAGTCATTACTAAAAAGAACTGGGTAACTTAAAACCAAATTTAAGGAATTGGGTAATCCTTCTCCAAAAATACAATTTTAGACAACAAATCGATATTATGTTTTTCAATCGTGGTTGCAAGTCCAATCCCCATTAGTTCAAACACACGTTGGAACAATTCAACAGATTCAATCTCTTGGTCTTTCAATCCATAAAACCCTAAAACTCCTATGGTTTGGTTGTGAACCTTCAATGGGAATTCCATAAGACAAGAAACACCTAATTCTAATAAGTGGGTGCGAACCCTCGGAGTGAAACTTTCCGCAGTTTTGTTTAGAATGATGGCCGAAGGAGATTCGTTGTTCTTTGCGAATTTAGATTCTTCCTTGGAAAATCTTTGTCCCTCAAAAATTCCATGTACATTTCCTTCGACAAGACTGTATTCCCAATCATCACCAATTTTGGAGGCAATGAGTCCAAGTGGCAAACCAAAAAGTCGAGTTCCTGTTTGTAAATAATTTCGGCATATTGTTGTTAGGTCATTTGATCGAGAGGAAAGAAGACGAAATAATTCCGCCAAAGAATGTTTCACGAAAGATGCTGTATTTAAAGTTTGCGAAATTAAATTTTCATTTTTAAATCGAATTAACTCTTGGCTGAGTTGATCCGCAATCACATCGATGAGTTTTAAATTTTTAAATTTATGTTTGAACTTATCCTCAACAACCATACCAATAACCCCAATTACAGTCCCAATATCAGAACGAATAGGATATCCCAAATACATTGCCGAAGTTTTTTCTAGAAAAGTTTCGGTGAGAGGTTGAAAAAAGGATTCTTCACCCACCAAATTCATTTCAAAAATCATATTGGAATCCACTACATGGTGGCAAGGTACCGAATATTTAGAAACAAGTTCAGGGATATGAAATTCAGAGCGACTCTGAAGTGCCAACAAACGAAAGTTCTGTGATTCTGGAAGGTATTCAAAAATCCATGTAGTAATGATTTCTGGGATCCTTGCGATGGTTTGTACAGTTTGGTTCCATATATGTTCAGAGGGTAAACCTGAAGCAAAGGAATGTAGGTCGTCCGCAAGGTCTGCGGTAAGAGAAATTCCAGAAAAATAATGGTTGGGAGCCAATTCAGAAAGCATATCAAACCACCTCTCCCGTCCATCCCACCAGGACATCTCCAAGGAGCTAGAATCTAAATCTGTTATATGGGATTTTTATCCACTATAACGACCAATATCTTTCCAGTTAGTGCAATCCAGTGCCTTAAGCGACTTCCTTCCCCCGAGCTGCTTCTAAAATAGAAAACCACTCCACTCGAGTGAGAGGATAGGAAAAACATTCGGCGGCTGACTGGATACGATTGGGATCATTCGTTCCCAAAATGGGAACAAGCCCCGCAGGATGGTTTAGAAACCAGGAGTAAAGAATTTGGTCTACGCTACACTCGTATCTGGTAGCAATTTCTTTTAGTTTGGAAACTAAGGCCATTTCTCTTTCCGACTTGGGTGAAAAAATCCGTCCTCCCCCTGTAGGTGACCAAATCATTGGATGGATTTTATGTTCTAACGCCTGGTCGAAAGTTCCATCAAACAAGGGTTCTGTGTGGAATGGATGAAACTCTACCTGGTTTGTAAAAAGTGGTTTCTGATAGGCTGATTGTAACATTCGGAACTGTGAGGGCGTAAAATTCGAAACTCCAAAGTGATTTACCTTTCCCTCACGAGTTAGAACTTCAAATACATCTGCTAGTTCATAAGGATCCATGAGAGGATCTGGTCTATGGATGAGAACCACATCCAATTTGTCGACTTGGAGTTTTCGTAAGGATCGTTCCACGGAATAACGGATATGTTCTTTGGATGTATTGTAATGTTTGGCGGGAAATTTAGATCCAGGTATTTGGATCCCCGTCTTTGTAATGATTTTGATTTTCGATTTTAAAGAAGGTAACTTAGCCAAAGCACGACCAAATAGTTCTTCATTTTCGAAATTTCCATAGATGTCCGCATGGTCAAAGGTATCAATTCCCAAACTGAGACAGGTTTCAATTTTTTCTAGGATTCGCTCTGGAGAAGTTCCTTCTTTGTCTTCATGTAACCTCCAAATCCCATAAACCAGTCTTGAGATAAAAAATTTATGTTTAGGAAATTCAATTTGTGGAACTTTCATTTTCTTTCTCCGGTAGTGAGTGGAGTGACTGGAATCCCTTTGGGTTTTCGATTTTGCGCTTCTGCAAAGTTAATGGTTTGTAACTTAGGAAGAACTGATTTTGCGAATAGTTTAGATTCTTCAATCAAAGGATAACCAGAAAAAATAAAAGCACGAATTCCCATTTGGATGTATCTTTGGATTTTTTCATAAACTTGTTCTGGAGTTCCGACAATCGCAGAACCACATCCAGAACGAGCAAGACCAATTCCCGACCATACCATTGGTTCAATAAAAAGATCAGGATCTGCAGACTTACGAAGTTCATCTTGGCGAAGTACTCCTGCGGAATTAGAATCTAAAGCACGATGTTTGATATCATTTGCTTTATCAATATCAACTCTAGATAACAAACGTTTTGCTGCGTCCCGAGCCTCTGCCTCTGTTTCCCTAACAATCAAATGGATACGAAGACCAAAATCGATTGTCCGTCCAAAGGAAGCTGCACGAAGGCTTAAGTCCTTCATTGTGTCAGCCAGTCTTTCTTCTGTTTCTGGCCACATCAAAAATACATCACAAAACTCAGCACATAGGGCTCTGGCATCAGGAGAAATCCCACCGAAGTACAATAGGGGCCCTCCGTTTTGTTGGTAGGATTTTACAGGATCTGAAGGTAGATCAAACTGATAGTGTTTCCCTTGAAACTTGATTTGATCCTGAGTCCAACCTTGTTGTAAAATTTGGATGACCTCTTTTGAAATTTCATACCTTGTTTTTGAATCTTTTTGGGTTCCGGGAAGGTCAGAGGAAATAATATTGATATTGAGTCTTCCCTTTAACATATGATCCAAAGTCGAAAGAGTGCGAGCAAGCATAGGCGGATGGATTTCACCACACCGAATGGCCGTTAGGAGAGAGATTTGTTTTGTGAATTGGGAAGCAGCCGCAGCGAATGTCAACGTATCCTGTCCTGTTTGGTAAGAAGAAGGAAGTAAAATGTTTTGGTATCCGAGTTCGTCCGCCAAACGGATGATATCCGAACAATGTTCGAAACTGGATCGTAAGGAACCATCTGGCACTCCTAAGTATTCATAGTCTCCATTACAAAGGTCACAAAACCAGGACACTTCTACGGCAGGATTTTCGGATCGAATGGTGGGTGCTTTCGGGATCGGATTCATTGTTTTTCTACTGGAAGATAGATCTCGGACAAAGACAAGAGAGAATTCCCGAAAATCTATCGCTTGCCATAATTTCAGAAAATATCTAATATGGCGAATCAATTATCTGTTATGATAGCTACAACCGATATCTTATTTTTTACAGCCACCTTCGTTCTTGTCCTCGGTGTGGGGATGTATGCCGGCAGAAAGGAATCCTCCTCTTCGGATTATTTTCTTGGCGGACGTAGCCTTCCTTGGTGGGGGATTGCTGGATCCCTATTTGGAACCAATATTTCCGCAAACCACTTGGTCGGAATGCTCGGCATTGGATTTTCCGTTGGATTTGCTCAAAGTCACTATGAATTTGGATCCATTCCTGCCATTGTTCTTTTGGCTTTTGTTTTCCTCCCCCTATTCCGTCGCAAAAAATTCTATACCCTCTCCCAATTTTTACAAGGTAAGTTCGGACCTACCGCCGGCAGGATCTATTCTGGGATCTCTCTTATTTTGATCACTATCCAACTGACTGGTGCCTTGTACATTGGTGCTCGGAGTTTCCTTCCTTTTTTAAAAGATGCGGGAATCCAAATGACCTACACCGAACTTGTCCTTTGGATTGCGTTTACATCTACCATCTACACTTGGTTTGGTGGTTTAAAATCAGTAGTTTACACCGACGTCATCCAAACAGTCCTGATTTTGGCTTCAGGCTTACTTCTAGCCTATCTCTCCATTACAAGACCCGAAGTGGGAGGGATTTTTGAATTATTAGCAAAGGAAGGAAGTCGGACGGATGGACTTAGCAAAATGAATTTGTATCTGCCACCGAACCATCCAACTCTTCCGTGGACTGGAGCATTGAGCGGACTTTTTTTGTTACATATTTTTTATTGGAATACCAACCAATATGTCGTACAGCGTACGCTAGGTGGTAAATCTTTAAGAGAAGCACGACTAGGAATTTTAATTGGAGGTCTACTCAAACTAACAGTTCCTTTTTTTTCCATCCTTACCGGGGTGGCTGCTTACCAAATTTGGACAACACTTGGTGTAGCTACAGACATCGCACCCGACGAAGCTTTTTCGAAACTAGTAGTCCTAGTAGTACCTTTGGGTTATGGGTTGATTGGGGTGATTCTTGCAGGACTCCTCGGAGCAATTTTTTCAAGTATTGACTCGATGTTACATTCTGCAGCAACTCTATTCACAATTGATTTTTATAAACCGTTTAAGGAAAGATCGAATCAAAAACTGACGGATGTAGAAGAAATGAATTCCGGCCGAATTTTCCTTTTGATTTTTTCTGCTTTGGTCACAATCCTAGCCATTCTCTTTGTAGATCCCAATTCAAAGAAAAATTTCTTTATTGAACTATCAAACCAAAGTTCTCATTTTACCCCTGCTCTCCTTGTAGTTTTTTTGTTTGGAATTATAAATCTAAAAATCAGTAGTCGAATGATTTGTATTACTATCCTTCTGACTCCAATATTTTCTTTTTTACTTCCTTCTCTATATTCCAACTTCTCTCCCCTATTTATAAAAGAAATATTTGGTGAAGAACTCAACTTCTTACATCGAGTTTTTTTCAGTTTTCATTTTGCGATTCTGATTCTCTCTCTTGCGGCTTATTTCCAAAACCGAAAAAAGAGAACCAATCAAGATGAAAAATCGAAACTGCTAAAACCTTTGAATAAAAGCATTGAGATTTTTACTCTACAAAGTATTTTAAAATCTAATACAAAGTATTGGATTCTATTTATCGTTTTATTTTTTGGTTTGATCGGCATAAGAATCCTAATTCCAGAAACAAAAGTTTTTATATCTATTGCCGGTTTTTTACTCTTTATGGTTTTTTCGATCTTCATCACACTTCAAAAAAGATCACCAAACCAAAACATAACTTCCTTATTTCGAAAACGCGACGAATGGCTGTATGGAATCCTTTTGGGATTTACATTTTTGTTTTACCTTTGGTTTTAAATTCGTTTTAAAATATGATTAGCCATGATACAATGGAAACATCATGGCTCGAAAATCCAAGTTTAGCATTGCTACAAGAGAAAATCGAATCATACATTTACTCTCCCAAACAGACCACAAAACTTCCGCTCAGTGGGCTTTGGATTGTGTAGAAAGAATATTTTTCTACCTTAAAAACCTCGAATACGAGGAAAATCGTCCGCAAATCGCTTTAGATACATTAAAAGAATGGATAAAAACAGGAAATTTTAGTATGGCAGTCATACGAAAAGCAGCATTGGATTCCCATGCTGCCGCAAGAAAGATCGACACTGATAACGAAACAAAATCTGTAGCACGAGCTTGCGGACAAGCCGTTGCCACAGCTCATGTAAAAACTCATGCGATAGGTGCCGCCAGCTACTCATTACAGGCCATTCATAGAGCAAACTACAATTTAGACCCTGAGATTGCTGTCCAAAAAGAAAGGGATTGGCAATACAATCATCTACTGGAATTACAAACAAGACTTAACACCAACTAACAATGTTTATCTTTGAAAAAGCCAATCAGAATTACAGAAAACCACTTCTAACTTTAATGTTTATTTTTTTAACAATGTTGACTTTGTTTTTTGATCATCCAGAATCTTATGCATTCACACCGAAAAAGGAGTTAGGTTTCAGCCTTGTTTCTTCTATTTTCTTTAACTCTTCTCTCACCGAATGGTTTTCTAATGCAGTATATTTATACATGTTTGCTGATAATATCGAAGATGTAGTGGGGCATTTTTATTTTTTCATTTTATTTATTTTTTTTGGGATCTTAGCCAATCTAACTTATTTTCTATTTCATATAAATTCCATTGTACCCGTAATCGGAACTTCCGGGGTTATCTCTGGAATTCTTGGAATGTATTTTGTATTTTTTCCCAACGTAAAAAGTACGATGGTATTCGAAAAAACTACCATTCATGACGTACCAATCTTTATCAGTCTTAGCGTTTGGATTCTCATTCAATCCTATTTCTATATTGCTGAATCAAACAACGAAGTGCGGAGTGTTTATGGCGGACAGGTTGTAACCTTTTTAACCGGTATGGGTTTTGCCCAAATCTTTATTCGATACCAATTTTTAGACCGACTGGAACATAATTTACGTCTATCGACTTTCATCAATAAAACTGTCCTTTGTCCTTCTTGTAATAAACCGATCCCTGCCAAAAAATATGGAAGGTTTCATTGTTCGGCATGTAATACAAATTTCTTTTTTGATCGCCATGGAAAAAAATTTCTTTAACTCACTAAACAATGAGTTCTAGTTTCGGATTTCTTTTCAAAATTCATTCGGTAAATTAATTTCTCATCGACAATTTCTTTCCCTCATTTAAAATCCTCCGTTACCTCGACGTTGGAGAAACTTAGATGCAAAGAATCTCGTTCCTTTTTATATTGATAACCCTACTCCTCTCCCAGGTTCAAGCGGAAGAAAAACCAACCGCGCCACCCCTCCCTAAAGAAGGTTATTATATCATCACCTATAAAAATTACTCAGTCAACTTAGAGATTGATGCCAATGGCTATGAAGTTCGTGGTGGGAATTCGAATGACGATTCTTCGGGACAAGCAGACATCAACTACTGGATCCTCCCCGGTAAAAACAAAATCAAAATCCGACTGACAGAACGCAAAGGCAAACAGAAGGAAACGGAAGGTCTATCAAAAGAAGCAGAAGTGAAACTACTGATTGGACAAAAAGGACAATTTCCTGATGAAGGACTTCTAATACATCACTTTCAATGGCCTTCGAACAATAATACAAAGTTAGGTGAATGGTTCGAAATAGAATTCAATCCACCATTTAATCCACCAAGTCATTTGTGGGAACAAGCAGAAGCCATCACTCTTACAAAAGAAAAAGAGATTTCTGTCATTACTTTTGCAAAAGAACTCACTGAAATTCTCAACACAAAGGATTCTAAAAAAATCCTTACCTGGACACAATTTCGTTCTAAAGACACATCCGAAGTTCGTTACTATCCTTATGTAGAAGCCGATGAACTAAAATCCATAGCTGGTATGACAAAAGCGATCGGCTCCAGCTGGAAACTGGATACAAAGAATACAAAGTTTACCTTACTCTGTAACAACCAAATCTTAAGTGTAACCAATCAGAAAGGTGATCCGATCATCACTTCCAAAAAAGGAGCTGCCATTCCACTTTATCTAAGTTGGATCGGTGGTAAGTGGGTGATTGTACGTTAATTTATATAGGAAATTCGGATTTAAGGATGGCCATTGGTATCGTTGACCAATAGACATCCTTAAATTTTGTATTGTCTTTTAAGAGACCTTCCGCCTTAAAACCTGCTTTTTTATAACATAGGATTGCAGAGTGATTAAAGTCATAAACGTTCAAAGTAACACGATTGAGTTTTAATTTTACAAAAGCAATTTTTAGCAAATGATGGATCAATTGAAACCCAATCCCCTTACCTCTCAAATTTTCATTTCCAATTAGAACTCGAGAAATGTGAGCAGAACTGTTTTGCCCATCTATGCTAAGTTGTGCATGGGCAATCAGTTGAGAATCCTCTACACTCACAACAGAATACATCTGAAACTTATCTGGATATTCTAAAGAAAACTCCAAATCTTTTTTCAGTTGTTCCCTTAGTGTATCAAATCGATAAACAGGGCCTGCCCATTCTAATAAAAATTTTTGATTTGGCGTCCAAGATAAAATTGCACTAATTTCTTCTTCAGAGAATTGACTTAGGTAAATTTTCATATACTATCAGAACGATCGTAAATCCGATCAGCAACCCATCTTACCATTTCCGTTTCGTTCGTTCTGAAATTGCAAATATCTTCTTTGGAGAACTAATTCCTTTGAGTTTGTGTTCTCCGAGTTCTTCCCAACGAATGGGAATTTGGTTTGCCAAATCCTCAGATGCCAAAACGGCTTTTCCTAATTCCCCACACATACCCGCAATCCGACTCGTCATGTTGACAGCTTCGCCTATCACTGTAAAATCCAATCGTTCAGAAGAACCTATGTTCCCATAAAGGATTTCACCTGCATGTAAACCAACTCCATGATGGATTGGTAGTTTTTTTTCTAATTCTCTAGTTTGATTATGCAAAAACAAACCTTCACCTAACTTTCTAACAGCGAGAAGTACTTTTTTCCCAACAAAAATTTTATTGGATTCGGAATAAGGGAAAACTGCTAAAATTCCATCGCCTAGTAGTTTTAAAACCTCTCCCCCATGAGATTCGATAAGTGGGATCGCAAGCCCGAAATAATCATTTAACAACTGTATAATTTCTGGTGGAGATAACTTTTCACTCATTCCTGAGTAATTACGAATGTCAGAAAACCAAATCACCGATTTGATATTGTCTAGTTCACCTAGATAAATTTTACCAGAATACACAGTAGACCCGGTTCTTTTTCCTAGATAAATACTAAGAAGAGATTCAGTTAATTCATTTTGAATAAAATTCATCCATTGCAATGAAATGATTTTAAGAACTAGGTGTAAAAAATTAAGTTCGTCTTGCGACCAACCATTTGGTTTGTCCGTAACTAAGCTGAGGAAAGCAAAACCAGCTCCTTTTTGGAAAATGGGTACAGCAAAATAACCGGTTGCTCCCAAAGGAGCTAAATCTTCCAGAATGGGATAAGGATACTTATCCCCCGTATGATCTGCAAAACCAAAGTAATACGTCTTTTTGGTAGACATTACATATTGAACAGGGCTTACCGTAAACTGAGAGGTTTGTAACGAACCCAACCGAAAACGAACTTCTCTAAGAAATCCATTTTCAGATTCTATTGTAGTTTTTGAAATTAAGAGTGGATTTGTGGTATCATCAAAATATTCTAATTTTCCTTTAGGAACCCAAGTATACGATAATGACTCTACCTGAGGGTGCATTGTACGTGTTCCCATATTAACTCGTACAATCTGATAATCTAACTTCTGTAAATAACCAATACATTTATCGAATAATTCTGCTGAAGACTTAATTTCAGCCGATTCATTCGAATACCACTCTATAAATTCAGCGATCATTATCCTATTTGACTTCTAACGTTAACTCAAAGTCACCTTCAGTTATATTTTTTGCCCCGCTCACTCCAATAAAAACGCGATAAGGATTACCAACTGCACGAAGTTCGATGGATTGCGGTTCTGCCGGTTTCGAAAAATCAGGAGAGCCAATCCAAGTAGGGTGTGAGGCTTCGCAACTGACGGCTCCATATACTTTGGGAGGAATGTATTTCGGATCAAAACCACTAAATGCATATAAATTAACACGTGTTTTACTATTCTTAGGTTTCACTGTAACGATAAGAGTGGATTTTTTGGGAAGGTCAGTCCAGTAGTAAATTTGATTCCCTTCAAACTCTACATTGCGAATCCCGGGCCAACATGCCATAGAACTTGACTCTGCCCATTCTAAATCTTCCATAATAGCGCCTGTTTTTAAATTACCAATTACAGTGACAGACTTACCCTTCTCCGATTTGATAAAAGAAACACCAGGAATTTCTGACATAGGTTTGATCCGATCAAGCGCGACAATTTCGTCATAACTATCTGCATAACCATCATAATGAATTAGGAACCCTTCCTTTTCTATTTTGATCACCATTCCTGAAAATGACTTCCCCTCTTTTGCATCATATACTTCCACTCTGTCGCCTTTTTTGGGGGAGATTGGATCTGCGAAAAGAGAATTAAATATTAAAAACAGAGAACAAAAAATGTAAAAACATTGTTTCATGGCAATCTCCTTTATAACGGAAATTGAATGTATGAAGTTTATTAGCAATTGCAAGGAAATATTTTATAAGAGGGATAGGAAGTGATAGGTGAGGAGAGGTTAGAAAAACAACGATACACCCTGCCAAACGACAGGGTGTAGGAAACCAAACTTATTTAAGTTTAGAATCCAATCGTTTTTGTACAGCTTCCATAAATTGGAAAGTATCCAATTCTTTTTTGGTAGCTGCTGTAGAAAGAGAAAGTAAGTCTTTTGTCATCTCACCACCTTCGATGGTTTCAATGATTGCTTCTTCCAATTTAAGTGCAAAGTTTACGAGTTCTGGAGTTCCATCAAGTTCCCCACGTTTCGCAAGAGCTCCCGTCCAAGCAAAAATAGAAGCCACAGAGTTTGTAGAAGTGGTTTCTCCTTTTTGGTATTTACGGTAGTGGCGAGTTACTGTTCCGTGCGCTGCTTCGTATTCGTATTTTCCGTCTGGAGATACAAGAACAGAAGTCATAAGACCAAGGGAACCAAAACCAGAAGCAACCATATCACTCATAACGTCACCGTCGTAGTTCATCATCGCCCAAAGTTGTCCACCTTCGTTTTTCATGATTTGTGCAACTGCATCATCAATGAGGTAGTAACTATAAGTAATACCAGCAGCTTTCATAGCAGCTTCTTGTTCTTTTGCCATGTTATCAAAAATATCACGGAAACGAGCATGGTATTTTTTAGAAATAGTATCTTTCGTTGCAAACCAGATGCTGATTTTTTCAGACAATGCGTAAGTAAAACATGCCTTTGCAAATGACTTGATGGACTCATCTAAGTTGTGCATCGCAAGAGCAACACCTGAACCTTTAAAATCGTTTACAAGTAGTCTTTGTTTTTCTTTTCCAGAAGCATCTGTATAAACGAGTTCTACTTTTCCAGGGCCATCAACAAGGATTTCCACGTCACGGTAGATATCACCGTAAGCATGTCTTCCAATTGCGATTGGTTTTTTCCAAGAGTTTACCGCTGCTGGGATGTTTTTGATAATGATTGGTTTACGGAAAACAGTTCCATCAAGGATGGCACGAATGGTTCCGTTAGGTGATTTCCATTCTTGTTTTAAGTTATATTCTTTAACTCGGTCAGCGTTTGGAGTGATGGTTGCACATTTAACACCTACACCATGTTTTTTGATCGCGTTAGCAGAATCTACAGTGACTTGGTCATCTGTTTTGTCACGGTATTCAACACCTAAGTCATAGTACTCCAAAGTGATGTCTAAATAAGGGTGGATGAAACGATCTTTAATTTCTTTCCAGATAATTCTTGTCATTTCATCGCCGTCTAACTCAACAAGCGGTGTTTTTACTTTAATTTTTCCCATTGATTTCTCCTAAACTCGGTAAATTTTTGATTCGTTTGAATTACAGTTACATTGAATTTGCCATATACAAATTCCAAAGATAGTGACAAAACTCCGTAGAATTATTGATCGCTCCTGAAATGGTATGAATTCCCGTAAGGGATGTATATCTTTTTCTATAGGCATCACGATCGGAAATCCCGGAAAGTTTTGATTCCAATTTCTCAAGAACCTCTTTCCAAAATTCACAGTGTTCTTTCACCACTGGATCTGCTGCTTTGATTTTGAGGTCGGCAGCTTTTGTGATCTGGATTTCCCAAAAATGGGATGGAAAAGCAGGTGGTCTGTACCGATCTCTGATGGCTTCTATGTCTCTTTCTATGTCTTGATCTTTGAAAGCAGTAAAAAAGAAAAATCCGCTGATTCGTAATGAAAGGGGGAGGAAAAAACTAAAATTGCGATCGTAAGAAATCATCTGGCCAAGAGTCCATTCAGGAGATTTCCCGCCTGCTCTCTTATCAGCAAAGGTCTTGGCATCCAACAAAGCCAATTCATCAAAACAGTATTGGGCGAACCGGAGTTTCTCTTTCCAGAATATTTCTAATATCTCCGTTACCATGCCCGTTTCGTTCATCCTGGATAGGGGAAAGTATTTTTCAAGTGAGAATCCTTTTTTAAGAACCAAACTCAATCTGCTCCGACCCTCATTGGCATGAAAGAAACCGAAGTTCCTTGGCGCGAGCTTATGACAAAAAAAGAAGAATTCTTACATATCTTAAGAATTCTGAACCACTACTATGAAATGCGGGGTGAAACCAAGTCCAAACAATTTGCCTTTCGGCGCACTTTAGCAGACTCACCCCCTGAATCGGTTCAAATTTTTTTCTCACAAATCGGATCGTTCGAATACCAGGTGGCTTGCCGCATCCTACCCGAAGAACAAATCGAAAGCTGGATTCATATTGATGGAATTGCAGAAGAGAGGGAACGTTTAAAACAAATTGGCAATACTGAACATCCCGTCTTTTCGCTCATTTGTCTGGGAGATTTGTTTGCCCTCTCTCTTCCCAGCACCATTTCGATTTAAAGGAAATCCCCAAGAAAAATCTTGATTCTTTTCCAATCACCCGTTAGGATTTGCCGGTGTTTCGGCAATTCTTTCGACTGATTTGGTTCTTTCTTTTGTTTGCCCTCCTCTCAACAGAAATCCTACTTGGACAAGATTTTAAAACCCAACATTTCCCTGATGAAGGTTATCTCCAGGCTTGGAACTTCACCTTTCGTAATGAAAAATATAATTTATTCGCCACATTTCTTGTAAGTAATTTTGGACCAGGATCACATAACAATGGTATATCGTTACTCTTAAAACCAAAAGACCAACCAGTATTTTATTCCACACGCGAATTCGATGCCGACGAGTATGAATTTAGGAAAGGTCAGTTTTACCAAAAGAGCGGAGAAAATTGGATGGAATACAAAAATGGAATTTATTCTATCCATATGAACTATGGTGATTGGGAAATTAATTTAGATTACAAACCAAGACGAGGATCTGTTCCGATTTCCAAAGGAAGATATCCACTAAAAGAGGAAGGAAAGTTTGTCCAAGCAGACATTCCTTTTTCCTTCTCTCAAGTAACAGGTACGATTCGATACAAAGAAACAATCGAAGAAATCAAAGGTGTTGGTGGCTTGGAACATATTCTGTCAAACGAAGCGGTGTATCAGTTTTCCAAAAAATGGGAATTAGTAAGATCCATTACTAAGGACGGACATAGAATTTTTACGGGTGGTTTTGTTGGGAATGCTAATTTTCCAGGTGCTTTTTTTCGTCGAGTCGCTGTGCTCGATAAAACGGGTCACTTAGTTCTGGAAGGAACAGTGGAAAAAGCAGAAGTTTTGGATTGGGAAAAAGAACCTACTTCTGGTTATACGATTCCAAAAACTGAGATTTTGTATTTTAATGAAGGGACCTGTTCCTTACTTGTCAAACGAACTCGCTCTATTGCCACAATGAGTGCTTTAGAAAACATCTCCTCATTTTTAAGATTCTTTATCCAACTTTTCTTTGCCAAACCCTACCAAATCCATTGGGATGCAGATCTAAAATTAGATTGTCCAGATTGGTCGGGCACAGCAAAAGGATACCATTCCAATTATCTAATCAATGAATGAAGGATGATTGGATTAAGAAGTTGGATACATGACTCATAATCAAACTCAATCCTAATTAAATAAAAACAAATTGATTATTTAAAGAATAAACTTCTGGCCTTCGTGAGCAATATGAACTTGCATTCCACCGGGTTTTAATAGCCGAGCTTCATCTAAAATAATACGAGCCACTTCGTGATCTGTATGATCTGGTTCATGGTGAGTGAGAACAACAGAACGAATCTCCATCATTTCTGCAAACTCTACTGCTTTACTCACAGCCGTGTGGCCCCAACCCAGTTTTTTTTCCGCCTCAGCAGTGCTATATTGTGCATCAATAATAATAAGATCCGCACCAGCAATTTGAGGTTTCATTTTGATTAGATGTTCTCGGTCTTCTTCACGGTATTCAACATCCGTACAAAAAAGGAAAATTTTATTTCCTTCTCGAATCCGATATCCTGTACAAGATCCGGGATGGCGTAGACCAAAAGGAATGATCTTTAATCCGCCTAACATATATGATTCGAATTCTTTCCAAAGATGAAAGTGTTTTTTGGATGCCATCTGTTGCAAAGTCACGGGAAAATTTTCCGGATGTTGTTGGCGCACCAATCTTTCCTCTAAATTTTCAATACATGAGTAAAAATGAATATTACAAGATGGTGAATAACCAGGTTTAAAAAAAGGCCAGCCTTGGATATGATCCCAGTGAGTATGAGAGACAAGGATATGAATGTCCATATCTTCTCCGCTAAAAGCCTGTGGTGCTAGTTGGTTCCCCAGAACCCGAAGGCCTGTCCCCATATCTAAAATGACTTTTTCACCGCCATCCCCTTCAATAAATACACAGGTGGTGTTTCCTCCCAAATCTTGGGAAAGTGGGATAGGTAAGTGGTTTAAAAATTCTTCTTCCGAGAATCCGTCGGGATCCTTTTTCCACTCTTCTTTGGCCATTTGGAGAATCTTTAAAGTTTTTTCCCGTTGTTCCGGTTTAGAGATCGGGGTGGGAAGTGAGCCTCTAACACCAAAAAGAGTTATTTTCATCTAGTTCCTTTTTAAAATCCTGACAATACATCATCGGAAGGAATGCATTTGTTAGTTAACCCGGAAATCCAAGAAAAACTTTGGAAGTTTACTACCAAAACTTCCTATCAATCAGACTTTCTCCTGCAACCTAAAGACCGGGGAAAAAAAATCGACCTAAAAAAATCTTTCCCGGAAGAGATCCAAAACTTTGTTTTAGAACTTGGATCAGGATGGGGCGAAGTTGCTATCGAATTGGCAACAAAAGACCACCAAACAGGTTACCTATTGATGGAAAAGAAGGTAAACCGAATCATACACACCGAAAAACAACGAAAAACGCTAGGTCTAGAGAATATTCGCTATATGACCGTTAACTTCCAGTGGTTTTTCGATGAATTATTAGAGAAAGAAATTTTTGACACAATTATCATCAACTTCCCAGACCCTTGGCCAAAGAAAAAACACCGCAAAAACAGACTCATGCAAAGCCACATGCTCGAACAAATTTATGATTTGTTAAAACCTGGCGGTAAGTTGTTATTTGCGACCGATTACGGTCCGTATGCGAGACGAACCATTTCCTTATTCCGAAAATTTCCTAAATTTGTTTGGGAAGAAAAAGAATATGAATTCGAAAGACCCGGTTTCCCAGTATCCTTTTTCGAGACAGAAAAAAGAAATGAAGGGAAACGGATTTATTACCTAAACCGAACCAAAGTTAGATAAAATTCTAACTTTGAACATTTATTCTTTTTACCAGATCAAAACCATCTCAAGTAAGATCCGAAGTTCCTTACTTGAGAAAAGACTTTGTATTCCGTTCCTCTGAAATTCTAATTAATGATTAGTCTACAGTCACCGTACTGATACGAAGGCCATCACGATCGCCTTTCCAAGGAACAGAAGTTTTGTCACTCCCTTTGATGAGGAGTAATTCTTTTGCTCTACCTTCTACCACAAGCCCGTCCAAAGGATAATAAAAATCTCCCTGAATGGTATAGGAATCCTTCCACTTAGAGCCACCTTTCCAAAGATAAGCGGTATTTTCAGTGTTGATTAGTAAAGACTCAGGATTTTTTACAACGGAACGAATAGACTCAGTATTACCAAGAGAATAAAGTTTTGCTTTTTCCGTTCCCTGATACATTTGATTCCCCAATTGGATCAAACAAGTATCTTCCAGACATCCTAAGATTTGTGCAGATTCCTTTGTATCTTTCTTTGCAACTGGAGCCGATACCTTCTTATCTTTTTCTGAACTAACACCAATGGTAAAAACTTGGATTTGGAATTCTTTCTTTAAATCACGAAGAACGAAGAGTTTGCCTTCTGACGTATGAGAAAAACTTAAAAAATCGTTTCCGTTCCATTCTTCTTCAATTTCTAAGTTGGGATTTGTTCTTACAATTTTACGATCGTTTCCTTTTTCTTTTTCCAAAAGAAGTAAAAATCCATTCCCTTCGGCAGTACCTTGTTTGACCTTCCAACCAACAAGGATTTGTTTTTTGAAACTTACCTTTCCCGATTCAGGATAGATTTTTGTCGCTGTATCATTGGAAACTCCCACTAATTCTTTCCCAGCAACTAAAAGTTGGTAAGGAGTGGAGGTGTATTGTTTCCAAACCAGTTCTTTAGTGATCCGATCATATCCAACAAGAGCCGTTCCATAATTGACGATGATCCTATTAGGATACACAATTGGCGTAGAAACGGGAGTTCCAGATAAATTTAGATCTGTTACATGGAGTGGTTCATCATCCAAAGCATCCGAAGGGAGTAACCTTGCGAATTTAGTTTCTCCGTATTCACGTAAAATTTTCTCTTTTACTTGGTTCCGTTTTGTTTTGACCTTATCTGATGGTGATTGTTTTTGTTTCGCATCTAAAATTCGGAACTGTGCAAACAATGCTTCCGCAGACGGTTCTTCCTTTAGAACACGATCAATGATCTTCTCTGCTTCTTCCAATTTGTTTTCTTTGAAATAAATGTAAGCTAATTGGATTTCTCCATCCATAAAATCAGGATCCGTTTTACGAATGGATTCTAAAATGGATTTAGATTCTTTTGTAAGGTCTTCATTGAAATAAGCAATCGCTAAGTTATACGAAGAAAGTCCAAACTCAGAATCTTTCACTCTTGCCTTTTCAAACTCTCGTTTGGCTGCATCCATTTGGTTTAACTTATACAATGCCAAACCTTTGGCTACGTTACTCGGCGCAAAATTTGGATTTACTAAAATAGAACGATCAAAGTCACCAATGGCCGCTTCGTAATTTTTACGTTTCATGGTCACAAGACCCAACATATAATATGCGTAATAAGAATCTGGTTTTTCTCTTAAGATATCGTAAAATCCGTCTTCAGCTCTTTTCAACTCACCTTTTTTGTAATAAAAGGAGTAAATCCCTTCCTTAAAAGAAATCGCATTTTCTTTATTGGTACGGACAGCATTTTCCAAAATGGAAAGGCCTTTTTCTTCCTCACCTTTTTCAATATAACATTCCGCAATTTTTACAAGAAGTGATGCTTTCGGAACCTTGTCATAAGCTTTTTGGTAAGGAGAAACAGCTTCAATGTATTTTTTACGATTGAATAGAGAGTTTCCTTCCTTAACGAAAGGTAAAATCTCCGCAAAACGAGAGTTCTCTGCTACAGTCTTTTCTGTTTCAATGAGTTCAGGAATGTCTTTCGTATACTTTTTTGACTTTTGAATGAACTCATTCGCACGTGTATAGTTTTCTTTCGAGTTTTCTTCTACAGCACGTTTGTAATACAAACTTCCCAATCGGTAATCAATCGCATCGTTGTTTGGGAATTTTTTCTTCAGTCCCATATAAATGGATTCCGCTTCGTCCCATTTGCTAGCGTCCTCGGCAATCCGACCTAATGTGATGGCACTAAAAGGATCTGTAGCCGAAAGAATCTCTAGTTTTTTGATGTATTCTTTTTCCTTTTTGGTTTCTCCAGTTTTAGCATAAACACGAGCTAACCCTTGCAAGGCGCCTGGATTAGCAGAATCCATTCGGTAAGCTTCTAGAAATGAACTTTCTGATTTTTTATATTCTCCAAACGCAAAGTAACCACGACCAAATGCATTTTGAACCGCAGGATTTTCTGGATTCACACCCATAGCCTTTCCATATTCATCGAAGGCTTGTTTTCGTTTCCCTTGGCGGAGGAAGGTATCCCCATCTGCGATGTATTTTTGTGATTCTGCTAAAACTTTTGCCTTTCGAATGTCTTCTTTTTTAGCCTTGGGATGAGACTCTGCTTTTTTTAATACATCCAAAGCTTCATCAAAACGACCTGAATCAATTAACACATAAGCTAAGTTTAGTTTAGGTTCAAAAAAGTTTGGGTCCCAAGAAGAAGCATCTTGGAAACTAAGAGTGGCTTTTTTAGTTTCCCCCCATTTCCATTCACATATCCCTTGTTTGTTGCGGATCTCTGCGTTTTTAGGAATTTTTCCACCAGCTTGTTTGGACGTTTTTAAACAGTCCGAATAATTATGATTTTGGATGTATACATTACACAATCCAACATAACCACTGGGGTTTGTATCAGCGAGTGAAATGGATTTTTTAAAACTCTCTTCACTTTCTTTGAGTTTGCCGTTTAGTAACTGTGCATTTCCAAGAAAAGACCATAAAGACCCATTTTGTGGTTGTAGGTCAGTGGCTTTTTTGAACTCAGATGTGGCTTCTGTATAATTTTTTTTATTCAGGAAATCATTACCGCGTTGGATGAGAGAGGCAATTTTAGTAGAGAGTTTGGCATCTTTCGCAGTTTTCAATTCAGGATTGAGTTTTTCCGCCTTTGCAAAGTAAGCTTCTGCTTCCTCGTATCTTTTTAGTTCTAAACAGATATCACCTAGTTGGTTTAAAAGTTCGATTGGGTAAGGGAACTCAGGTTTTGATTCCAAAGATTTTAAAACCACAAGACTCTCTTGGTAACGACCTAGGTTTTTTAAAAGGATACCTGTTTTGTATGTATAAATAGTTTCTTCTGGTTTGAGTTGGCTTAAAGTTTGGTATGTAGAAAGAGCTTCTTCGTTTTCTCCCAAAGTGGATTGAACAGTTCCAAGTCCAATGAGTAACTTTTCATTTTTAGGATCTATGTTTTTGCCTTTTTCATAAGCAAGTTTTGCATTTTCATATTCACCTAATTGGTAGTAGGAAGAACCAAGAAGGGAATAACCATCAATGAGTTCAAAAGTTTGGATGGAAGATTTTGCTTTTTCCAAAGCAGAATCCATATTTCCTTTTTGAAATTCGTTACTTCCTTCTGCTACAAGTGCCCTTGCTTCTTCAATTTTTTGGCGATCCGAAACATCGGATTTTTCTACTACCGGATCTTTTACAGTAACAGGTTTGAAATCCCGAGACTGACAACCAACAAATAGAACGAAGGTAAAGATTAAAAAACTAAGTTGTCTCATTTTTGGAGCCTTTCCTCAAACTTAACCATATCAGGATATCGTATTTTTACACCACGAAGAGGTGTGCCCGTAATAGGAGCGTTATGCGGAGTTAAAACACCTATATTCCAAAAAGTTTCAAAATTCCAAGGAAGTTCTTCTACAGTTTTATTTCCTAAGGACAATCGAACCATTTTCTTTTCGATATCAGTCGAAAGTTTTACAGTGCGCCCTTTGAGTTCATCCTCTTTGTCCCAACGATAAGAAGAACGAACAGGAGCTTCCTTCTCTTCGGAAGAAAATTTAATGATATGGAAATCTGTTTTGTCTACATAAACCAAAATTGTATTTTGATTGTGGTCGGTAAAAGACAAACCAAGAGCACCATTCAAATCCTTAACCAGATCTAACACAAGTTCGGCTTCCAGATAATCAGGAATTAGATCTTCGGAATATACTCCATACCAACCAGTAGGAAGTTCTTTGTTTTTTGCAAAGGTCAGTTTGCCAGGAAATGTAGCTGAAAAATTAGGAGAGGCTGAGGTTAGGTTCCAAAACTCTTCCGACTCCCAACCCACTCCATCTTCTAAAGAGATGGGTAAGGCGATGGATGTAATTTGTTTGGGTCTAATTTTAATTCCAGCCTTAGCATATTCAAAATTAGAATCTCTTTGTGTACGAATGAATTGGATCGGATAACTTCCGTAAGGAACACCCGATTCCGCGTATTGTGTTTTTCCCTTTTTTTGACCATCCACTACAATGTCGAGGCCTGGAGGGAAACTGGAAATGACAATGGTTCCTTGGGAAATATCATCGCTCCATTCCTGGAACACACGAGTGGTTTTCCCTGCCCGAATCAAAATATTTCTTTTTACAGGATCTTTGCCTGGTTTTGCAAAAGAGAGGGCATGTTTGCCGTTGATGAGTTGGTAAGAAAGTAAAGGTGCCTTTCCCACTTCCACACCATCCAAATAAATCGTAGTTCCCGGAGAAGTGGAAAATACAGAAACATTTCCTCTTAAAGAAGAAGTAAAATAAGAGCGAAGTTCATCGTCAGAAGGTGTGGAAACTTCAGCGAAGTAAGACGGAACCGTTCCAGTGATTGGTTGGAGTTGTCTTTTGCCATGAAAAACATCAAAGGATTTTACTGATTTAACAACAGGTTCTTTTTCCTCTTGGTAAACAAAAACCGCCTTTCCATAGTTTTGTGACAAAACAGGATCTTTGTATTGTACCTCAACAGAAAGTCTTTCTACATTTTTAGTGAGGGACAATTCCAATAACAAGTCCAAGTCGGAGGTTTCAGAAAATTTAGGGTCTGGATTTTTCGGGGCTTTTTTATATAACCCAAGTTTGCTGTGAGGGAAAAGAATTTTCTCTTCTAATAACAATAAATCTGATTTTGAGAACTCCTCTGGAACCTGTTTCCAGAGGAGGGAAAAATGTGGAGTTGATTTATTTACCAGTCGTTCTTTGTAATCTCTACCCGAAGGAAGGGGTTCCGACTCACCCGGAAGAGGTGTGATGAACTTAGGTTTTGTAAAACTTCGATTCAGTGTTTCGATCTTTGTGACCGAAGAACAATAACCGACTAAAAAACAAAGGACCGGTAAATAAACATATCTCATTTCGTCTTATCAAAACTCTCTTTAGGTGCTAATTTTAAGGAATCTTTTTGAACATCTTTTTTGATGTATTTAGAATCTTCGATAGACTTAGCAGTTGTGATCACTTCATCAGATTTTGATTTAGTAATCTCACGTGATTTTGCTGCTTTTTCCAATTCTTCTACAGAAGATCCAATGTTCAACTTTTGAAGTTCTTCGTTGTTAGTTCGAAGTTCATTCGCAAGGGATTCAAACTGTAACATCTTAGTGTTTTCAAAAGCTAACATTTCTTTCATTTCTGTTAACGACTGTTTGTCCATTGGTTTGATCATTTTATCAGAAATTTTTGTTTCGTTTCCAACTTCAGCTGTTTTCTGTTTGTCGACAACGATTTCGTTTTCTGAGTTTGATTTGCGAATTGCAACTGCTCCGTCAAGAACTGTATACTTAACTACACAGTTTCCTGAACCACAAGCTACGTTCCCACCTTTTGCCGAAGGATTTTCAACATTGGTTAGGAAGATGGTTCCGCGAACACCCGCAATGGAAGTAGGAGTCACTACACTGAAAGATTCTGTTTTTCTTTCTTTGCGAAGAACGGTCACTAATTTTCCGTATTGCATGTTAACTTCTGTTTCGCGTGAACCGTCGTTTGCAGCAAACGCTTGGCTTACACTAAGTGAAGTATTTTTGTTTAACTTAAGTACTCCGTCCTCACCCACAAGGATTTCTACAGAACCGTTTTGTCCAGTGACGATGGTATCTTTAGAAGTTAAAACATCACCTAAGTTTGGTTTCACTTGTCCACTCTCGCGGATTACGACTACATCACCTTTTACAAAGGCAACTACAACGTTACTTTCTTGCTTAGATTTTTCTGTAACAGATGTTACAGATTCCTTAGAATCTTTTTGGCAAGCAGTAAAAAGTATGGCAAAAATCGCCACAAATCCTAATGCCGACAATCGATTGATCATTACACGTTTCATATTCCTTCCTCCGGAAATAACATTCTAAGAATAGATAACAACTGAGTGCTTGGCAACTCTTTTCCCTAATACCTTTTTGTGACAGCTTTTGTCCAATGGTCCCTTCTCGTCACTCGGTATGGGTTTTCTAGGCTCTCGATCATGGATTCTAAGCTTTTTTTTCTGGTTTCATCCATGGATTCGTTCACGTGTTTTCGCATTGGACACTCAGAACCCAGTTCACAGCAATAAATTTCCTGACATGTTTCTTTAATCTTTCGTAATTCGGGAAAACTTTCCCAAAGCTCAACAGGTGTCAGGTGTAGGATGCCCCATTCTTTGACTCCCGGTGAGTCGATAAGAACCGTGTTTTCTTCCAAAAAAAGGGCGAAAGAATTCGTGGTCGTATGTTTTCCTTTTTTAGTGGAGTCGCTGATTAGGTTTGTCCTTTGCACAGTCTTTTTATGGAGATGATTCATGAGGGTGGACTTCCCCACCCCCGAATTTCCACAAAGGAAGGTTCGTTTCCCTTGGATTTTTTCCCACAAAGGTTGGATGGATTCTTCCGAAAGAAGAGAGACAGCCATCACTTCATAACCTAACTCACGATAATATACTTCGCGTTCTTCAATTTCTTCCTCAGTGATTAGGTCTTTTTTGGTAAAAATAATGAGGGGAGGGATTTCTGTTTGGTAAGATGCGGCAAGTAACCTGTCAATAAATCCTGGTTTGGTTTCTGGATCCTTACAGGAGGCAAGGATGGCCACTTGATCTAAGTTAGCACATAACACATGACTGTCGCCCCTATCACTCTTTCGAGTCAGGTAATTCTTCCGCTCCATTCTTTCTGAAATGACCCACTCTTCGCCAGAAGATTTTTCTGCAAGGACCATATCTCCGACAACAAAAGGATGGCGTTCCCCTGAATCCTTTAACCTAAGTTTGCCCTTAAGAACAGCACGCGCGTACGTGGTCCCTTCTGAATAAATTTCATAATAAGCTCCGAAGATGCGCGCGATTGTAAATAGTTCTTTACCCAAGTCGAATTGTACCAAAATAATCTAGTTCGTACATTCTACATAGATGACATGCAAAAACAAGTTTTCTTTCCATTCGGAATCATAATCCTTTCTTCTTTTGGCTGGTTTGTCTTTGCTTATGCCTTAAATACTGTCGATTCGACAAAAAACTTCTCCGTTCCAGCATTTGCCTTTGGTTTTTTGACCCTTTCTCTTTTGTATTTTTTAAGTAAAAAATCAAAATCGACACCAACTGAAAAACCGAAAAAAAGAGATGAACTCGTCCAAAATCTATTTGCATTGGAAAAATTCAAAGAAGAACTGATTTCCTTCAATGACCCAGACCAAATTAGCGAAACCATTAGCCAGTTCCTTGCATCGAAAATCCCAGCAGAATTTGTACAAGTGTATACTTGGGACGAAAAAGAGGGACAATTTCGTCCTAGACCCTTTTTAGAATCACAAAAAAAGAAGTTTTCGGAACTACCTTCCCTTCCGGTCTTCAATCCCTTTTTGTTATGGTTATCCGAACGAGAAGGAATCCATATCAAAGAAAACTTCATTCAGTTTGCTTCAACAAGTCATGAAAAAATAGCCAAACAAGCATTAGTTTTTTTTACAGAAACCAAATCAGAGTTAGTCGCAACTCTTTCGATCAAATCTAGCCTTGTGGGATTTATCCTTCTCGGGAAACATAAAGAAGGGAAAATTTACGATATAGAAGAAATCGAAATCATTTTAGAAATCCTGTCTGTTTCCCTCATGTCTCTTTCCAATTCGATGATTTACCAACAGCTGTTAAATTTAACAGAGACCTTGGAAGCAAAAGTAAGAGAACGAACCAAAGAATTAGAAGAAACCCAAGCCCATCTCGTTCAGTCTGAAAAAATGGCATCACTTGGGGTGATGGTTGCAGGGATCGCTCATGAGATCAACACTCCCGCAGCAGTCATCAATGGTTCCGCTGACAACTTAGATGCCAATTTGGTATTTGTATTGTCCCATTTAGGAGAGATCACCCATCTCATTCAAAATCCTGATTTTCGTTCGATTTACTTAGACATTCTCTTTAGTTTTGTAAAAGAAGATCCCGCAGCCAAAATCGATCCGAAAGATAAATTCAAATTGAAAAAAGAAACCAAGTTTCGATTCATCCAAGATGGAATTCCGGAAAACGATGCTTCCGACCTATCAACTTTTCTAATCGACCACCATCTATTACATATGCAGGACGAACTCATACGAATTTGGAAAGCGGGTGGAAAAGAAACCTTCGAGATGTTAAAGAATACTTTAAGTCTACAAAGAAATATCAAAAACATCAAATATGCGATTCGTAATATTGTACGGATTGTCAAAGCTCTGAAATATTATTCTCATTTGGGACAAGCTTCCTACTCTGTATCCGACCTTCACGAAGGTTTGGAAAATACACTTGTGATCATGCAAAACCAAATCAAACATGGAGTAGAAATCGAAAGGCTTTATGGTACAATCCCACCTGTTCGTTGTAACATTGACGAACTCAACCAAGTATGGACAAACCTCATCACCAATGCCATCCATGCGATGAAAAAAATAGAACATCCAAAACTGACCATCTCCTCGAGAAGGATTGGAGAAGACTATGTAATGATTAGTTTTGAAGACAATGGATCAGGAATTCCCTCAGACATTAAAGATAAAATTTGGGATCCCTTTTTTACCACGAAAGACCAAGGGGAAGGAACTGGGCTTGGTCTTGGCATTGTGAAAGGAATTATTGAAAAACACAAAGGTAGGATTGAAGTGGAATCAGCTCCAGGACGTACTCTTTTTATGATTTACTTGCCGTTAGTTGGCCCTGGAGATGTTCCGAGTATCCCGAAAGAAATCTTCCGGGAAATTCGAGGTTAAGAAAAAAGTGGTCTACCGAGAAGTTTTTCCCAACTTGCTTTAGTTTGTTCAAAGTTCTTTTTTAATACTCCAACTTCGCTTTCATTCGACGATTGTTTTGCCTGTTTCCATTTCTGGTATTCTTGTAAGGCTGATTCACGTAAATTTGTAAGTTGTTCTTCCCAATGACGGAGTTTTTCCTCGCCTACATTCGCATATTTATGGAGAGTTTCTTTTTCTTTCAAAAACATTGTTTTTTGTAAGATTTTTTCTTCAGAAACTTTTTTCAAATTATACGTGAGCCCCAAATAGGAAAGACCTTTAATCATCCATTTAGACGGATCATAATCAAACCAACGAATACCATTTCGATAATCTGATTGGAATTCATGATGGAAGTTATGAAATCCTTCACCAAACGTAAAAAAGGCGATGATCCAATTATCTCTAGCAGTTTGTTCTTTGGAAAAAGTTCGTTCTCCCCAAACATGACAAGCACTGTTGATAAAAAATGTAAACTGGTGAACAACGAATAGTCGAAGAAATCCCGCAACAAACATTCCTTCTAAAAAAGAACCCCAAAACATAGTGATAAGGCCTGGAAGGAAAAAACACATAAAGATCGAAATGGAATAAAAATGGTTATGTTGCCAAAGAACCAGAGGATCATTCACCAAATCTTGAACTCCCTGTTGGACATACTTACGTTTGCGAAACAACCAACCAATATGAGCAAACCAAAATCCTTTTTTGATGGAATAAGGATCTTTGTCTGTATCCACAAATCTATGGTGGATACGGTGGTCTTCACTCCATTCGAGAGCTGTCGATTGAAAGGCCGCGGCCCCAAAAAGAAGTAATAGGAGTTTGATCGGAGCTTTTGCTTCGTAAGCCTTATGAGAAAAAAGTCTATGGTAACCCACGGTGATTCCCATTCCGGTTGCAAAGAAATAAAATACAAACAAGGCCCAAGTACCTAAGTGAATGGTATCATAAAGATAGAAGTAAAGAGATCCGAAGATCCCGACTAGCGGGGAAGTGAGTAAAAATATCGTAGTCACCCAATCCATAGGTGCTTTCGTTTTGATTTCAGCTTGTGTCGTCATAGAGAATTCCTGTTTCATGGAGTCTGAGTCCCAAACCAGGATTTCGGTTGCAAAAAATATGAGTACAGAACGTTACAAACCGGGTTTTTTAGAGCAGTGGGGACGCCGGGTTCTCATCAGCATCGGTTCTCGTGCTCGTAAACCGAAAGACTCTGGCAATAGTTTTGCCTACCATACAAGGATTTTGATCTTTTCAGGTATTTTTTGGTCCTTTGTAATTGGATTTTTACCATCCATTGTTTTTGTTTATCTTTGTACCTACCTCCCCCCTCTTTCTTTTTGGCCGCTCCATTCACTCTCTTTCCCTGCCCTTATGGGATTTGTATTTCTACTGATCCTTGCCACCGTCATAGAATTCTACCTCCTCTTTCGATTGGGTTTTTATCTCTCTTTTCGAATGGCACAGTATGCAGACATAGAACTTGCCGAAGAACCAGAACTCATCACTCCCATTCCAGGAATGATGGCCCGTTTGGTTTTGGAGATTCCAGATCCAAGAGTTCGTTTGTATGGAATTGATCCTTACAAACATCTAAACGAAAGAGCACTTTTTTTTCGCACCATTTTATATAAAAGCAAAGTATTTCTATCCAATATATTCGCAAAACTATTGTTAAAGGTATTTTTAGGAAGAACAGGTCTTCGTTTTTTGATCGAATACATATCTGGGCCAGTGACAGGAATTTGGGATAGTTTAACTACCTATATGATTTTGTACGAACTTCGCAAACGGATCATCACAAGAAAATTATCCGATGCTATGTTACATAAAATCAAATCCAAAAATCGTAGTGAAATATTTATAGAATCCACTGTAAGAGCAGTCGCATTATCCATTGTTTTTACAAAAACTTTCCATCCTAACTTTGAATATTTGCTCTTTCGATTGATTGGACTTTTACCGGAAAAAGACAAATTAACAAATTTAGACGACTGGACTGAGTTTGTCCGTTCCCTCCAAAATCTAACAAAGGAAGAAAGAAAATGGCCCATTGCAATCTTTGCTCTTTGTTCTTCTTTTGATGGAAATTTGAACAAAGAAGAATTGGAGGCGTTTCAAGAAATCACAGAGATTTCACCATCCTGGCTTCTCGACCGTGTGCGCATTTTAGGTGGAGTCATTCGGAAAGGGGAACTGACAGAATCTTTACAATGGATGGAAAAAATCCTTCCCGAAGAATCAAGCCATTGAAAGACTAGAATTGGTCTAAAAACACAAAGGAGACAATCATGGCACAAGTAACACTCAAAGGAAACCCCGTACCACTCGAAGGGAACATTCCCAAGCCAGGGGACAAAGCACCAGACTTCCGAGTCGCAAAACAAGATTTAGGTGATTTAACATTAAAAGACCTTGCCGGAAAGGTGAAAATTCTCGTCGCAGTTCCAAGTTTAGATACAGCAGTTTGTGCTCTTGAAACAAAAAAGTTTAATGAAAAAGCTGCCAAAGAAAACGGTATTACAACTCTTATCATTTCTGGTGACCTTCCATTTGCAATGAAACGATTTTGTTCCACAGAAGGAATTGATTCTGAAAATTTAATTACTGGATCTCAGTTCAAAGATTTTTCATTCTCTAAAAATTACGGAACACATATAGCTGCGGGCCCACTTGCTGGACTATCGGCACGTGCAGTTTTTGTTGTCGATAAAGACGATGTTGTAAGATATTCCGAACTTGTACCAGAAATTGGAAGTGAACCCAATTACGATACAGTTCTTGCAGAAGCTAAGAAACTCGTTTAGTTAATTCATGGATTTGGCAGGGGAGATTTTGGTCCGCTGCCAATTCTTTGATTTTAGAAACAAATTCTCCATCAAAACTAAAGAATACAACCTTCCAATCTTCTTCTGCACTTGCAATACACTGGAGTGTGTATGCCAAAGCGGAATCTCTCCTGTTTGAGTCCATATGCCGAAACGGTTCGTCTAACAAAAGATAGGGCAAATTGAACTGTTTTCCAATCCGAAAAGCATATTCCAAACGTAATACATAAGAAATTTGTTCTTTTGTTCCGGTAGATAAATTTGTATAAACCAAACTTTCTTTTGAAGAATCATTGGTGAGATGAATTTCATCAGAGAAGCCATTCCATTGGATTTGTTTGGAGGGAAGAGATCCTTTTAGAGCATCCATTCTTGTTTGTAAGGATTTGACAAGAGAGGACATTTTGTCCGTACTTTCCACCTGCATCTCAGAAAACACTTCTGACAAAACTTCCAAAGCTTGGAAGTTTCTATCCAAATCGTTTTTCCATTTTTCTTTAATTTCTAAATCTCGTTTGGTATTTTCCCATTCTTTTTGTGCAGGAACCATTTGTGATTCTAGAACTGCCTTACCCGTATCCAATTTTTTTTCTAAGTCTAAAATGGTTCGTTCCAAATCTCGAATTTTATCTGTAAGAGTTTGAATTCCATTTTCTAATCTTAGTTTGGTGGCCCGGTCCTCAGAGGAAAATGTTTTTGAAATTCCCTTTTTGTCCCAATCACTGAGTTTTTCTTTGAGTTTGAGTTTCCATTCTCCTAAATCATCAGTACCCCATTTTTTGGATTCGGTTTTCAAAGATTCAATTAAAGTTTTTAATTTATCTTGTTTCAGTCGAATTTGAACAAACAATTCCGAAAGTTCCGATAAAGAACTAACACCAACTTCTCGCCAAATAGTAGTTAACTCTTTTTCCTTTTCGGAAAGGTTTTCATTTATTTTTTTATCTTCCGATCGGAGACGAGTGATTTCTTCCTCCAAAACCGTCATCGATGTCGCAATGTTTTCCGATTCAAGTTTTTGTTTGGTATAATCCCGATCGAATCTTTGAAACGTAAGCAAAAGTGATTCCATGGTGAGAGAATCCGGTTTCCATTCCCCTAAAGTTTTGGTTTCCATTTCGGAGGCAATACGCCGAATCATTTCCTGCCATTTGGGTTCGTCTCTTTCGACTTGGATCTCTTTCGCACGAAATACAAAATATAAAGACAAACAGGAAAAAATAACAGGTATAAAGTAAATCCAAACACCAAAGTCAGAGAATAAACAAAGGATGAGAGAAAGGATTGCCAAAACTCCTGATCCCCCCGCCAAACTTCGGTACAGTGGGTTCCAAATGATTTTTTGTAACACAGGAGATTCTTCTTGGAATTTACGAAGTGTTTGTTTCCATGTTTCAAAAAAATCAAAATAGGATTCTAGTTTTTTAGATTTTTGTTCTGCTATTGTTTTTTGAGTTTTAGAGGATTCCCATTTCGAATCTAAATTTTGTAATCTTTCTTTTGAAAGAGTCAATTTTTGTTCTAAGGTTTGAATTTCTCCATCCAACAATTTCCCTTTACGATCCCAGTCCGATTTTAGGAATTTTTCTTCTTGTTTTGATTGGGTTTCGAGAGTTTCCCATTGTAATAATTGGCTATACACACGATCGGCTTCACTATGTTCTTCGGTTTCTTTCCATTCAGCAAATGCCTTTTGTTGTTTGGATTGTTCAGCCAAGGTAGAGGTGAGATCCAATTTTAATTTTTGACGTTCTGCCTCCCAGATGGGTAGGTCAGCAAATTGTGAAGAAATTTTATGTAAGGAAAATTCAGAATCGTTAAACTTTTGTTTAGCGGCTTCAAAACCAGACAAAGCCAAATTCCATTCTTTGGCAGATTTTCTAGTTCCTGATTTGGCAGAAAGTTGTTCCACTTGTTCTTTTAATTGCGAAGGATTGTATCCACTATCGAATATTGTTTGTTCGATGGTGCTCACCAATTCCTTTTCGGAACCGACATCCATATTCCCTTCGCGGATCACAAGAGAGTTCAAATATAAATTCTGAGAAATCGAAAGTTTGGGAATTCCCAAATCAGAACTTCGCTCTGGTTTGTATCGGGCATTAAGTAGGGCCCCGTATTTTGTGCTTCCGACTACTTTAACAAGAGCGGAAACAATAGCGTCTAGAATGGTTGTTTTTCCTGATTCGTTGGGACCTGTAAATACAGTCACTTTTTCGATAGGGAATTCTTTTTTGGAAAAGATACCGAAGTTTTCTAATTTTAATTTCATCGGTTTTTCTTTCCTTCCAAAATCAAACGAATGCCTGCGACTCTAGTATGTTTCCAAAGAGTAGAATCCATTTTTTCTTTTCGTTCATTCATTTTGTCTAGGAACTGTTTTACAAATTCGTTTTCGGACAAATGTTGGATGACTGTGATTTGCGATTCGTCGGGATCAAATTCTAGAATACGAAATTTTGATTTCCATTCGCGAAGAACCGATTCTTGAAATTTTTGTTTTTCTGTCATCGAGTCCACATAACCTGCAAAACGAAAAACAACCCAATCCGCGGGATTTGTACCTTTTAAATAAGTTTCGATACTCTCTTCTGGTTTTCCTTCTGTATCGAGAGACACAAGAATTTCTCTGTATTCACCAGCATGTTTCCAATACACAGGTTCTGTTTGTATATTCGATCCATCGATATGAATGAAAATACCACCCCTAGGTCCGGATTCTCCTTTTCTCCAAACACGAGAAGACCCCGCATAACCAACGTCACATTTCCCAACAGTTCCCATACGTGCTCGGTGGAGGTGTCCAATTGCAAGGTAATCCAATCCTAAGTTTTGAATCAGATGAGGATCTAAATACGATCCACCCTCTTCTTCTTCCTCATGAAGGCCGGTAAAACTCATTCCTGAAACAGTTCCGTGTGCAAGCCCTATCCTAACTTTCGTTTGTTTAGGAGGTGGGGGGGAAAGTAATAATCCTGAATAATTTTCTTGATGGGGAATGGCTAAAAATTCAATTCCTGAATCTTCAAATAAAGAATAGGGAGTTTCATCGAGAACTTTTACTTTTGAGGACCAATCATAATCCGCATAACGATTGCTACTTCCTTTTTTTTCAAGAATTTCATGATTTCCAGGAAGAAAATAAACAAGGCCCGAATAGGAAGAAACCTCTTTTAAAAAATCAGAACGTAGTCCCTCTAGGTCAGGAAAGGTATTAAAAAGGTCACCACAGAATAAGATACGATCGCATTTTGTTTGTTCTGCGGTATCAAAAATTTCTTTCAGAACCGTTAAGGAGTAAATTCTTTCGTCCTTAGAACTTTTAGAGAGATGGAGGTCGGAGACTTGTAATAACTTCATATTGTATGATTAGGAGAGAGTTTACCTCCCCCCTGGGACAAATTAAAGAATTCACGAAAAAAAAGCAAGACCCGGTTAGATTACCCGGTCTTTTTTGAAATCTGCAATTTTTTCCTTGGAGTAACCCAAATCACCCAAAATCGCCTCTGTATGTTCCCCATGTTCCGGGGGATCATTTCTGTAGACAAAGGGAGTCTCGGAAAAGTGGAAAGGAGACCCAAATTGGAGGATTGGCCCATATTTGGGATGGTTTCGTTCAAGAACCATTCCCCGGTCCTTCATGTGCGGATCCTCTGAAACTTCTTTCATGTTGAGAATCGGAGATAAACATGCATCAGTATTATCAAATAACGGTTGTAAGTCTGAATAAGTTTTTGATTTAAAATATTCTGTCAACGTTTGTTTAATTAGAGGAATATTTTCTTCGTTCATTGGATGGTCTTTTGTAAGATTCTCCATTCCCGCTGCTCGCAAAAAAGTTTGAAAGAACATATCTTCCAAAGCACCAAGAGCCACATACCTACCTTCTTTGGTTTCATACACATTATAATTTGGTAATTTACCAGAGAGAATATCATTCCCTGCTTCTGGAGATGTTCCAGAAGCTGACAAAATTCCACCGTATAACGAAAGAAATTGGAGAGAAGCATCTGTCATGGAAATATCGATACGTTGTCCTTTACCTGTTTTTTCTCTATAGTAGAGAGCGGCAAGGATGGCAGAAAGAGCAGTGAGAGTTCCGCCTCCCACATCGGCCAATTGGAAACCAGCAGGTCTTGGAGGATTTCCGGTTTGGTCAAGGACTCCCGAGATCGCGAGGTAATTCAAATCATGTCCAGCAAAGTCTACGTACTTACCCGAAATTCCATAGCCAGAAATCCCACAATAAATCAAACGTGGAAATTTTTCTTTTAAGACTTCATAACCAATTCCCATCTTATCCATTCCATCAGGACGAAAACCTTCGAGTAAAATATCAGCATCTTCCAAAAGTTTGAAGAGAATTTCTTTTGCTGATTCTCTTTTTAAGTTCAGTGTGATCGCCTTTTTATTCCGATTCAACATCATATACAAAGCAGGGTATCCAGTTTTTCCTTTAAACATAGCCCTAGAGCCATCGTAGGCTCGAGGGTTCTCGATTTTGATAACCTCTGCTCCCATATCAGCTAAGTGTTGCGAACAGAGAGGCCCGGGAAGGAGTAAAGAAAGGTCGACTACTTTCACACCGGCAAGTGGTCCTTGGGACGTTTGATTTTGATTTTGGCTCATTGTTGTTTATTGCATATCCTGGAAATTTTTTTTCTGATTTAGGGTATTTTTTCTCGTAATATATAAAGGGAGAACCCTAATTGGAAGTCATACGAGGACAAAAGGGAATCATGTTCAGGGTCTGTTTTTCCATCGTCTTCCTCGCTTTCTCCACACTCTCTCTTTCCTGCCAATCCATAACACCCATTAATCTGCAGAGGTTATTCGGTTCTTTTTTTGCGTCTACAACCGGGCAAGGTTCTGTCATTTACGAGTCTGAGAATTTTTTATTTACGAGTGAAAACGGAAGACAAGCAGAATTCACAATTCGTTTGAACATAGAACCCAACAGTTCAGTAAGAATTGGGCCAATCACTGTCTCTGATCCAACTGAAGGTGTCTTATTGTCGGCCACATATCTGGAATTTTCCGAAGAGAACTGGGATACTCCACAAAGCATACGTTTGGCGGGAGTAGATGATCTTATTGCTGACGGAAATCAAAATTATAGGGTCCAAATGGGGACAATGGTTTCCACTGACATCCGGTTTTCAACACAAGGCCTTCCTGTCTTACTCGTAGTTAATACCGATAATGAATCCTCTGGAGTTGCAGCAAGTCCAACTCTTGGTCTCATCACTTCCGAAACGGGAGAAACAGGAACCATTGCTTATGTTTTACAAACAAGACCTATGCGAGATGTTATCATCAGAAACTTTGTTTCAAATGACACCACGGAGGCGACTGTTGCTGCTGTAGAACTTGTTTTTACACCTAACAATTGGGATGTGCCTCAAACTGTCACAGTCACTGGTGTGGACGACTTTAGCGTGGACGATAGTACCTTTCAAATATCAGCAGATCCTACAGTATCAGATGATCCCGCTTATTTAGGAAAAACCGTTCCTACCATTACAGGTACAAATGTTGATGATGATGTTGCTGGATTTACAGTGGTCAATTTATCAGGACTCACAACTACGGAAGCTGGTGGTGCTGTGAGTTTCGCTGTTGTGATGAACACTTTGCCTACCCATTCCGTAACCATTCCTTCGATTGTTGCTACACCTAGTACAGAAGGTACAGCAAGTCCTGCTTCTCTCACCTTTGCACCAGGCGATTGGTTCACTCCAAAAATTATCACAGTGACCGGTGTGGATGATTTTATTGTGGATGGCTCCAAAACCGTCTCTATTGTTTCGGGTGCAGCCACTTCTACAGATACAGATTACAATGGTTTGGCGGGACCAGTGTTTCCTTCCGTTACCAATACCGATGATGATGTCCCAGGATTTGTTCTCACTTCTCCCGGAAGTTTAACGATATCAGAGAATGGAGGTACTCTTTCCTTTGCCATCCACCTATCCTCCCAACCACCTCCAGGATTTACAGTAACACTCACGGGAATTTCAGAAAACAATACCATAACAAACGCTAGCACCACGAATTTAATTTTCACCAATGCCAATTGGAACATAGACCAATACGTCAACATTACAACAAATAACAACTCAATTGACGAAGATACAAGGACTGTTACTTTACAGTTTGGAACAGTGGATACTGGTGGTTCAGCCGATCCTGTTTATAATTCGGTGACACCACCTTCACAAGTGACTATACTTGTGACAGATGATGATACAGCGGGATTCACTGTCACTCCGGTCGGTGGACTTGTAGTTCATGAAAATGGAACACCAACGACCGAAACCTTTACCGTAGTGTTGAACTCACAACCTACGAACTCTGTCAGCATTCCGACAATCACATCAAGTAACACCTCTGAAATTACGGTTTCTCCCAGTTCTTTAAACTTTACTACGGGTAATTGGAACACACCACAAACAGTAACCATTACATCTGTGTTAGATGGTTTAGATGATGGAGACCAAAATGTTAATATTACATTTGGGAATTCATCATCTTCAGATCCGAAATACAGCTCTATCTCCATTCCCGCAGTGACTGCCACCAACACAGATAGTAATGAACCTTTGGTTCGTATTCAAAATCTATCTGCCTCATCGATGGTGGAAAATGGAACTTCTACTATTACTTTTGAAATCAGACTTTCCTTAAAACCAAATGCCAATGTAACGATTGGTCCTATTACCTCCTCGGATGGAACAGAAGCCGTTCTACTCAATAGTTCTGCAGGAGTTGCTGCCTCACGTACATTAACATTTACACCAACAAACGGGCAGGCAGCAAACTATTCAGGTAATACAAGTGATAGTGGTTGGGACGTGGCACAGGTTGTGACCATTCGTTCCGTATCTGATTCTTTTGATGATGGGAACATTCCTGTCACAGTTCATATCCCACAAGCGAGTGGATCTTATTTCACGGGGCTCTATCCAACAGGCAGTTTGCCTGGTTACACAGAAACTAGCGGAGATTTGGTGGTTACAATCACAGACAATGATACAGTTGGTTTCACCATCTCTTCTACAACTCTAAATCTCACCGAGGGGGGAAGTGACGGAACTTTCACTGTTCGTCTGAATGCCGCCCCTTGTGACACTCCCGGCAATTTAGCAGCTTGTGCTTCCGGTTCGGTGACCATTCCGATCACAGGAGAAACTTTTAGTTTACCCGACTCCACTCAATACACATTTTCACCGGCAAGTCTCACTTTCACTCATACCAACTACTCAACAACACAAACGGTGACCATCATGGTCACTAATGATTCCATCAATGAAATTGCCACAAGGACCCACACACTTACGTTAGGTGCAATTTCAGGATCTGGCACTGACTATGAAGGAATGAATCCCGCAGACATCACAATCAATATCGCTGATGATGACAATCCTTCTCCGAGCATTCTATTCACTCTCGATGCAGGGCAACCTTACTTTACCACGGAGTCAGGACAATCAGCGATGTATAGTCTCAGGCTTGGAAGTCGACCCATTCCTGGAAACCAAGTAACAGTGACCGTAGCCACTTCTGATGCCACAGAAGGAATGATCAATGATGGTGGATCTCCCGTTAGTTCTAAACAATATGTATTTGATGAAACCAATTGGAGCACGTCCGTTCCTGTGGAAATCCAAGGAGTTTCCGATGCCTTAACCGACGGGAACGTCAGTTATACGGTAACAGTAAATGGAACAGAAACAGGTTCTATGCCATCTTGGTATGTTAGTTTTGTAGGAAGCACAGGAGCCACTGCAACAATTGTAAATTATAGCACTTCAGAAAATCCAATCACTGTAGTTACACCGACGAGTATGACTCGCGCAGAAAACTCGGCAGCCTTTCCCATTTATATTTTACTCAGCCAGGCCCCGACAGATGATGTCACAGTTCCAATATCTGTCACAACCACTTTCCCTTGCGAATTGATTGTAAGTCCTGCTGTTCCCCAATTTTCTCTATCAGTAAGTTCTTTGACCATTACAAGTGCCAATTGGAATACCATTGGATCCCATAACACAGTCACTGTGACACCGAATGACGACGCTGTGGATGACGGAAATGTATCCTGCCCGATTGTAGTAGGAGTTCTTTCTTCTACAGACGGATTTTATAATGGAGTGAATCCTTATCCATCATCCAACTATCCGATGCTCACCTTAAATGATAATGATAGTGCAGGGGTCACTTCTTCAGGCTTCACACCCGCCACAGTCATCACTTCCCAATCGGGAGCCTCTTCTGCATTTTATATCCATTTGGATTCACAACCCACAGCAGACATCACAGTAAACTTTAGCACAACTCCTGGTGGACTAGTGAGTTTTCCGACAGCACCTCTTACATTCACACCAACTAATTTTGGGACGGGCCAACTAGTCACTGTTACAGGACTTGATACAGCTGCGGTCGGTGATGTGAGTTATACAATATCATCTGTTGTGACATCTGGTGAAACTGGTACAGGGTTCACACCGTCCGCGATTTACAGTGCCCTCACACCTTTAGCCATCTCAGGGAACCACATTAACTATATTTACGACATCATACCATGTACTGACTCCAATCCAATGAATGCCTGTGGGATATCTGCAAATAGCTCCGGTGGTCTTGTCACATCACCTAACCTAATCACTACGGAAATTGGAGGGCAATCCCGAATGCAAGTTCGATTGCGCGCACGACCGTCTTCCAATGTTACCATTCCCGTTTCTAGCTCCAATGTTGCGGAAGGAACTACATCCGTTTCTAATCTAGTATTCACCTCCAGTGATTGGAATACTTACCAAAACGTTGTCCTAACCGGAGTGGATGACTTTCTTGTGGATGGGAATATGGCTTATTCGATTTTATTTGGATCGCTCAGTGGCGGAGGAAGTGGGTTCAATGGAGAATCCTTACCAAGTGTTTCTGTAACAAATCAGGATAACGATTGAATTGATTCTAAGAAAATCAATCCAATGAACTCACTACTGAACATATCCCTGTTTTTTTAAAATTTCTAAAGCATCCGTTCCTAATTCTTGTTTGGAGGAATAAGATTTTTTTTGTCCACCTTCCTTCCAAAAATAAACCTTTGCATTTGGATGGATGATAGGACGTTGGGAACCCGATTCGTATAACAAATCGCAGTTGGACTGACAAGAAGCCATACTCACACCAAAGTATCCTGTAAAAATATCTGATTTTGGGATTTGTTTTTTAGAAAACCATACATTGAACTCTGGAAAACTCACATCGGGATACACTTCGAAACTAATTTCAAAGGGCTTGGTTCGTTTTGTATGAATCCGAACCAATTTTCCCTTCTCTTCTAAATCCAAATCTTCAGGAAGAGTCTCCAGACGAATGGTTCCTTGAGTGACTCGAATTTGGATTTCTGTATCTTTAGATTCTGGTTGGACCGAAAGATGGTACAAAGGAAGTTTGGGTTCCATCGAACGAATATGTTTCCAAAAACGAAGGATCTTCTTTTCCAAAGTTGGATTTAATTTCATATCTTTCAAAGCTGAAATATTGGGAATACGTAACGAATTTTCTTGATTGGGATCTTTTTTAGCATCGGAATACAAATAGAATTCGCTACCCACAGAACCTTGCCAAAATTTTCCGACTTCATGGAAACGATACGATCTTTGCAAAAGGAATTCTGACCCTTCGCCATACCCTTGTGTAAATCTAGTTTCGCCGTAATATGTACGTTTGGTAGTTTCCAAGTTCTCAATTAATGGTTTAAGTGATTTTCCTTGAATGGACTTAGGAATCGAAAATTCACAATAATCAAGAACTGTCGGAAATAAATCAATGGAACGAGTCATAGAAGATATCGACTGTTTGGTGGTTGTACCAGGTAATTTGATAAGTAAAGGCACATGGATATTTTCTAAAAACAAATCCTGACCATGACCATAGTATGTATTCGTTCCTGTAAAAGGAGAAATGGCATGGGCTGCGTTCATCACCTCGCCGTGATCTGCTGTGATAAGGATGAGAGTATTGTCCCAAAGATTTTTGTTTTTTAACTCTTCAAAAACCTTCCCCAACTCTTCATCTACAAAAGCAACTTCACCTAGATAATTTCGTTTCTTTTCATCTAAAATTTCTTTAGTTTGGATTCGACCAGTAAATCCTTCCGGCGGAGTATATGGTTTATGTGGATCATTATAGTTTAAAAATAGAAAAAAAGGTTTTTCTTCAGAAACAATTTCATCTAATACTTCTATTGTTTTTTTTGTAATTTTTTTTGTATCTTCATTGTAATTAGAAAAGTCGTATAATTGATCAAAGCCGACATCTACCCCAAGACCAAACTTATCTGTTAAAAATGGATTATTACCAACCATATAGGTAACAAAAGAATTATCTTTGAGTAATTTAGGAAGTGGGTGTTTTTCTGTCCGATAGAATGCCTCAACCTCTGACTTTGTAGTGGGGTAATCCCAAAAGTTGACAGGATTTGCAGAAGCATACTTTCCGGTAAAAAAAACAAGTGTGGATGGCCTAGTCCAAGCTGCATTTACCAAATGGTATTGGAAGTTGATCGCATTATTTTGAAACAAATCCAAGTTAGGTGTGACACCATAATGACCGATGATGTCACCTCTCAAGGAATCGATGACAATCCAAAGAACATTCGGACGTTTTTTTGTGGTTGAAGGAATCGATTCAGGTTCAGTATCTGAACCTATCTTTTTACAAAAGAAAAAAGGGAAAAAACAAAATAGAAAAACGAATAAAATGAAGTTTATGAAAGCAGATTTTAGTTTCAAAACTTACGACTTAACGTCAAACATTTGCAAGGCGGTAAGCCAAACACCTACCAATATGAATGCAATGCCTAACCACTGCGTTAAGTTTAACCTTTCCTTAAAAAAAAGCGAAGATGCGATAAGAACGATAATAAATCCACTAGAAGTAAATACAGGATAAGCAAGAGAGAGTTTCAAACCTTTACCTAATACATAGCGGTATCCAAGTAGAGCCAAACCGAAACTCGCAAGCCCTCCGATGAAGTAGGGATTAAATACAGTAAAGATTGTATCCCAAAGACCACCCGATAAAGTTTTTGTATGATCTTGCATAGATGAAGATTTGATTAAAATATTAGCCAAGGCATTAAAGAATACGGCTATACAGAAGAAGAGGATGACCTGGAATTGCATGGGATACAGACAAAATCCGATCTAAATCGGGAAGGGTCAAATAGAAAAATGAAATCAAAATCCTTTCGGTTCAGAAACTGGGAATGCGCCTACTTAGATTCGGAAACTCCGGGTCCCGTTCTCGTTTTCTCTCATGCCAATGGCTATAGTGCCGGTTGTTATCAGTATTACTTTAATTTATTATCGAAACATTACCGTGTGCTTGCTCCTGATTTTTTAGGCCACGGTCGTTCTGAATTTAGTTTAGAATTCCATAATTGGAATGTGTTTCGAGATCAAATCTTGGCACTACTCGATCACGAATCCGTTCTAAAAACAAATATCATAGGTCACTCTCTGGGTGGAGCATCCTCGTTACTGGCAGCAGCCAAAGAACCTGATCGATTTGAAAAGGTTCTTGCGATGGATCCAGTCATCCTTGGTTGGAAGATGATCCTACTCTCCAAATTTTTAGAAAACCCACTCGCAATGGGTGCCAAAAAAAGACGAAGTCATTTTAAATCTATCGAACTTGTTAGGCGATCATTCCGAAAGTTCCCTGCCTTTGCAAACTTTGAACCTTCTATATTTGAGGATTATTTAAACTCTTGTTTTGTGAGCACTGGTCATGAAGCGGAGGTCAAACTTTGTTGTGATCCAAGGGTGGAAGCAAAAATTTTTGGGCATGCCCACTTCCATGTCTTCAAAAACTTTTACGGTATCAAAACAGAAAACCATATTGCGATCCCAGAAAAATTCGAAGTCTGTAGTCCCAAACATGCGAACTTACTCACAAAAGTACATCCCAATTCTGATGTGACCATCTTCCCTGGCTTCACTCATTTTTTTCCGTTCGAGAGACCGGAAGAAACTTGGAATTGGATGCAGAAATGTTTGGGGATTAAAGAAGGGCAAATTAGCTAAAGAAAGTGGAGGCAGATAACACAAAGTCTGATATCTTCAACGTTTATCGCAAAAAATAATTTTTGGCTCAAGTTCCTCTGAGTTCTCTATCATACAAATGTATTTTTCATTGTTCTGAACAAATAAAAGATCTTTTTTCAACGCAACCTGAATGGTAATTAAGTTCTTATCAATCTTAAACGATGTGATGGAACAGCTACCACCGCCTGCTTCATAAGCACAAGTGTATATACAAGCCTGATTGTTAATCTCAGAACAATCTTTTGTTTTATAAATATTTCCAATCATATATTCTGAATTTTTTGCTTGTAAGTGAAAAATTGGATAATTATGATTCAGGCGGATCAAACCAACATACTTATTTTTTTCACTTGGACAGTTTTCTTTTAAATAAGCGGAAAATACCCATCCTTTCGTTCCATTAAATTCAACTAGAGACCAATTTGACTGAATGCCATTAATCAAATCCTGATGATTAGATAATTGATAAATATTTAGAGATTCACCGTATTTTAGTATAAAGTGTGTCTTCTCATGAGGACTTGGGTTTTCTCGTAACTTTAATCCATCCATAAATACACATTTAGTTGCAATCGGAACTTCTGTGGATTTTCGATCCGTACCGATACATTGTAATGCGAAAACTGCAAAAATAAAAAAGAAGACCTGTTTCGAAAAGAATATGATCTTTAAATTTTTTTTTGAGTTATGTTTCTTTTTCAATTTCATAAAAAAAATCTCGAGGTCTACTCGGATGGCTCCCCCCCTATATATTAATCGCTTCCCCAAGAACAGCAGCAGCACTTTCCATAATTCCTTCCGAAAGTGTTGGATGGGCATGAATGGTGTTTGCCAGTTCCCTGACTGTGATTTCCATATTGGCACCTAATGTTAGCTCAGCGATCATTTCCGTAGCCCCACTCCCAATGATATGTGCCCCCAAAATTTCACCGTGTTTTTTATCGGAAACAATTTTTACCATTCCCGTTGTGTCACCTTGGGCTTGCGCCCTTCCACTGGCCGTAAATGGAAATTTACCTACAGAGATTTCATATCCGAGTGCTTTTGCTTTTTCTTCGGTAAGACCCACACTCGCCACTTCAGGATGGCAATAAGTACAACCGGGAATATAAGAATAGTTTAGTCTTGAGATTTGTAAATGGTGCGGATTTCCGAGTCGCACAGAAATATCTTCTGCAGCACGAATACCTTCAGCACTCGCCACATGAGCAAGGGAAGGTGTTGGAATACAATCCCCTATGGCATAAATATGATCCACGGTAGAACGATAGTTACCAACAAAGTCGACAAATCCATTTTTTAGTTTGATCCCAATTTCATCCAATCCAATAGAACTAGTATTAGGTGCAATTCCTACTCCAACAATTACCTTATCAAAGTTTAATTTTTCTTTTTTTGCAGATTTACGATCTTGTAAAGTAAGTTCAACCCCCGATTCAGAAACCACGGCCGTTTCCACCCCATGACTTAAATACAATTCGATCCCTCTTTTTTTAAAACTCCGTTCTAATACTCCTGAGATTTCCAAATCTTCATTCGGGAGTAGATGGTCTTGGAATTCAATGATAGTCACTTTAGATCCCATACTGGCATAAAAATCAGCAAACTCAACTCCAATCGCACCTGCACCAATAATAGCAAGATTGGGAATTACTTTTGGTTCAATCATTGCGTCCTTAGCAGATAATACACGTTTGCCATCAAATGGCAAAAAAGGAAGAGCCTTGTTTTTCGCACCTACCGCTAAAATATAAAAATCTGCAGTGTAAGTTGTTGATTCACCAGAACTTGGTTTTACTAGGATGGTTTTAGAATTTTGAAAACTAGCATCTCCATTCACGACGGTGATTTTGTTTTTCTTCATCAGAAACTCAACACCTTTTGCCATTTGGTCAGCAACAGAACGAGAACGTTTGATTACAGCATCAAAGTCTGCTTTGATATTATCACAGGAAAGCCCAAAAGTGGCAGCGTGTTTTAAATGTTCCAATACATGTGCACTCTCTAACAGAGCTTTGGTGGGAATACAACCCCAATTCAAACAAACACCCCCGAGTTTTTCACGCTCAACAACACATGTTTGCAAACCTAATTGTGCGGCACGGATGGCTGCGACATAACCGCCAGGCCCTCCTCCGATAACGATCACTTGAAAATGGTTTGGATTGGACATACGTTCTCCCGATAGATTGGGATACCGTACGCAAAAAAGAAAGTCAAGACCTCTTTTTTGCTACAACGAGCATCCGTGCGCCCGTTTTGATATATTTTTCGCCGTCATAATTGCTATATACATGTAGGACATCAAATTTATTATCATCTAAAAAATTCTGAACTTGCGGAAAATGAAATACCCGCATTGTATGTTTATCTTTTAAATCTTTTTGGTTCAAATTATAAACATAGTTCACTTCGACAATGGCTACGTCATCTGCTCTTGTTAGACGAAATCCCCGATTCCTTCGAATCGATGTATCACCTTGTCTTACGTTACTCACAGTAGTGATTGGTTTTCGTTTGATTCTGTGAATGGGGTCTGCGTTCCAGATTTCTAAAACCAAAAGACCAGCCTGTTTTAAATTTTTATGGCAATTCCTTAAGAAATTTTGGACCAAATCGTCATTGATGAGATAATTAAAAGTTCCATACAAACAAATGATTGCATCTACCGGTTGTTTGGCGACGTAAACTTCCATTTTGCCAAGTTCAAATTGGCAATGAGGAAATCGTGCCTTGGCAATTTCTAACATACGAGGAGAACCATCGATACCAAGTGGTTTGAAACCCATACCTTGGAGTTCTTTGATATGTTCTCCAGTCCCACATCCAATGTCTAAAACAGTACTAATTTTATGTCGCTTAAATGTTTCCCGAAGGAAGAGGATTTCTTCCGAAAACTTGCGGCTTGCTTCTTCGATGGTAAAATAGTATTCAGCCAATTCGGAATAGAGTTTCATTTGCCCCTAGCGGAAAGGGAAAATCAGTTCAGTGAATCCCCATTTTACCCGTTATATTGAGTAACGGCTAAGTCACCATGAAACGATATACAATTCCAACAATTTTTTTTATCATTGGAGTGATCCTTCAGTATACATTCTATTTTTCCTGGGTGAGTTTTACTCTCCTCACCGTTTCTTGTTTGTTACTCGCTTTATTCTTATACAGTTTGGACTTTCAAAAAAGAGATTCTTTCCTCGAACCAAACCGTTTACAAGATTCAGAAACTCCATCAGAGGAAACCCCACATACTGATATAATTTTCGATACAGAAACATCCTTACCGAAAGAACCATCCAACGCAGAACCAAAACAGAAAGAAATCCTCTGGAAAAAAGATCCTATTTTACTTGCGAGAGAGTCAGTTCATTCGGAAGAACGATCTTTGTTTTGCGAAACAGTAAAAGAATTTCCCTATCCTTATCTCACAGAAAAACTCACTTCCATCCAATATGTTTATTATGATGGAAAAGAATTTAAGGAATGTTATTGGCAAAAAGCAGGTATGATGGTCGAAACCGATGACAATCCAGTGGAATGGGAAGAATACGAAGAAGGACGAATCAGAGAATTACTTCCTGCAATTTCAATCGACAAACGAAAGTTATACATCCCGCTCACAATGAATGGCCATTTATTTGGTTATTTATGTTTCTCTACTAAAGAGTCTTGGGATGAATCAGAAATCCAATCTTTCTGGGAAAAGTCGACTATCATCTCAGAAAAAATTATGGTAAAAAGAGAATATGCCAAAGTAACAAAACATCCCATTTCAAAACTTTTCAATGTATCTCACTTTTACCAAATGGCAAAATCAGCATTTGAATCCAAAGAAAAAGTAACACTGATTCTTTTCAAATTCATTGACACTAACTTCCAAACGGAAATTGCGATTGGACTGAACCTACTTGGAAAACAAAATGTTGTTCTTGGTTTGGGTTTGTATCAACTAGAAGAGAATTTATATGCGGCCATTGTTTCCAATGAAAGAGTCGATCGTTTTTCGGAATTTTTTAATCAGTTCATAGAAGAATTGGATAGTCTCGGTTATCCTTCAGAAGTTGCCCTCGGTTATTCCAACCAAAACATTCAAGGAATCAAATTTGATGTTTGGATCAAAGCAGCATACAAATCCTTGGAAGAGAGTATCCTCTACCACGCAGCCTAAATGGATCCGTTAATTGACGAAAAATTCATTCTGACAGTTTCACAAGTATTACCAGAACACTTTCAAAAGTCTCTATTAGTATTTGCGGAACGAGAAGCATACGGACCTTCTAAAAATGAAGGCCTCTGTTTTGAAAATTGTACACTTGTTGAGTTTGTTGGCGATATCAATGGAAAAGTTTATCTGGCCTTAGATGGTTATACCAAACTAAAACTCCTTCCCAAAATTGCGAAAGCCTTTCAAATTGATCCCACTTCTCGTTCGCACTCTGCATCCATCATGATGGAGTTTGCAAACCAAATCGCTGGAAAATTGATTACTGAAATGAGACTGGGGCGTTACGAAATTGATATCTTACCACCAGAAAATTTAAACCATAAACTCGTTCCTATATCCTTAGAACACTTTCGCCAATATATACTTATCTTTAATCTCAAAGATAGAAGAGGAGAAGAGTATATGGGTAGACTCTATTTGATTTTATTGTTGGAAAAATTTCCCACCCCAAAAAACTAATTCCGAATGAAACCTTATGTTTTGGCAATCCCACTCGTTTTGAATTATGCTGGGCTTAAACAAAAAAAACCTTTAGAACGTAAGGAACTCCAATTACCAGGCACAGGCAGACGAGTATTTCATTTTTATCCAACGGGCAAAAATCCGGAATCATTGCCAGGTGTTTATATCCAACACGGAATGAGTGCCATGGGAATTGACGACCCAAGGATTTTGGAACTCGCAGAAAACATTGCAAATTCCAATCACAGTGTAATTCTTCCTGAACTTCCAGAAGTAAAAGGACTTCGAATCGAAGAAAAAACAATATCCAACATAGAAGATTTAATGATGGAAGTTTCCTCCACCAAACATCTATTTAATGGCAATGACTTAGGATATTTATCTGCTAGTTTTTCGGGTGGGATGGGACTCATTGCAGCTTCCAAGTCGAATACAAGAAAGAAAATCAAAACATCAATGGCCATCGGTGCTTATTGCGATTTTTTAGATACCGTACCTTTTGTATTTTCGAACTACGATATCGACCCTTATGCTGTCTATGTCATTCTCTACAATTTTCTCCATTGTTTTGAACCAAAACTTGCAGAGGAATTACAACCTGTATACTATGCAGCGGCCCTCGACAATGGACTCAAACGAACCGGAAAGGACGCCCAGACCGAAACCTTACTCGAAAGAACTTCGGCCCCGGCGAAAGAATTTTTTTCCCAAGTGGGCACTGACGAAAACTTTAGGAAAGATCTTGCCAAACGAGTTCTGAACACTGTCCCAAAAAATCTTCCGGAAAACCTCTCTCCATTTTACCAATTAGAAAGTTTGGATGGCCCGGTTTCCCTCCTTCACGGAAAGACAGACCCCGTCATTTCACCGGATGAGTCAGAAAAACTGGCCTTCCTCTTCCAAAAAAAAGAAATTTCCTATGTCCACCGCACCTCCACAGCGCTAACGCACGGGGACAGCCTCCCCCTCCACTCCCAAATTTTCGGGGTTCCGGCCCTCCTCCAAACCTTCGGAAGTTTTCTATATTGGCTCGACCGATAGAATTTGTCGTTTCTCCTAAGAAACCTGCCGATAATTGTTACAGAATGGACGTAAAAAATGCACCGGACTTCAATCCGGAACGGGGACTGAAAATCCAAATCTCCGAGGATCGACTAACTGCAACTTTGGTGGCAAAACCAATTTGGTTGTTAGGTGGTTCTATGAGCAATATTTTAATTTATGAAGCTCTAGACAATGCAACCGTCCATAGGGATCGAATTTTGATGAAAGAGGTTGATAAAGCCGCCATCGAAATTGATAAAATTCTAAAAGATCCCACTAAGGTAAAAGAAGATTTCAATTTTATAGTTGCTCAAGGGAACCCCGCCAAACAAGGGGAAAGTGGTTGGATTAAATTCTATTTTCCAAGAGCACAACGTGTTGTGTTAAAAGAAGACGGATCCGCTGATTATAGAAATATCAACAAATACATTCACGTAAAAGAAGGCGAAAGACTTGCCACTTTATTTGAAGGTGTTGCTGGGGAACAAGGAATTGATGTTATTGGAAACCCTATTTATCCCAATCCAATTGATAGACCAAGACTTACCTTAGGTAAAAACGTTCTTCCAAAAACAGTAGAAGATCCAGAAAAACCGGGACGACAACTAAAAGAATACTTTGCCGGTCTCAGTGGCGTCGTATTTTCCACGGACAATTCTCTTACAGTATCTCCTGAGTTAAACATCGAAAGTAATATTGGACTAGGAACAGGTAACATCAATTTTGAAGGTGCCATCCGTGTGAAAGGAACTATCGAAGAAGGTGCTGTAGTTAATTGCCAAGGTTCTCTTTATTTAGATGGTAACGTAGAATCTTCCGATGTTGTTGTGGGTGAAGACTTAGAAGTCAAAGGTGGAGTCAAAGCCAAAGGCAAAGGTGTCATTCGAATCAAAGGAGACCTTCGTGCGAAATTCATCGAAAATGGAAATTTAGAAATCGATGGAGATTGTATTGTAGAGAACTTTATTTTAGGCAGTAAAATTCTTTGTTTAGGAAACGTAATCCTAACAGGCGAAAGTTCATCTATCATTGGATCTGACATTGTATCTTACCAAGGAATCACTGTATCTTCTCTCGGTTCCACAGCACAGATGGATACCGTTGTGGAAGTGGGGTTTCATTATCGAAATGATCGACTTTTTACAGAAGGTAGTTCCCGTCTTACTGATTTTGAAAGAGAGTTAGAAGCACTAGTTCCTGAAATTCAAAAGATCAAAGAAGTGGTACAAAGGTCTCGTGGCAAAATAGACGATGCCAGAAAAGAGAAGTTTAAAGAAATCTTTGATGCTTATCAGAAAAAAAGTAAAACCGTTGAACTACTCCGATCAAAAATCGAAGAACTCAAAGGTGCCCGATACAACCAAGATAATGTTAAGGTTGTTGTTCGGAATACAGCCCATCCAGGTGCCGTTATTAAATACAGAAGACAAGTGGAAAAAATCACCAAAGGTCAAACTGCATTTGTGATGAACTTTTTTCCGAACCAAGACAAAGCAATGTTAACTGCTTTTAAAGGCAAATAATCCTAAACTATTATAACTTTAGTCCTAACTTTTTTAGTTTGGGAAAAATTACATAATGGCAGTAGGGATTCTGTGGATTTGAAGTGAAATAGTTTTGATGGTAATCTTCCGCCGGATAAAACTCTGGTGCCGGAGAAATTTCAGTCACTATCGGATCGGGAAACATAAATGCATGTTTTCGTTTAGATTCCACTGCGAGATCTTTTTGTTTTTCATTCAAATAAAATATAACAGAACGATATTGTGTTCCAACATCGTTTCCTTGTCTGTTGAGTGTGGTAGGATCATGAGAAATCCAGAACACTTCCAAAATTTTTGAGTAAGTGATGACCTCTGGATCAAATTCGATTTCTATGACCTCTGCATGCCCCGTCGTGCCAGTACAAATTTCTTTGTATGTGGGGTTTTTGGTCGATCCACCTGCGTATCCTGACCTTACAGAGAGAACGCCGGGAATTCTAAGGTATACAGCTTCTGTGCACCAAAAACATCCACCACCTAAAATTACTTTTTCCGTCATACAGTCTTTAGACGAAGAGAAATCTCTGAAGGCAAAAAACATCCAAATTCTGTGATAAAGTTTTTGATTAAATGAGCTTTTGTAACATCAAAAGAAGGATTTAAGGCACGAGCACCTTGGGGTGAGGTTTTTCCTTCAGGAAATAAATACTTTCCATCCTCAGATTTTAAAAAATCAAATTGAGTGACTTCCGATTCTTTACGCATTTCAATGGGAATTTCTTCTCCCGTTTTTAAATTCAAATCGAAACTATCCTTTGTAGCACATACATAAAAAGGGACACCATGTTCTTTTGCAACAATCCCTAGATTGTAGGTTCCAATTTTGTTAGCTGTATCTCCATTCGCGGCAACTCTGTCACAACCAACAAGAACTGCATCAATTTTACGATGGTTCATCAACCAACCAGACATCCCATCCGTAATGACATAACATTCGATTCCCTCTTCCATCATTTCAAAAGCTGTGAGTCTCGAACCTTGAAGAAAGGGTCTTGTTTCATCAGCATAAACCACTACTTTTTTTCCAGCGTCCCGTAAACTTCGAATGACTCCAAGCGCTGTTCCGTGGCCTGCAGTGGCAAGTGCCCCTGTATTACAATGAGTGATGATATGAAATTCCGATTGGTCTTTAGGAAATAAAGAAACTCCATTTGCACCTAACGCCTTATTGGCGGCCAAATCTTCTGTCATCATTTCCAAACCATAGGTTTCCCAAATCTTTTGGATTGATTTCCAGTCTGTGATTCCTTTTACACGGTTTTTTGCCTCCCGAATGGCATAACTCAAATTAACGGCAGTAGGTCTTGATTCCAAAACTGCGTTAAGTAAAAATTCAATTTCTTCTGGTTTGGCGGTGCCGGTTTTCCCAGTAGCTCCAAGAGTCAGACCAAAAACACCGGTGATGGCAATGGCTGGCGCTCCCCTAACAGCCATTTCGCGAATGGCGACAATTGTTTCTTCGGCTGTGGATAATTTTAAAAATTCCTTTTTCCCGGGTAAAATCCTTTGGTCGAGAAGTTCTAAATATGTGGATTTCCATTGGATGGGCAAAAATTCCGGATGAGGCATCTATCCACTTTTTTGGTGCGTTGCAGGAAAAAAATACAAAAACAGGTTGACAGATTCCTGTGCGGCGCACAAAAAGAGATGGTGCGTTGCACAAAATAAAACCGAAAAGGGGAAATGAAAATGGAACAACAAGTAAAAGACGGATTAAACTTCATCCTAGGCGCAGTAAACACAGCAAAAGTAGAGGCTGAAAAAGCTTTCTCTAACATCAACACTGAATTCCAAAGCCTAGCTGCTAAAGGTGCTCAAGACCAAAGCGAAGTTTCTGTAAATCTTAGAAAATACCTTCAAGAAGGAATTTCTCAAGTAGAAACTATCATTGGAAAAGCTAACACTGTTGTAGCTGATGCAAAAGCAAAAGTAGCAACTGTTACATCTAAAGCTTAATCAAAATTTCATTTTAATACAGCCCGGATACTTCACCTCTATCCGGGATTTTTTTTAATAATTCCTTCTCGCCACTCTTTCCAAAACCCACCAATCTCATTTGTAAAATAAAGTTCCAAGGCACTAAGGTCAGGAAAACTATCATAATTAATTTCAAACGATGTAAAATTTTTTTCCGTTGCGGTCAGTAACCTCGTACGAAACAAATCTATTGTTTCTAATCGAAACTCTTGAAATACTCTTTCCATGTTGATATTTACAAACTGAAAGAATTTTTCTAATGCACTCACAAATATATGGTCAGCCGATAAAAATGAATACTCGACGGAATCCTTTGCCATTTCCACAAAGAGAGACTCCCATAAATCAGCTAAAATACTTTCTTTATTTTTACAATCGTATGCTTGGCAAATAGAAGCTCCGTAAAAAGAAAAGTTTTGGCTTTTCGGATCTCCCGTAAAAATAGGATGAATCATACATCCAATCCGCTCTTTGTTTGGATCCACATATCCCAAGAAGGGACAATTGTAGGTCATATCATCTTTTTTAGGGATATGAGCTTCTTTGGTTTCTCTGTCTTTTCGATAAATAGGAAAACTATGCCTAACTTCAAAATTGACTGTGGTTTGGAATTCTGAAGTTCTTTCTAACAATAAGGTTTTGAATTCTTTTGGTTGTAGTTTTAAATTAAACAAACCACAACAGGCACCACAAGATACATTACCTACATCTGGATGGCATAAACTCAATTCTGCTTGGCTCCTGAAACAAATGGAGTAAGACCGTTAAACACAAGTTCTAAATCACCAGTCTCTTTTTTCTCTTTAAAGTAAGTGGGAAAAGGAATGACGATCTTACGACTTTCATGAACCAAAACGAGGTTTCCTTTTTGTTTAGAAAGTTGCTCTTGTAATTTGTCCTTGGAACCGGGGGAGGATGGATATAAATACGCAGGTTTAATACCCTTAAAATAAAAATGAGGATTTTGATTTTCAGAGACTAAAAGAATACTTACCCGTTCTAGTTCTGAGAATTCTAATAACATATTCTCTAAAAAAAACTGTAAAATGATTTGGTAAGATTCAACCTCTTCCTCTTTAATTTCATCTCGTTCCCAAGATTCCATCCATCCAACAATTTTAAAAATGGTTTCTTTTTGTTCATGTAGAACCGGTAGTGCCATCTCTAAAATACTTGAAATTTTTAGTTTTTGAAAATCCCATACACAACCATAAACAAGTTCCCACCATTTACGTAGCGATACCGCATCATCCGGGTTATTCGGGATGGATTTGTTCATGGCATGTGCGGCGTGGTCGCTAAAAACCATCATCCCTACTACCTGGCTAATCGCCTCAAACAACTTAACCAAACCCAAAATATGGTTTTTTCCTGAAGATTTTGATTTATTAGAATTAACTAACTTAGAATAGGCGACCGCAATCGGTGTAGGGTAAAATTCCAAAACAGAAGTAGGATTCAAAATCTTTGCTGAATGAAAATTCCTTCTTTCTTTTACAAACAAAGAGAAGTCTGGATTTCCGTACAATGCGTAATTTGCCCAAGTTAAATCATTGGCATGATAATTACGTCTTGCAAATTCTTTGGATAAAAACAGGGATTCACCTACTGATTTATCGGAAAATAAAAATGTATAAAACCTGACAGTAAAGTCAATAGTCCTTTCATTATCCAAAATTTCCCAATTGGTTCCTACAAATGTTTTGATACCCGCAGTAAGGAATGCTCCTGCGTATTGATTCATAATATTTGTATTTAATTTTTTACCAGCTGACTTTGCAGACATACAAGAATTGGAAAATACCAAATCCGTATCAATCCCTGTTGATTTGATCTCACGAGCTTTTAATACCTTTCCATCGGACAACAGCCAACCATTCTCCAAAGAATCATCTGAAAAATGAAGATGTCCCGAATAATGAATGATATGTTTGTCTTTGATAAGAGAGAGTAACTTTAGTTTGGTGACTTGTTTTCCGCCGATAAATTCTAATTCCAAAAGATGTGTTGGCACCTTTTGGCTGAGAACAGAAAACAACACCTCCCCTTCTTTTTGTGCATGAGGTAAATCTTCTGTAGGATCTGCTATGATTAACATTTTAATTTTTCGGTTTTCCTGGTGGGTTGGACGGTGTAATCCACCTCGAATGGTTTTACCAATTCTAAATTTATCGGAAAGAAAACTGGTTCCGTCATGTAATAGTTCCCAAGGAATAAGAGCGAGAGCCGGATCAATATTAAAATGGATACTATGTTTAGTTGTGTTTTTTAATTTTTCAATGATGGAGAGTGGGAAAAACTGTTGGTAGAAAGTTTCACCTAACACTTTCAAGTCTTGTAGTATATCTGCATTTAAAATTTGGTTCGGATTGGAAAGAACCGATTGAGAAACATGGACAAGTCTTTCCACTTCTCCTAAATATTCGAATATTAGATCATCGTCTAACGTAGATTGAATATGGGATTCTTCAACAGGGAGGTTATCTTCTAAAACATTGAAGATATTTACGTTACCAACTCTATCGATGATAAGGGAGAGCATGCTCCCATGAACCTATCCGACAAGGATAGACAAGTCAAACGATTTTGATTGGCCAGGGCCTACAAACTCAATGGTGTAACTACCAGGGACTAAACCGGAAAAACTAGCACTGCCTTCCAAATTGATTTTGCTGGAAAGGATGAACCGTCCCTCTCGGCGTAAGTTCACTTGTTGGAAAGTGGGAGATCCCTCTGCTTTGACAGAAAGATAGACTTCTTCCTGGTTTTCCTTTACTATCTGGTAATAAAACTTTTGGTTTTCGCTGGTGGTTTCCTCAAAAATAACAGAGTTTGTATCTCCTGACCGAACTTCTGCGGAGGCCGAACGCATGGCGGGAGCAAACTCAAAACTTTCTCGGATTTGTATGGATTCCACAAGACTATCAATGACTCGGATCCCGGACTGTGTTAGTCGAACGATGAGGCTATCTTTCTTTTCTGGAAGGATTAGATTTTTGCGGGTGTATTCTTTTAAAAATTCGGGAAGAGGGAGTGGAGCTTTCGTCAAAGTAATTTCTGCTTTTGCCAAATCCCAAGACTCTGCAAATGGATGGGTTGTTACCATTTCTTGGCGTAGGCTTGCAAAAAAAGCTTCTTCACAAAATAAGAATGCATCTTGCAATCCTGGATGATTTTGCAACTCATCCTCACTGGGAAATTCACCTCGAATAAAAAGTCCCCTGGCTAGTTCCAGTACCTCTACGTTAAAACCCTGATTTTCCATGTGGACCCCCACCCTGTAAGAGTATGACGAAGGAAATTATTCCTCTCCGGCCATCGAATGCATTTTTTTTTGCATTTTTTCCAAAACTCGGAGTAAGGTGACACTGACTCCACCTTCGGAAATCCCTAAAATTCGAGCAATTTCACGATAAGGGGTTCTTACTAGGAAATGACCCTTTTGTTTCTTTTCGATTAGTTTTTTCCTTTGTTCATACTTCTTGGCAAGAGCATGGTCTAGGCGTTCTTTATAATAGAGTGCTTCTACCGAATCACCCTGAGCTTTTGATTTTTTTTGTTCCTTCAAATCCAGAATATTCAAATACAAAGAAGTGATTTTATCTTCCATTTTTAGGTTTTCTTCTTCACGGCTGGAAAGTTCCTCCCTAAGCCGCAAAACTTCGATTCGGACTTCCTCATCCGAACGATTCGTTTTTTCTGCAACGAAACGAATTTCCTCTGGATCCAAATGAAGATAATAAACGAAGGACAATTTAAATACGACACGGTTCTCAATTTTGATTGTGGAAAGAACAGAATGAAACTGGTCAGAAACATCCAGAGCCAATGCGAGAGCTTCCGAACGTTTGTCCGGTTCGTCTTCGATAGTACTGTATTCTTTTCCATCTTTATTGACTTTCGAAACGGTTTGGGTTTTGACTTCCCTTTTGGTGCGTTGCCAATCGATGAGTAAATTTCGGAGAACGGAAAAAAACCAAGTTTTAAAACTGGATTTTCCTACAAAACTTTTGAAACGTTTTCCAGTTTTCAACCTTTCAAAGGCGTAGATGTAATAATCAGAAGCGTCATCCTCACTTAAGTGAAAGACACGGATGGGGAAATTGTAAATATCTTGTGAATAGATGTCAAAAAAAGTCTGAAGGGACTTTTCATCCCCGGCACCGCAGGCCTTAACAATTTCCAAAATTTCTTCATTGGTATGAGAAGTCAGTTTCATTATCTACTTTCCTAAAAAGGAACCTGCCAGGAGACTTCTCTAAACATGAGAAGTATTGTTGTAGTATTGAGTCTCTTGGCAAGTTTTATTTTAGCAGAGGAGCCGATCTCGGATACAAAACCAGAGTTTGTTTGGCCAATCCAGGGTTTAGAATTACCGGCGCTCATCACAAGTACCTTTGGTGAGTCAAGAAAGGACCATTTTCACAATGGACTCGACATTTCTTCTGTCATGCAACCTGTCAAAAGTATGAGTAAAGGATTCATTCTATACTCTCGTTATGCGGAAGACGATCCATTTGAAGAGGAACGTGGTTCCGGAAATATTGTCTGGGTAGCACATAAAAACGGTTATGTGAGCGGTTATTATCACTTAGGTGGCTCTAGAAATGAAACCGTTCGTGCGGGTAAACAAATCTCTGCCGGGGACACGATTGGAATCGCTGGAAATACAGGTCACTCCACTGGTGGTCACCTACATTTTGTTTTAGGAAAGGATTATGGAAAAACCCTATTAGATCCATTAGCCTACTTACCTCCCGTGGAAGACACTATGCCACCTCAGATTGCAAACCTTTTCATCCATGTAGGTGAAAACTTTACAAACTTAAACGATGGAGATAATATCAATGTTTCCAAGGCTTTTCCTCTCACGGTAAGTATCATCGATGGTGGTATCAAAAATAGCCAAAGGCGAGGTATCAAAGAAGTGAAGTTCCTTTTTAACGGAGAGGCTTACAAACAAGCTAACTTTGGATCCTTACGATTTGAAGACGGAAAATGGAAAACAAAAGAGGGACATAGTTTTGATGATTTGTTTTTCAAAGATCGTTATTTGGTTGGAATTCTGAATTTAAAAGCTGGAGAAAATATCATCAAAGTCCAAACGAAAGACTTTAGTGGAAAAGAATCAGAAAGAAGTTTTAGTATCAACATCACAAGGATTAGTGGAGGAAATTAATACCTCCACTAGTCACTCAAAGCCAACTAAATTTAAATTTAGTTGTTGGAATACAAATTTGAAATATCTGATTTGTATTTGTCAGTAATGACATGTCTCTTTAAAGATAATTTGGCTGTCAGTTCATCTCCCACTTCAAATGGTTTTGGTAACACCACAACACCAACCACTCTTTCAAAAGATTTAAATCCAGTTTGTGCGTTCACTTTAGATTTAATCTCTGATTCAATTTTTTGTATCACTTCTTTTTGATTCCAAAACTCTTTCGTAAGTGGTTCTTCAAATCTAGAAAGATTAGGATAAACAAGAACACTCAAATACTTTTGGTCTTGGCCAACAACCATACATTGATCAATCCATTCTGATTCTAAAATTTTGGATTCGATAGGAACTGGCTCCACATTCTCGCCACCTAACAAAACAATTGTTTCTTTAGATCGACCAACAATCCTTAAATGGTGGTTTGCTGTAAAAACTCCCAAATCACCGGTGTTCAACCAACCATCTACCAAAACTTTATTTGTTGCATCAGGGTTTTTATAATACCCAGCCATCACTTGTTTTCCCTTTACGTGAATTTCTCCCTTACGTCCAAATACAAATTTACCTGCTTCTGTATCTAAAAACACCTCACCAGTATGTAGATCTACGAGACGTAAAAAAGTTTTTGGAAAAATTCGACCAACAGAACCTGGAATAATTTCATCAAATGTTCGCATAGCAAGAACAGGTGCTGTTTCTGTCATTCCATAACCTTCTAATACCGGAATTCCAATTGTGTTGAAAAATTCGTCCACATGATAAGGAAGAGCTCCTCCACCAGAACAAGAACCTCTAAGTTCTCCCCCTGTTGCTTTACGAATCTTAGATAAAACTAAAAAATCAAAAAACAAATGGGGTATACTCACTAAGAAAAAACGATAGAGGTGGTATAAAAAACGAATGGATTGTTTCCAAAAAACAACAGGATGGATATCTAAAACATTTCCCGTAATGACTTGCCTTGAGTTAAAAAATCTTTTGGCAAAGAACATTGAAATTTGAAACATTTTTTGTTTTACTGCAGAAGATTTTGTTAGTGTTCCCAAAATTCCAGAATAGATACTTTCCCAAAGCCTTGGAGCCGATGCCATAAAATTTGGTTTGATCAATTTTAAATCTTCTTTTAGTGTACGAACACTACTATAGTAAGTACAAGCACCATAATACAAACTGAAGATTTCAAAAATTCGTTCAAAGATATGCCAGATGGGTAGAATCGAAAGTGTTTTATCTCCTTTTTGTAAACTGAGAGGTAAGTTTTGTAACTGAAAAAGGATATTACCTTGTGTCAACATCACACCTTTCGGGGTACCTGTGGTTCCCGATGTGTAAATCATAGTAAAAAGATCCGATTCTTTGATGGTGTTATTTAAGAATATAGAATCGGTTGTATCGACTTTGCGAAGTTCTTTCCCTTTACCAACCAACTCTTGTAAGGTAGATATTTTAATTTTCCGCGAACTCATTTCTTTATTTCCTTCTTTCGGAGGATAAATGATCACAATTTCTTTTAAAAATTCCAATTCTGATTCTAAACGAACGACCTTTTTGAAAACGGCTTCGTTCTCCACAAAAAGAATTTTTGATTCGGAATGGTTTAGGATATAAAGAATGTCATGATCTGTTACATCAGAAGCACGAGGAACATCCACTGCGCCTAATAAGGTGACGGCAATACTGGTTTGAATCCACTCGTATGCATTGTCTGCAAAAATGGCCACTTTTTCTCTTTCAGATAAATTTGCCCGTAGCCCAAATGCTAAATCTTTTGCGTCGGACAATAGGTTGTTATATGTTTTAAACAGGTATTCGCCGGCGCTAACTCTAGTAGCAAAAGCATTTTTCTGTCCAAACTTTGGTGGAAGATTTAAATAAAAATCAATCATGGTTCGCATTGAATTTCCTCGTTACAAACCAATTCTATCGAAGAATTATCCCATTGTCGTCTTGGGGAATTCTTTGAGACTTAGAATTTAAAAAGTTTTAATTAGATTTTGATTGTTTACGAAATTCAGAAGGTGTTGTTCCCACGGTTTCTAAAAAAACTCGGTTGAAAGTTGATTTAGAATTGAACCCAACTGCATCGGCGACGGAAAGGATGGATCTTTCTTCAGCTTCTAATAACAAACGTTTTGCCTCATCGATCCTATATTGATTGATATACTGGTAAAATCCAAATCCATACCGTTTGTGAAAGTATTCTGAAAGTTGACCTGGTTTTACTTCGGCCATGTCTGCTAATTTGGAAAGGTTAAGGTCTTCATCACAAAAAATCTTTTCGCGCATCAGTTCGTATAACCTTTGATCAATGGTTTCTAACTGGACCGATACTAATTTAGATTTTTCATATTTATTTCTTTGGATACTATCTCGAACGTCGGCTACAAAAGGGGCCCAAAGTTCACGAGTGAAATAGTAAAAATACATAAGAACAGGCAAAAGATAAGCACTGAGCTTTCGGAAAAAAGGAAGCTGAAATGTAAAACCAATACTTCCGAGTAACAAATCAATCCAAATGAGAAGGACAAATACAAGGGAATAAATTGCTTTTTTAGAAAAGAAAACGGACAAACGAACGTTTGGTATCCACTCTTTCAAAAGGAATAACCCCACCGAAAGCAAAATAGAAATTTTAATTCCAAAGTTTAGACCCACAACAACGGTTCCATATTCCGTTTGTCCCATACTTTCTAAAATGTTTAACCTTTCAGAATCTGAACCAGAGTAGAATGGAATCAAACATAGAACGGATACAAAGGCTGGAAAAAAATGATACACTTTGATTTGAATTGGTTTTTCTAAAAACAAATATTCTAAATACAAATAAAGTAAGGTAGACGCTAAAAAAACAAACGGTATATGGATTAAAGCAATGGAGGGAAAGTAGATATAAAAACCAGTGAACATAAAGGCACCGGTAAGTAACCAAAGTCCTGTAGAAAAAAGAATAAAGGACCAAACAAATCCAGAAAGGTTACGATTCCGAATTAAATTGGAAAGAGACCAAATCAAACAGAAAAAAGCCCCTGAACCCATCCAAAGAAACTCTAATAATAAAGTTAAGGAAAGTGTAGAGGCCTCCACAAATTTTATCCGAAGATTCTCACTTCTTCGCCAACGGTATAACGAACAGCACCTTTTCCAAGTATGTCGGTCAACATTTTCATAAGGTCCGAAGTAATTTCTATTGAAAAATGATCATGGGCACGAATGACTTTTTTTTCATCATCTTTACCAACCAAATGAAAGAACACAGAGGATGCCCCTCGGTGAACAGAAAGAACATCTTGAAGTTTTAAAATCACGTCCCTATTTTTCTCTTCCAACATATTGATTGTTAAATGAAGAGTTTTTTCCATTTTCTTTTCAATGGTTACAGAATTTAGTTCTTCTAATTTATTTACTATGATTTGACCTTTTAACTCCGATTCGTCGGCATCTAGACGTTCTAAGATCCCGCGAATGAAGACTGTATTGTCTTCCGTGAATAGATGTTTAAATTCTGCATAAGTTTTTGGGAAGGCAACACATTCAATCTCACCGGTTTGATCCTCAATCATAAAGTTGACGAACTCTTCTTTTTTCTTTGTGAGTTTGACTACTTTTTTGGAAAGAACCCCAGCAATTTCTACTTTTGATTTCGGGCGAACCTCTTCCAGATTTTCAATGGTCGTTGGTTTTAATGTTTTTAATTGTTCAGTAAATTTATCAAGTGGATGGCCGGAGAGGTACAAACCGGTTGTTTCTTTTTCCCTTCTAAGTAATTCGTCTCCATTCCATTCGATACCATCTTTGGGTAGATTAAGATCTTCCTCACCACCACCGTTGGCACCACCAAACAAAGAAAATTGGCCTTCTTTTTCTTCCGCCTGTTTTTTGTTAGCATAATTTAGAATGATATCGGTTGATTCAGAAATTGTTTTTCTCGTATACCCGAAGGAGTCAAAAGCTCCACCTTGAGCAAGAGATTCGAGTACTTTTTTGTTTGCGAGCCTTGTATCTAATTTCTTTGTAAAGTCACCTAACTGTTTGTAACCACCGATTGAATTTCTATTGGTAATGATATTTTCTGCAGCCAACTCCCCCACACCCTTAATGGAAGAAAGTCCAAATCTTACCGTTTTGTCATCGGTGATTTCAAAGGAGATCCCTGACTCTTTGACATCGGGGCCCAATATTCGAATTCCCATTTCTTTAGCATTGTTGATGTATTTGACCACATCAGTAATTTTAGAATGATCTCCCGATAAAAGAGCGGTTAAGTATTCAATGGAATAATTGGCCTTAAGGAAGGCAGTTTGATATGTTACAAAAGCATAAGCAACCGAGTGCGATTTGTTAAAACCATACTCACCAAATTTTTCTAATTGTTCAAAAAGTTCAATGGCTAGTTTTTCATTGATCTTTTTTTCGATGGCACCTTTGACAAATTTTTCTTTCAACGCAGGAAGTTTTGATTTGTCTTTTTTGGCCATCGCCTTACGAAGAACATCCGAGTCTCCCACAGAGTATCCACCCATAATCCGAGAAATACCCATTACCTGCTCTTGATAAACAACAACCCCATATGTTTCACCCAAAACTTCGGCCAAACTTTCGTGAGGGAAAACCACCTTCTTTTTCCCGTTTTTACGATCTAAATAGTCATCCAACATTCCCGATCCCATTGGACCCGGACGATATAACGCAAGCAAGGCGGCGATCTCTTCGAATTTTTGAACTTGTGCCTTGGCAAAAAGGTCACGAATTCCAGAAGAAGAATCTAACTGGAATATCCCAAGAACATTTGCTTTTCGTAACAAACTAAAAGTGGCCGCATCATCTAAAGGAATTTTATCTAAATCAAGAAGGAGACCATGACGTTTTTCAATGAGTTTAGTTGCATGATGGATGGTAGTTAAGTTTTTTAGGCCTAAGATATCCATCTTAATGAGTCCCACTTGTTCCGACATATTTTTGTCGTACTGAGTGACGATAGAACGTCCGTCCCTACCAGGTTCACTGACTGTGGATAAAGGAACAATTTCTTCGAGTGCCGTAGGTGCAATGACAACACCCGCTGCATGACGTCCCACCTGACGGTAGTTACCTTCCAGTTTTTGCGCGATATAAAAAACTTTTTTATTTATATCTGATTTTTCAGCAATATCACGAAGATCTTTAGATGTATCTACCGCTTCCTGGATGGTAATTCCCAATTTTTTGGGAAAAAGTTTACTCATCTCATTCACTTCGGAAAATGGAACATTAAAAACACGAGCCACATCTTTGATGGCAGCTTTTGCAGCAAGAGATCCAAAGGTAATGATTTGACCAACCCGATTTTCACCATACCGATGTTTGATATAATTAATGACTTCCTCTCGTCTTTCTACACAAAAGTCCGTATCAATATCAGGCATATCCTTTCTGTCCGGATTGAGAAATCTTTCAAAAAGTAAATTGTATCGAATGGGATCGACATTAGTAATACCAAGGGCATACGCAATAATAGAACCCGCTGCAGAACCACGTCCCGGGCCTACTGGAATTCCAGCACGCCTTGCAAAATTAATATAATCTTGAACGATAAGAAAGTATCCTGCGAAATGCATGTTACGAATGGTTTGCATTTCGTATTCAGTTCTTTCTCGTACAACAGGAGTTATGTCCAGATATTTTTCCTTAATTCCTTCCCAAACCAGTTTTTCTAAATAACTATCAGTATCGAAACCAGGTGGAACTTCAAAAGGAGGTAAAAGTGGATTCCCAAATTGAAAATTAAGAGAACATTTATCACGAATGGCTAATGTATTATAGAATGCATCTTTATGGTCAGGGAAAATGTTAAACATTTCCGCTGGAGACTTTACATAAAAGTTTTCATTGAATCCGAAGCGCATTTCATCATCGATGTTTTTACGCATTCCGATACGAAGTAAAATATCTTGGGCTTCTCTATCATCCTTTGTGAGAAAGTGGGAATCGTTTGTAAGTACTAGCGGAATACCTGTTCGTTTTGAAAATCCCATAACAGCTTCTGCAACGATCCGCTGTTCCGGAATTCCATGATCTTGGATTTCCAAATAAAAATCTTCTTTGCGAAAAATTTCATGTAATCGACCAGCTAACGCATAAGCCTTATCTTCTTTTCCTTCTAAGATCTTTCGGTTAACTTCACCAGCTAGGCAAGCTGTTAAACATACAAGGCCTTCGCTATACCTTTCCAATAAATCATAATCAATCCGTGGTTTACGATAAAACCCTTCTGTAAATGATCGGCTCGCCAATTTGATAATATTTCTATAACCAATTTCATTTTTACAAAGTAAAATGATATGGTAAGCACCACCGTCAGCAATTTCATCTAATTCGGTTTCCGCACTACGAGAAGGAGTTACATAAAACTCACAACCGATGATGGGTTTGACATCGTTTTTGACTGCTTCTTTATAAAACTCAATGGCACCGTACATGTTTCCATGGTCAGTGATGGCAACAGAACTCATGCCAAGTTCCTTTACACGTTTCATCAAATCGCTGATCCGTATGGCTCCATCCAACATGGAATAGGTAGTGTGCAAATGTAGGTGTGCGAAATCTTCCATGGCTTGGTGACATAGTAACGCTGATGGGTTCCTACGTAAAGCGCCCGAAGGGAAGAAATTCGGATTTTTTTCGGCCCAAATAACCAATTCCCAAACCTCCCCGTCCCGTCCAAGCCCAAAAACGATGGAAGCTGATACCGCTTTGTTTAGATTGGTTTTGTCTATGTCCCCATTTTCCCTACCCTCCATTTCCCCCTTAACCGATGTTTTGCGAAGTTCAATTCGCAGTAAAATAGACAATAAAACCAAACCTCTGGGTTCCCTTGGTGATTTAGAGACAATCGCCATGCAATTGGCAGAAATCCAAAATACCCTTTCCCCAGAGCTAAAAAATCCTAAACTCATTCTTTTTGCCGGAGACCATGGAATCACAGAAGAACCGGTTTCCTTATATCCAAAGGATGTTACTTGGCAGATGGTTTTAAATTTTTTATCCGGTGGAGCCTGTGCCAATGTCTTCGCCAAACACAGTCATATCGATGTTGAAGTTGTTGATGCTGGTGTTGACCATGACTGGGAAAACGACACTCCACGTCTCATCCAAAGAAAAATTCGAAAAGGTACATCCAACTTTTTAAAATCGAAAGCCATGTCGCAAGAAGAAGCAAAAGATGCGATTTTATGTGGAATCGAATTACTTAATGAAACAAAATATGAACCAACCAATATATTTTTGTTCGGTGAAATGGGTATTGGAAATACTTCTGCAGCATCCATCGTTCTATCTCATCTAACAGATATTCCATTGAGAAAACTTGTTGGACGAGGTACGGGTTTAAATAACAACGCAAAAGAAAATAAATTCAAAATCCTTTCAGAAGCATTCCAAAGAACAGGAAAACTAAAAGATCCGATAGAAGTACTTTCTGAATTTGGTGGATTTGAAATTGGAATGATGGCTGGTGCTATGATTGGAGCGGCTGCACAGAGAAAAACATTTGTTGTGGATGGTTTTATTGCAACAGCTGCATTTGCAATTGCTTTTGCTCTAAATCCAACAGTAAAATATTATGCCATTTTTTCGCATCTATCTGAAGAAGAAGGCCATACAGTTGTTTTAGAACATTGGAAAATAAAACCACTCCTTAGATTGAACCTTCGTTTAGGTGAGGGAAGCGGTGCCCTTGCAGCTTACCCTCTCATTGAACTGAGTGTAAAATTTCTAAATGAAATGGCTTCCTTTGCAGATGCAGGTGTTAGTAATTCAGACTCAAAATAAAGTTTTCCATGCAATTTTTTATAACAGAAATCCGTTTATTCTTTGTTTGTTTATCTTTTCTTTCTAGAATTCCAGCTCCTCATTGGATTGGTTTTCAAGAAGAATGGTTACATAAATCAATCAAATATTCACCTACTGTTGGGATTATACTCGGGACCTTACAATGGTTTGTTTTTATGAGTTTCCAATTATTCTTTGGTCCCACCATTTCCTTTGTCATTTCTTTAGGATTTTTGTTAATCCTCACGGGAGCTTTTCATGAAGATGGATTCTCTGATTTTTGTGACGGGATTGGTGGCGGTTGGAAAAGAGAAGATATTCTTAGGATTATGAAAGATAGCCGTGTAGGAAGTTTTGGAGCTGCAGGGATTTCTTTATTATTAGTTTTAAAAATCCTCGGTGCTTCCGAATCACTCGTAAACAAAGAAATGCACTGGAACCAGTGGTCATTACCTGGCTACGATAACCTTATCACTATTTGGTTGTACTTTATAACAGCACATAGCCTGAGTCGTTTTTTTTCCATCTTTATGATGAAATTACTTCCTTATGCCAAAGAAGAAGGATATGCAAAACCAATGGCAAAAGAAATCACTTGGGCACAAACTCTATTTGCAAGTATTGCAGGCCTATTTCCGTTTATTACATTAACTTTCCAACATCCTTATTTTTTAATGAGTTTGGTTTTTATCCTTCCCAGTCTATATTACATGTATTCCCTTATGAAACGTTGGATCGATGGATTTACCGGAGATTGTTTGGGTGCCGTCCAACAAGTGGTTGAAACTTGTATCTGGATATCAGGAGTTTTTTTATGGATCTCTATTTAATCCGCCATCCGGAAACCACTGCTCCCAAAGGAACTTGTTATGGTCGAACTGATTTTCCTCTCAAATACCCAGTAGAAGATACTGCCGATTCCACTTTCTCTTATCTACCGCCAAACTTTGATCATTTTCTTTCTAGTCCGGCGCCGCGCGCTTTAAAATTATCGTCTGCTCTCTTAGCTAAATACAATCTAAAACCGAAGGAACCTTCCGCAATACCAACTGACGAACGTTTGTGGGAAATGAATTTTGGTGATTGGGATGGTAAACTTTGGGAAAACATTCCAAGAAAAGACACAATCCCTTGGATGAAAGACTTTGTGAATGCCAAAACTCCAGGTGGAGAGGCTTTTACTGATCTAATCTTAAGAATGAATTCTTTTATGGAAGATTGGAAAGAAGGCGGAATATTACGAAAGGAATGGGAAAGGACAAACAATAGGCCCCTTACTTCTTTAATCGTTGTTTGTCATTCAGGGCCGATCCGTGCCGTTCTTTGTAAACAACACGGAACTCCCTATGAAGAAGCTTTTAAATCTCCAGTGGACTTCGGATCTGTCCACAAACTAGAAATACCTTAAACTTTCTTTTTTTCGCCGAGTGGCCCAAGTTTAGCGAGGATCAGATCATTTACAAGTTTCGGATCTGCTTTGCCTTTGGTTTCTTTCATTACACCACCAACAATCGCACCGAGTACCCGATCCTTTCCATTTTTCCAACCTTCCACTGATTCTGGTTGAGATTCAATCACACGAATCACAATCTCTTCAAGTGCTTTATCATCGCGAACCACTTTTAAACCTTTTGTTTCCACAATGGATTCTGGCTGGTCTTTTGTGGTTAACATATCTTCAAAAATAGTTTTTGCTATTTTACCTGTGATCTCTCCCGAGTTGATGAGTTTTACAAGTTTACCGATACGCAAAGGATCAATTGCAAATTCCTGAATGGATATGTTTTCTTTGTTTACAATTCCAAGAATTTCATCTTTCACCCAGTTAGATGTTTTTTTGGCATCACCGGAAACGAGAAGAGCTTGTTCAAAATATTCTGCAATCTCACGTTCACTTGTTAATACTTCCGCATCATAATCCGGAAGGCCAAGTTCAGTTTTATATCTTTCTTTTTTTTGTCTTGGAAGTTCAGGTAAAGTTTTACGAATGTCTTCAATAAAAGAACTAGAGATTTGAATGGTAGGAAGATCTGGTTCTGGGAAATAACGATAGTCATGACTCATTTCTTTTGAACGCATGGGGATGGTTTTGAGCAAAGTCGCATCCCAAAGTTTTGTCATTTGACGAAATGATTCTCCACGAGAATAAACATCTTTTTGCCATTCGATTTCATAGTCTATTGCTTGTTTTACGGCCTTAAAGGAGTTTAAATTTTTGATTTCTACTCGAGTACGAAATCCTTTTTCCCCTTTAGGACGAATAGAGACATTGGCATCACAACGAAGAGATCCTTCTTCCATATTACAATCAGAAACCTGAATGTATCGTAATATTGTTTTTAGTTCGTTTAAATAAACATATGCCTCATCAGAAGAACGTAAGTCAGGTTCCGAAACAATTTCAATGAGAGGAGTGCCCGCACGGTTATAATCAACATAAGAACGATTGATGGATGGATCATGAGAGTGGATTAGTTTTCCTGCATCCTCTTCCATATGGATCCGAGTGAGAGGAATAAACTTCTCATCTGTTTCTCCTTTTAGTTTGATATGAATTCCACCTTGTGTTGCATAAGGTTTATCAAACTGAGAAATCTGATATCCTTTCGGTAAATCAGGATAAAAATAATTTTTACGATCAAATTTTGTAAATTGAGTGATCTCACATCCGAGGGCAACACCTGCACGAACGGCTTTTTCCAAAACAACTTCGTTTAACACAGGCAATGTGCCAGGCAAAGCAACGCAAAGCGGAGAAATATGAGTATTGGGACTACCACCGAATTCGTTTGTAGCCGTAGAAAAAATTTTAGATAGAGTGTTGAGTTGGACGTGGACTTCCAGACCGATGATAACTTCGTATTCCATGGGGTTTGGAAACAGGATTTTCCCGGAAAATCAGCTTGGCAATTCAAATTCCGACAGAAATCAATCGAGAGGGTCTGGAGCCGATTGCATCACCAACTTATATAGTTTTTTTTGCTCCCGAGAAATGGCAATTTCGCCAGCTTGGTGCAATTTTTTCGTAAACTCGGAAAGCTCCCGCACACGGGACTCAAAAGCGATTCCGATTTTTTTATCCTCAAGAGCAATATGAGACAAAAGCCAATTACGAAGGTCCTGAACCAAGTGCAAACCGGCCCGAGGATTTCCTAATTTAAATTCATCATTTCTAGTTTTGATAAAATCAATAAACCGTTTGTGTTGGTTCATATGGTTAACCACATCAGTAAATCGAAAGTACCGCATGATTTTATCTTCCACACCAAAATGGTCTTTTGTGTATTCAATAGCGGCAGCAATCACCCGATGGAACGTATCACTAGAACCATCACCTAACTTAAGAGAGTGATCCAATTCAACGATCATTTTTAATAACCAAACATGTTGTAAATCTATAATAGGAACACCAGTGGAAAGATTATATGTTTTCCAAATGTTTCGAATTTCTTGGATGGTATCAATGGACTGTTCATGTAGAGCAATATGGGTTGTATCCATTTGTACAATGTTTTGATAAATCAAAAGTTGTTCTTTGGAAATTGGATATTTGCCAGATTTTAAAATTTCATTACAGTATGATTTTAAATCAACTCCGCTAGCTTTAAAAAAATCAGCATAATCGGTGTCATCATGTAAGATATGTTGGAATAACCATTTTTTAAGGATCTGTAAAATACCCAAAGCAGCCATTTGGTTATCTTTGGCTTCATAATATTTTTCAGTTAACCGCTCTACAAAATTACGGTGCCCCTTTACATGTTCTTTAAAACTTGGATAATTAAAATGTTCCAGAATGTCTTCTTCTAAAGCAAAATGTTCCGCCACATAATCCAAAGCTTTCCGAAAAGATACGTGAACATCCACATCAGACCCATCTTTTTCGGATTCGACAATGGTTTCTTCCAACTCTAAAATAATATGAACCAACCAAACATGTTGCAAGTCAATGATGGGAATTCCGAGGTGGAAAGGTTCACTTAACCAAGTGATTCGTAAGGAATCTAAATGCGCGGAGTAATCCTTTTGCATAGTTCCACAAAAATAATCACAATTACGATGTCACGAATTAGAATCAATCTTGGAATTGATATTTATCAGTAGTTTTAAAACAACATGTATGGAGAAACAATGATTGAGGTGGAAGGTATTATTAAAAGAATTGAGGAAAAAACTCCCGAGTTTCCCCGGGAGTGTAGTCTTTAATCGAACGTTGTCTAAATAAAGAACTTTGTTGTTAATCTTACAATCAATCTCACAAAACTTGAATAAGGTGGATACATCAACTTAGCGATGGATGCCTTAGGAGTTTGTAAAACAGACCTTTCATGTGAAAAAGTTTTGAATCCAAAAAGCCCATGATAACTACCATGACCTGAATGATTCACTCCACCAAATGGTAGATTTGGGTTCACCAAATGTAAAATCACGTCGTTGATCACAGCCCCACCGGAGCTAGTTCTTCGTAGAACATATTTGGATGTACGGCTTTTTTTTGTGAAAATGTACAAAGCCAACGGTTTTGGTCTTTCGTTGATGATGTGAATGGCATCATCCAAGGTTTTATAAGTAACAATAGGAAGGAGTGGTCCAAAAATTTCATCTTCCATAATACGTGCATCCAAAGACACATGTGTAAGAATGGTTGGTGAAATAAAATTATCGGAACTTCGAACTTCCCCACCGTAAGCAATATGAGCCCCTTTTTTGACAGCATCATCCATATAAGAAGAAACTCGACCAAAGTTCTTTGCATTTACAATACGACAAAAGTCAGGACTCGCTGTAAAGTTTTCAGGTTTCGATTTAAAGAAACTTTCTGTGACTTCTTTAGCGTTGTTTACAAATTCATCCACTTTGGATTCGGGAATTAAAAGATAATCTGGTGCCACACAAGTTTGTCCAGCATTCAGAAATTTTCCCCACATAATTCTTTCTGCTGCCACTTTCATGTCCGCATCTTCTGCTACGATGGAAGGAGACTTACCACCTAACTCCAATGTTACGCTGGTAAGATTTTTTGCAGCTGCTGCCATAACAATTTTACCAACAGGAGTAGATCCTGTAAAAAAGATATGATCAAAAGGTGCTTCGAGCAGTGCCGTTGAAACTGCAACATCACCTTCGAATACAGCAACTTCCTCTTCAGAAAATACTTCGCTTAACATCGCCTTAATGACATCTGCAGTATGCGGGGTAAACTCTGAAGGTTTTAACATTACAGTGTTACCAGCGGCAATGGCTGCTGCCAAAGGAGCTATGGCTAGATGAAAGGGATAATTCCAAGGAGCGATGATCAAACAAACCCCTTTTGGTTCATAGATGATTCGGCTGGTTGCACCGAGTAGAGTCGGTGGAGTCATTACATTTTTTGGGCGCATCCAATGTTTTACATGGCGGATGGCATCATTAATTTCGGCAACGGTAGGTAGAATTTCAGTAATGTCTACCTCACCCGAAGATTTTTTAAAATCAGAGTGAAGAGCTTTTTGGATTTCCGTTTGGTATTTAAGGACAACGTCTTTCAGCTTCTTTAGTTTTGTGATACGAGTTTTGAAATTCGATAACCGAAGTTCCAAAGCTTTTGCCTTCTGTGCTTTGAAGATACGATCAATATCGGATGGAGTAAAACTTTTTGTTTGGATCACAGGCTTTCCAGTGGTAGGGGCTTGCGTAAGAGTGGCTTGAGTCATGGGAATCTCCGTATTACTGACTCTCGTTCATTTACAGAGGAAGTTCAAGAACTTTTTCAGGAATCGGGGCGAATCTATGTCTTTTTTATGCCAAAAACCCCTTCCCAAACCCTGGGGGAGCCCCATTTTGCGCATACAATTCAGTGCGTTCCAAATACAATTTGGCTGCTTTGTCAGAAGGATCGATGGCAAAAACGGCACGAAATCCGGCTCCTGCCTTTTCAAATTCCCCATCCCAAAACAAATTCACACTTTCTTCGAATTGTTCTTTGGTTTTTAATTTTAAATCATAAGACTCTTCGACACCTTCCACCAAAACTTGCGCAATCCCAATTAACGTCTGTTTGGCTGGAATTTTAATAAAGTCCAACAGTCTATGTGGGTAGGAATCAGGATGTTGTAATTCCAGTAGAGCATCTAAACTTAAAATGATTTTGGCGCCATATTTTTTTGTCATAGATTCCAAAGAGTTGGCAACACCCATACAATCGGAGAGAACGGCAGACTCAATACGCTGTTCCTCACCAATAATTCCAAGCATCAGTTCTCCATAATGGATTCCTACTCCGAATTGAATGTCACTCACACGATGGGATTTTGACTTTTTGTTCCACCTTGCAACTGCTTTGTGCATCTCAATTGCAGCAGACAAAGCATCTTCAGGTTGCCTTTCAAACAGTGCGAAGATAGCGTCACCTACATACTTTTCAATAAATCCATTATGGGATCTGATAGTAGGTCCCACTTCGCGCAGATAATCATTTAAAAAAAGAAATGTTTCCTCTGGACTTAAAGTTTCAGAGATGGCAGTAAAATCCCTGATATCAGAAGATAAAACCGTCATCTGTTTCACAATAAAATCACCTCGTTTCACTCGAGCTTTTGTTTGTTGTGAAAACAATTCAATAAGTCGCAAAGGAACAAACTTTGCATAAATTTTATTTGATGATTCTAGATGATTATTAACTTCAATCAATTCTCTTGTTAATGTATCCATCGAGGAATAGAACCTGGCATTTCTTCTGGCGAGTAAAATACCTTGAAATAAAAAGAATATAAATAAAGAAAAAGGCATAAATGGTTGAGACTGGAACCAATAATTCCCTGCCATCAAATCATGAATTGACCCAAGCATAAGTAGTAGAGATCCATAAAACATCAAACTACTATCTTTTTTCTTCTGACGGTAAATTCTAAGAATTACATAAAAGGAACACACACTAAAAAATAGGATCAAAACTTGTGAAAAAATATTTGTTTTTGTAAAAAGTTTTGCATCTGTCAACACAACAAATGAAACATAACAAGCTGTTATACTCCAACAAGAGTATAACATCCATTTGGGGACTTCTGACTTTCCTGGGAATAAACTCTTCAAATAACCTAAGAAAAAACAGACAAGCAGTGGGGCCGATGTATAATCCAAAACCTGCATCCAATGCCATGAAAAATCAGGGAAAGCATAAATTATATAAAAGTTATCGAGTACTACAAGACGAAGTCCTGTAAACAAACAAAACAATGCAAAGAATAGAGAACTTTTCTCCTCTCTTCGAAAGAAAAACACTGTGAGTTGGTAAAGAGCCATAGTCAACATCGTACCAAAGATAAAGACTTCTCCCGCTGAATAAATCAGCGTTTGGTTTTGAATGACTTCTTTGGTTCCAATGTCCAATGGTTTTCTATACCCACCTCTAGCGTGATGGAAGTTACTCACGACAAAAAGTATTTCTTGTTCATAACCTTCTGGTTGAAAGGAAACATATTGAATTTGGTATTTAGGAATGGCATCAAGTTCACTCGTTCCGACCTTTCCAGAACTTGCAATTTTTTGGCGATTGATATAGAGTTCGTAGGAACTAGTTGCTGGTTGAATTCGGAAGTAATAACGAATTTTTGGATCAGGTATTTTCAATGTTAAACGAAAGGTCGCATAACCATCACCACTTGCTTCTTCTGGCCCATATGAGTTCCAAGAGGAAGGAACTTTAACATAAACCTTGTTAGGTTCTTTTATTTTTTCAAATAAACTTTCGCCATAAACTTCTTCCCAATAAAATTCCCATTCACCATTTGTAGAAAGTTTTTTATGGTTTTTTACATATTCGAGGGGAAGTTCCAAATATCCTTTAACTGCCTCTGGAGAAGTTCCAAAATTACAGGAAAAAAATACAGAACAAGAGACAAAAACGAAAAAAACAAAAACTGCAGATTTCATTATTTTTCCCATGCAGAAATCCCATCCCAGTCTTCACCAACACCAGAAGTTTGATAATATTCACATCTTTCAATATAGATTTTTGCTGCGAGGTCTTCTGGATTGTCTACAATTACAGAGCGGAACTTTTTTAATGCAGAAACAAAATCAGCGCGTACATAATCAAAAATTGCGGCTTCAAATTGCCCTCTGTTTGCTATTTTTTTATTGGAAATTGAATCGATATCGGGAATTAAAATCTCGGCAATCATTACCGTTTCTTGTTTTCCTTTAACTCTCACAAAATCCAAAATTCTATATGGGATTGCCTCTAAGTCTTCATGTACCAAAAGTGATGCAAGGCTAACAAGAATTCTTGCGCCGTATTTTTTGGTTAACCCTTGGATTCGACTCGAAAGGTTTACTGCGTCTGCAATGACAGTAGACTCAAATCTTTCTTCTTCTCCCAAAATTCCAAGCATAGTATCTCCAGAATGGATGCCAATTCCAGCATGTAACGGAAGATAACCAAAACTTCGCCTTCGTTCATTGTATTTTTCTAGTTCCCATTGAATGTCTTTGGCAGCTATAATTGAATTTTGAATTCCACCATCGAACAATGCCATAATGGCACTACCAATGTATTTATCGATGAAACCATTGTTTTTTCGAATACAAGGGCCAATCCTTCCTAAATAGGAATTTGTAAATAACATTCTATTTTCAAGAGGGATTGAATAAATTATATCCCAATATTCCCAAATATCGGCGAATAAAACGGTTATTTCCCTCTCGCTACTATCACCTAACCGAACCTCTTCGATACTTTCCTTACCAAGATGGATCAAAAAATCGCGAGGTATAAATTTTGCGTAAAAACGATTTGTTAGAATAAACTGTTCATTGATAGTTTCAAATTCATCTTTTAATAGTATTTTTTTACGAAAGCTCCTTACCGTACGAAGTGTAACAATTGTAGACTGAACACCAAAAAACAAAAATACTGCCAATTGCGACAAAGTAGAATCACCTTCTCCGCTATAAGCCAGAAATACATCATACACAAATCCAACAAATAAAACGAGATATCCTAAAAAGAAAATTCCGGCATCGGGTAATCCTTTCCGCACCATCTGGTACAAACGAATACCTAAAAATATTGCAAATATAATACCGATCGCTTGAAAAACAACTTCAAACTGCGTATAAATCTCAGGTTTGATGATCAAACCATAAACTAACATAAATTGCACGTAGGCGCTAAAGTAACGAATAATTTTTGTATCAATGAAACGAGGAAAAAGTCCGTCTACAAACCATAAAAATAAAATTCCCAAAACAAAAACAGAAGCGTATTCGATATAAATTACTAGTTCCCAAGGAATATTAGGAAAAACTGCATAAATCGTTTTACTTCCAATAAAGGGAATCCTAACAGCAAAGACCAAACAAAAAAACCCAAAGTAAAAAGCTTCCCTTTGTTTACTTCTATAGAAGAATAAAATAAAATGATATAAACCAAACATGAATATAGCACCAGTTAGAGCTAAATCCAACATACTTTGTGCCAAAATATAATTTTGAACACTTTCCCCAAGACCAAAAACAGGCGCACTTGGAAGTCCACCTTCTTTGTGATGAAAATTACTCACCGCAATTTGAATCTGAAGATTTTCTTTGGCACCTATTGTAAAACTCTGCCCTTGCGCACTAGGGGTTGTGGTTTCTTTGGTGATGCCAGGTTCACCTGACACCAAACTCCTGTTACCTGCATTGATTCGAAAAGCGGTTCTAACTTCAGGCAAATATATCGCATAAATTTGATTTTCTTCAGGGAGTTTGATATCGAGAACATAAGTACCGTATCCCTTTCCATCAGCGAACCCAGATAAAACTGGCACTTGGTTCCAAAGACCCGGAACCGGCAAATAGCTAGCCGTTGTCGCATCTGAAGGGACGTCGAGTACACCAGGGTAAAATTTCCAGTCTCCGTGAAGAGCGATGGTTGTACCGGTGGTCAAGGGGAAAGTTCGTAGATCCAAAGTGCCTGATTGGATTTGGGGCGAGGGAGCCACCATGCCGCAGGCCATTGTCAGCAATGCAATGGAGAAGTAGATTAATTTCTGGCGGGTCATCCCTATCCTTCAGGGACTCCCGAAGACATGGATTTGAAAAGGAAGTTTTCGAATCAAAAAAAATAATATTTTTTAGTTTGTACGACCGCTACGATTAGCTATTATGTCTCTTAAATGAAATCTCCTTCTGGATCCAATAAAGCCGCCCTTGCCTACCAAATCTTAGGCCGCTATTTACCGGACGAGGTTTTTGCTCACTTGAGTGATTCTGAAATCGAATCCCTCCTTTTAAAGGTCGAATCGAATCCTTCGCCGACCAAAGGACAAGAAAAAGACATCCTGCTTTCTTTCACCAGATTCTTACAAAAGAAAGGGACCCAAACCAACACTTCCAATCGCCACCGTTCCATTGGTGCGAGCGGCGGAACTACGGATACCAACAAAGGATATAGCGAGTATGCGAATCACACATACCCGCCCAAAAACAGCGGAAAAACTGAGCCTACTCTCGGAAAATCATCGCTCGGGGGCAGTTATGCAAATGACATTGATCCCCACCAAACGATGCGCACAGGAAGTGGGTCAGCGTTTAACGAACATCCAGATACAAATGAACTATATTCTCTCCTCCAAGAAATCTTAAAAGAGGAAGACTCAAAGTCGGGTTCCCCTCTTTGGTCAGAACTTCCTAATTATTCCCTGGAAATGCTCCGAAATTTGACCACGGACGAATCTTCCGAAGTGGTCGCTCGAGTTCTTAGTTTTTCCGACCCGGAAACTGCCTCAGAAGTTTTAGCTGAATACCCAGAAAGTCACAGGGAAGAGATTATTTTGGCACTTTCGGAAATCGATTACCATTCGGACCAGGAAAGGGACCAATTAGAACGTTTCCTTCGCTTCAAAATGGAACTCATCCAGAAAAAAATGCCAGTTTCGAAGATTCGTAGCCGCAAAGCAAAAACTGCGGGGGAAATTCTGACTCGACTTCCTTTTTTGCCATCTCAAAATTTAATTGAACGAATTCAGAAAAAAAGCCCAGAATATGCCGAAACTATAGTAGAACACTACTTTCGTTTGGAAGACCTCCTTCATTTAGGAAGGACGAGTCTCACTCGGTTCTTTTCTGAGATCCATCCACTTGTCATTGCTTGCGCTTTGAAAGGTGTAGAGACGGATTTTCGCGACCAAGTTTATTCCAATTTGGAATCTTGGCTTGTGAAAGAAATTAAGATCGAATGGGATTCGTTAGGTCCTGTCTCTTTAGCAGAAATCGAAGAAGCCCAAAAGGGAATCTTAGATAGACTACGCGAGGCAATGAATGAAGGCAAAGTGAAACTCTGGAGATTGAAGTAAGTATATGGCAAAACTCGTCTTTAAACCCATTCAAATTGCCGACTTACAAGAAGAAGTTGAGATTCAACTTCCTGATAAGTACAAAAAGTTCCATAAAACCGACGAACAAGAAGACTTCGAGATAGACCAAGAAGGGAATATCATCGAACAATACCAAGGTCCATCGATTGAAGAGATCGAAGCGGAACTCCAAAGGTATCGCCAAGAAACAGAAGAACAAGTTCGTCAATTATTAGAAGACGCCAAAAAACAAGCAAAAGCCATTGAAGAAGAAGGTAGAACCAAAGCCTTCCAAATGGTTCAAGACTCCAAAGAAAAAATCAAACTAGAAGAAGACTCTGGCCGTGCCAAAGCGGAACAAATCTTAGATCGTGCTAAGATGGAAGTCGAACGTATGATCAAAGAAGCCGAAATGAAACAGGCTGAGATCGAACACGAGGCATATCAAAAAGGATATGATGCTGGGCGAGAAGTAGGATTTAAAAAAGGCCAAGGTGAAGTTAGGCGACTCATTGACCGATTAGGAACGATCATTGGTAAAGCAATTGATATTCGTGAAGAAATGATTGCTGCCTCAGAAAAACAAATGGTAGAGATGATCCTTGTCATTGCAAGAAAAGTAATCAAAGACGAAATCATTGAACGTAAAGAAATCGTACTTAATAACATTCGAGAAGCAATGAAACGAATCAAAGATCGTGACCGAATTGATATTCGTGTTAACTTTGCTGACTTGGAACTCACAACAGCACACAAAGACGAACTCATCAAACTTATGGAATCACTTCGCAAAGTTAATATTTACGAAGACTCTCGAGTGGATCGTGGTGGCGTTATCATCGAAACAGATGTGGGAGCTATCGACGCAAGGATTTCCACTCAGCTCAAAGAAATCGAAGAGGCCATTCGAAACGTCGAACCGATATGATTTCGAAAACCCGTATTTACCAACTCGTATTCGGGTTCGCATTCGTTTTGTCGCCAACTATTTTCAGTTTGGTGGCAGAACCTTGCGGAACCATGATCACATCTTTCGAAAACCCAGTCGTTTTAAAAACAGATTGGTTATTTCGCAAAGGTGATAACTTAGACTGGAGAGATGAAACTGTTGAAGAATCTTTCTGGGTCAAACGTTCTGTACCAGATTACGGGATTTCAAAAACAGAAAATCTAACAGGATACCATTGGTACAGATGTTCTTTCTTTTTACCTGAAAATTATACAACACCGGTAGAACCCATTGCTATCCAACTTGGCCGTATCCGCGATATTGATGAATTTTACTTAAATGGAACCCTAATCGACAAAACCGGGACTGTTCTTCCTAGAATGGAAGTGGACTTTCAAAAAATTAGAATTTATTCTCTACCGACCCACCTTCTCAAACCAGGCCTGAATGTGATGGCGATCCGTATTTATGCAGCGACAAACCTAAATGGCCTAAAAGAAGCACCAACAATTGCCAAGGAACGACTGTTACGTGAGTCTGCTTTTTCCAAAGAAGCATTTGCAATGGTCTGTGGTTATGTATTTATATTTATGGGAATTTACTTTTTAGTAGGTTCCATTGTTCGCGGACGTGCCGGGGAAAATTTTTTCTTTGCCCTATTCTCTATCTTTATGGGGATTTATGTTTTAATTCGAACTCAACACAGAGATATCTTATTTGAAAGTTTCACTTGGTCCTATGTTGCCGAACTTTTAGTATTAATCTGCTTACCGATATTTTTTATCAATTTTATGCACCAGTATTTAAAGATAAAACGTAACGTTGTTTTATTGGTGTATGAAGTATTTCTTTTTGTTTTATTTGTAATTACTCTATTTTTTAGAACTCCTAAAACTTGGATTCTAGTTATAGCCTTGTTCAATTATGTTTTACCTGTAGCTATGGGCCTTGTGATTTATTTGTTTGTAAAAAACGGAAAGCCAAACATTGCAAAAGTAAAATTCATTCTAATTGGAATTGCATCTTTATTACCTACGATTCTTATCGATAGTCTCTCTGCGTTAGAAATCATTTCTATGCCTGGAACTTTGTATTTGGGATTTTTAATTTTTCTTGTGATGATTTCTATTCAACTTTCGAACGATATTGTATTGGGTTTAGAAAACTTTATCGAACAAGAAAAAGAATTAATCCAAATGGAACGAGTCAAAACAGGATTTTTGATTAATTTATCCTCTGAGTTCAAATCAGGAATGGAAAAAATCAAAAATGCTATAGACAATATATCCGCAAATAGTGGAAAAACTACTTCCAAAGAACAAACAAAAGTTACAACAAAGTCTGCGGCCAAAAAGAAAACCAAAACCAAGGCCAACTCTAAACACGATTTAGACCCAGTTAAACAAGCTGAGGACCATATATCTTATATGAGTTATATGGTAGAAGAAGCAATGCTTCTGCGAAAGTTAGAAGACAAATCTTATATTCCTTTTTATGAATCCTTTTCTGTATCAGAACTAATCAGAAATTGTGTTTCGAGTGTGGAAAACCATTTGGAACAATATAGAAAAAATATCTCGATTGAGGTAAAACCAGGTGATTTAGAAATCTATTTCCCAAAAGAATTATTGTTTTCTATTTTAAGAAACCTTGTTGAAAATGCATACCAATACACAGATCCCAAAACAGATATTAGTATTGAATTTTTTAATCGAGATGGATTCCACCAACTCATTGTTATGGATGAAGGGATGGGTCTTAGCCAATTGGAAATGGAAACCATTTTCCAAAAGTTTGTCCGAGGTTATCGTGACAAAAAAAATGAAATTCCTGGAGCTGGAATTGGCCTTACCTTAGTGGAAGCTACTACAAAATTTTTAGGCGGAACTGTGAGTTTAAAATCAAGCGAAGGTATGGGAGCTAAATTCACAATTCGGATCCCGGAGAAACCTAAAAAATGAAACAGTTTAGCTTTTATAAAATTTTAATCCTAAGTTTCGTTTTATTGGTTACTAATTGTTCGCGTTCCACAGATGAAAATACCATTGTACTCCGTTTGGATGGAGACGACTGGGGAATTTACTTTAATGATAATGCAGATATCCTTAGTAACGAATTTAATGCCAACAACTTAGATATCACAACTGTTCCTAGTAACTTTCGTAACTTAAATCGATCTTATCGTGGTGCGATCTGGATTCGTAAAAGTTTTGAAATCACAACAGAACAACACCAAAAATCTTTAGCGTTACAACTAGGGAAAGTTTATCAATCAGACGAAGTATTTATCAACGGAGTCCTCATTGGAAAAAACAATTCTGCATTTGGAAAAGATCCTGATGAGTTTGCCTTTGGCAGACCAAGAATTTATCCCATCCCACACGATCTACTATTGGAAGGCGAAAACGTTTTAATTGTAAAAATTGAATCTTCACTTTCAACTTCGGCCGGAGTCATCACTGGACCTATTCGTATTGTCACTTATGAAGAAGCATTGAACGGAAATCTTTATGATTCGCTCGTAGAACTTATCTTTGTTGGTTTTTACCTTTTTATTGCATTATTTTTCTTTATCAATTATTTCAACTTACGAGACAAAAAAGAATATTTCAGTTTTAGTATCTTAGCTCTTATATTCTCCGCATATGAGTTATCAAAAAACGAAGTTCGATTTTTTCTAATTAATCAATTTGCAATTTTAAAATTCATCGAATATTCTTTTTTATTAATTTTGCCTTATGGTTTTATAAAGTTCATTCAAGACTTTTTTGAATTAAAACCTTTCAAATACCAAAGAATCTATCTATTCATGCAGTTCTTCTTTATCGCAGTCTTTGCGATCATCCAGAACCCTGTATTCTGGTATAACTTTATTGGATATTGGGACATCCATTTACTTGCTGTGATTGGTTATGCAATCTATGTAACTTTTAATAAGTTTCGGGACCAAACTCGCGGTTCCACAATCCATCTACTTGCACTTGTATACTTACTCTATTCAATTTTAAAAGAAATATTAATTGAAAGAGGATATCTCAACTCACCATCTTCTTTAGAAACAAGTTTCTTAGTATATTTGATTTTAATGACTCTTGCTCTACGATTTCAGTTTTTGATTATGAAAAGAAAACTTCAAAATCGCTACGAAAGATTAAAAGAAGCAGACTCTTTACGCGAAAAGATTTTTTATTATATGGATGTAATGATTTCAGGCCCTCTGAAATTAATGAAAGAAAAGTTGACCGCCTACCGTGAATCAACTCAGAAAACTAAGGACAAAAATTTAGTAAAAGATGTGATTGAAGTGCAATCATCCATTGATAATGTAATGGATGATATCATTGAACTTTCAAGACTGGAAGTTTTAAAAGAAGTACCTGTAAAAGAACAAGTTAACTTTATCTCCTTTATTAACGAAGTGATTCCGGAAGATGACATCACCTATTCTATTAAAGTAAATCCAGAGACAGAAATTCACAATAGTTTGGACTTAATTAACTCTGTTGTGGTAAGATTGGTTGATTTTCCGCCATTTAAAGAATTCAACCACAATGATTTAATCATTACGCAAGATTTGAAAGGGAATGTTCACTTTCGATTTTTATTATTTCATAGTAATCCCAAAGTATCACAAAGATTGTTCAGCGATTTAGTTGAAAACTACAACGTATTAAATCCGATAAAAGTAAAATGGGCAATTATCCTTGAAATCGTACGATTGTTAGGGGCGAAAATTGATTTCAAAATTATCAAAAAGAAATATCTTAAAATCGATTTGGGTATTGCAGCCATTGTTCCTGTTTCCGAGCTACAACCAATCAAAGAATCACAAATAAATTCAGGATCCACATCTTCCGTAACACAAAAGGAAGATTGGAAAGTCACCTTAAAACGATATTGGAAATTTTTAAAAGAAACTGAAATTAAGATCCCTAACTTCAAAAAGAAAAAATAGTACAAATTGATTCTATGATCATCAAGTATCTAACACAACCGAATCCGGAATCCTTAATGAAGGCCTTTGAAGGTTGTCAGGAACTCACCTTTTCAAAAGATGAGTTCTTATTCCATGGCGGCGATACTGTTGCTTATATGGACTTACTTGTTACAGGGGATTTACAAGTATTCAAATACGATGGCAACATGAATGAAGTTACCTTAACTTTTTTTCGTCCTGTAAGTATCGTTGCAGAATGGGCTGTCATTCAAGGCATTCCCTATCCTGCCTCTGGAAGATTTACTAAAAAAAGTACAATCTTACGAATGCCTCTCACGGAAGTACAGAGTCGAATTCATAAAAACATTGAGCTGAATCATATTCTTATGCATTCACTGATGAACAAAATCGACACTTTAAATTTGGCAATCAACCGCGGTCTTACTATGGATGCGATGCAAAGAGTAGCACATTTTTTATTTTATGGAACACCAGATTCCTTACAGCTAAAACAAACTCAAATGGCATCTCTTCTTTACTTAAGGCCGGAAACATTCTCGAGAATCCTAAAACAACTAAAAGACCAAGGCCTTGTTGATACCCAAAAAGGGGAAATCAGCATTCTAGATAAAGAAGGTTTACTTAAAATTTTAGCTTAATTCTTGATTTGCATCAATGAAATGATTCTAATTTTTATTAGAATCAGAATATGAAGATTTCATTCTTTCGTTTCAGTTTTTGGAACACCGCTTTTCGTCCCTTTTTTTGGTTCGGTTCCGTATATGGCATTTTAGTGATTGGATTTTGGTTACTCGTTCTTTCGAATGCAGTCCCTAATCCCATTCAGATCAACTCAATCCATTGGCATTCCTATGAAATGGTTTTTGGATTTTCAAAAGCGATTGTCCTCGGTTTTCTTTTTACAGCAGTCCAAAACTGGACCAACTCAAGCATCTTAAAAGGGAAAAATTTATTTTTTCTATTACTCTTTTGGACTTTGGGAAGGTTTTCAATGTATCCACTTGGATTTTTATCCTATTTATCTTTTGGTTTAGACATTAGTTCGGACCTGATGGTAATTTTCCTACTCTATCCAAAATTGATGGTTCCCACTCAAAAACACAATCAACCAATTGTTTTTCATTATGGATTATTTACCATTTTTCATTTGTTAGCTGGTTTTTCTGCACGTTCCGTTTTAGATCCGGAACAAACATTATTATTTGTCCATTTAGGTATATTTGTAATCCTCTTCCTCATTTTAATCATTGGAGGGAGAGTCGTTCCATTTTTTTCTGGAGTGGTCATTCCAGGATATTCCTTCAAACGAATGCCAAAATTAGAATCAACAATCATCTACTTACCTTTTGTTTTTTACATTTCAAAACTTGTAGAAGGATATTTTGCTTCGAATGTATCTTCTAGAAGCGATTCGCTTAGTTTAACAAATATTATAATTCTGTTTTCTTTTTTGAGTAGTTTTTCGTTGTTTGTTACGAATGTGGTACGTTATTTATCCTGGAAACCATGGAAATCATACCAAAAACCAATCTTATGGATTTTGTATACAGGATACTTTTGGGTTTGTTTAGGGTTTTTACTTTATAGTTTGGTTTCTCTCGGATACTTTCCTATATCTTCTGCGATACACAGTTTGACTGTTGGTGGCATTGGAGTTTTTATTTATGGTATGATCACTCGAGTGAGTTTGGGACATACAGGAAGAAGTATTGTAGCATCACCACTCACAGTAGGTGCTTATATCATTTTGAATTTTGCGGTAATCGCTAGAGTTTTCCTTCCTTTATTCGGAAAGTATAACTTAGCTTATCATCTCTCTGGAATCGGTTGGATCCTCGCATTTATTTTATTCATCCTCCAATACACAAAGATTTTATTCAGCCCAAGACCAGACGGGAAACCATCATAAATCTAAAGTTTAAACTCTTATGGTTCTTCGAAAAAATTCTTGGAGAGAATCGAGGAGCCTTTCGGGATGAAACAACATTTGATAACTTGCATTTCTCATCATCGATGGAATTGTTGGTTTTTCCTCAGTTCCAATTGCCAAAGTAAAAACCTGGACTCCATTTAACAAACATTCACCGACAGCTTTATTTACATCTTCAACCCCGTACTTTCCTTCGTACTTGTCATAATCATTGGGACGAGCGTCTGTAATGAGAATAATCCATTTTTGTTTATAGGACGTTTGTTTGAGTAGGGAGCTCGTATGGCGAAGGGCTGGGCCAACCCGAGTGTACCCAATTGGTGATAAAGATCCCAAACGATCACGGGCAGAACTCCAAGGTTCCGATAATTGTTTCAAATGTAGGAATTGATTAAAATTACGAGTTCTAGAATAAAAACCGGCGATTCCAAAAGGAATTTTTAACTCTTCCAAACATTCAGAGAATAGAAGTAAACTTTCCCTCTCCACATCTAAAATTCTTTTTTCTTGGATCCATGAATCTGTAGACAAACTTATATCAACAAGGAAATACAATACCATGTCCGAAACATCTCGAATGGGGTTCATATAAATTGTTTCTGATGGACTAATCTTTGCTTTGATATCGGCATAACGATCCACAAGAGCATCCAAATCAATATCAGCACCCGCCACCAATCTCTTTTTGATTCGAGTTTGGTTTAAGAGTGCCATCATCTTTTTTTTCAATAACATTAAATTGGAATGTTGTTTCTCTAATATAAGTTTTGTATAATGGCTGTCTTTCTGTTTGGGAAACTCTTCTACTACATTACAGTAGTCTGGTTTGTAGTTTTTTAACTTATAATCCCACTCTGGATAAGAAAAATGATTTCCAATATCCATTTCATCTAAAATTTCCAGAGTGGTTCCAGATCCCGACTCACTGGTTCGAGTGGTATGAACGGGATCTTCCGTTCGAATGATATGTTTTAAGTTTAGCTCTTGTAAAGCATCCTCTTCTTCCATATCCTCTTCACCATCAATGTCACGCCATTGTCCATCAAACTCTTCTACAGTTTCAATTTTTTCGAAATTATGACCTAATGTATATTCCTCGATTTTTTTCTCATCCACTTCCAAAACTTCGGCATCACTTGGGTCCAATTTTTGTTTTGATTCTTTGGATTTTACTTTTTCTTTCTCAGACTTTGATATAAAATCTTTTCCTGTGGGGAACTCATGTTTTAAATCAGAGATAGATGAAGTTGCATGAGTGAATATAGAAGTGATTTTCTGGTATTGAATTAAATCTCTTTTCCGAATTTTTAACTTTTCCATTCGGATTTCTTTCCAATCAGTACGAATGCCAGGAAATACATTTAGAAAATTTCGAAACAAATAAAAAAAATGATCTTTTGTAAAGGACGTTTCTCCATTTATCTTTTTTGTATCCTCTTTCTTCGTTTTTTTAGCTACTTCGAGATAAGAAAGATAGGCAAGTAAGATCCTAACATATTTTTTAGAACTCGATTCTGAAAAAAATAAATGAACCACTTCCGGGAATTTCAAATAGTTTTGTCCAAAACTTATGGTTTCTCCGCTGAAGATCAAAGTGGTTGGTTCATTTTTTAAAGTCTGCAAATATCTTAGGATTCGACCTTCTTCTAACTCCATTCGATATTTATAATATGGATTAGGTGGTGTGAGTTTTTTTCGAATTTTTTTCCAAAGTTTATGACCCTGGTAAAATACAAACTGATCCCATTCCAATGTTGTGACCTAAAAAATCAAATCGAAGCTGTCTTGTAAAGCCGCGACTGTATCATTGTCGTCTGATAGAGGTAAAATGATCGCTGTCCTGCCTGCAAGCCGAGAAGGAAGACCTTTCGCAATTAATTTTGCACAAGAAACAAGAAGTCTTGTCGAAACTGTTTCCGCTAATCCTAACTCTGGTTTGTTCCTCACAAGGTTAGCAAATTGAACTAACTTTTTGGCTAGTGATTCGCTGATACCCGTTTCCCCAACTATGATTTTTTCTTCTACAGCAGTTTTCGGGTAAGGGAAATCCATTCCAAGAAATCGTTGTTTGGTGGAAGGTTTTAGTTCCTTAAATCCTCTCTGGTATCCAGGATTGTAAGATGCTACGAGTAAAAAATCTGGATGGGCACTCACCTCTTCATTTTTTCTTTCTAAAAATAAGGTGCGACGATGGTCGGTTAAAGAGTGAATGGTTACCAGTGTATCAGGCCTTGCTTCTGCAATTTCATCCAAATAAACAATAGCTCCTTCTTTGACTCCTGTAGTTAAGGGACCATCCATCCAAATGGTATCGGCTCCTTTTACTAAAAATCTTCCAACGAGATCTACAGACGATGTTTCATCGTTACACAATATAGTAATAAGTCTACGACCCATTAGGTGAGCCATATATTCTAAAAATCGGGACTTACCGGATCCAGTGGGGCCTTTCAACAAAAGCGGCAGAGAATTCTCTGCCGCCATTTGAAAGATTTCTAGTTCCTTACCGATTGGTTCGTAATAGGGTGCTTTCTTCGTTAACATAAATTAATCGAGATCACCAAGATTTTTTCCAACAGCTTCATTGGAAGGAAGACCATGTCGAATGAAATCCACAATGAAATAAGCGATACCAACAGTAAAGAGGGTAGCCGCAAGTAACATTCCAATAAAATGGAATATGATTTCTTTCTGAACCACAAGGAAGTCCATACCTAACTTACGTTCTAAATACACTTGAGTGATTCCGGCAACAGCGAGCGCCCCCGTCATTCCTAACATTCCGATATTAGAAGCCCAAAATGCCAAATAACCAGACATTCCAGTAAATAGTTTTCTTCCTGTTAGATTTGGCATCGCATAGGAAATGACAGCTAACACTAACATAGCGTAGGCTCCCCAGAATGCAAGGTGCCCGTGCATCGCAGTAATGAGGGTTCCATGAGTCCATTGATTGACAGCCGGCCAAGTATGTGCAAAACCTAAAAATCCGGCACCAATGAAAGACATCATAGCACTTCCTAGAGTCCAATAAAGTGCAATTTTGTTAGGATGGTTTTTTCCTTTTTTGCGATACATATTGAGTGCCCAGATGGCCATCCCGAGAAAAGCTAATGGTTCTAAAGCAGAAAAAATTCCACCGACCATAAGCCAATACTTAGGAGTTCCAATCCAATAGTAGTGGTGACCTGTTCCCAAAATTCCAGAAAGGAAGGTTAAACCTACAACTACATATAACCATTTTTCAATGACCTCTCTATCCACTCCCGTAAGTTTGATGAGTAAAAAAGCAAGGATACCACCCATAATGAGTTCCCATACCCCCTCAACCCAAAGATGAACCACCCACCATCGAAAGTAAGAGTCCAGTGTTTGGTTGTCGAAGTAGATCATACCTGGTAGATAAAGTAAAGCTGCACATAACAAACCAAAGAATAACACAAGTTGTGTTGTACTCCTTTTTTTGGCCTGCCATATAGTCATAGCGATGTTAAACAAAAATGTTAATACATTCACAACAACCAAATAGTCGAGTGGCCTTGGGATTTCTAAGAACTTACGACCTTCCCACCAATTAAAATGAAAACCAATAATGGCAATCACCCCAACAACAACCCAAGATAGTAGTTGAATGTATGCTAGTTTGACACTATACAACTCTCTGTCTGATTCTTCGGGTATGATGTAATAAGCAGCTCCCATAAAACCAGTTAATAACCATACTACGAGTAGATTTGTATGTGTGGCACGAGCGGTATTAAATGGAATAAAATCATGTAGTCCATCTAATCCAATACGAGCAAATCCCATTATGAAACCATATACGATTTGTAAAGATAAGAGTAACATACAAGTTGCAAAGAACCAATATGCGACCTTTTGTGATTGGAATCTCATTGTTTCTCCTTATTTCAATGCAGAAAGGTAAGTTACGATTTCTTTTCTTTCTGGATCAGTTAACGGCAACTTTGGCATATTTGTTCCCGGTTTGATGGCTTGCGGATCTGATAACCAACGATTGAGATAATCAGAATCGAACTTAGACCCGACATGGTCAAGGGCAGGCCCAACATTTCCACCCTTACCACCTACTGCATGACAGGCGATACAAATCTGAGAAAACTTTTCCGGTTGAGACAAAACAACCGCATTTGATTTAACCTGTGGAACTTGCGGAGTGGCAATGGAATCGATCGGAATATTTGGTTTAGGAGGCCATCCGTTGGCATTAATTTTACCAACCCAATCAAGAAACGCAATGACTTGTCCCTTCTCTTCCTTTGTGAAGTTATACTTCACCATTTTCCGTTCTCCAGGAAACATTGCCTGTGGATCATCTAAAAACACATCGATCCATGTGGCCCCACGTCTTTCGACAACCTTTGTAAGATCCGGGGCATAATAAGCTCCTTCACCTAACAATGTATGACATCCCATACAATTATTTTTTTCCCAAATTTCTTTTCCTTTCAGAACATCTTCTGTCAGATTCTGCGCATTGGTTCGGGTATCATTTTGTCGCACGGTATCCACTGTGAGAAACACAAAGATTGCACTGAACAAAAAGGTGCCCCCCAAAAAGAACGCCCTTGCTTGCGATTTAGATAGCATCCTTACCTCCTAATTTTCATAGTATGAATTATAGGTGCAGATTTTAATCCTTGCATTGATTTATATCAAGTACGAATTTGATTTTTTCTATTACCATTTCAAAATAAGATACGAACAGGTGTTAATTGCTTTTTAGAATCAATCAAATATAACACAAACACTGTTCATTCAAAGAACAAAGATACAGAATGTTCGATAGTTTAGGGAATTGGCAAATGGAAAGTCAATAAACTCATTACAAACAAACATTCATTTATTCTGCTATATGAATTGATTTTTAGATTCATTAAAATTTACTTATGCTTTTGGAGGAGTCTATGCAACAAAACAATCAAGATCAAGAAACCTCTCTCTGGTATCCGCCGGGAGGAATCCTCATTTGGATGATTGTAATTGTCGAAGTTCTGACTTTCTGTTTGGGAATCGGTTCCCTTTTGTATGATAAATCAAAGGATCCAAGCGGGTTTTTAATGATGCAATCGCAACTAACAAAAACTTTTGCTTTTTGGAATACGATTTTTCTACTCAGTAGTGGATTTTGTATTGCTCTTGCAGTGTTTTATAAAACCAAACAGAAATTAAACTATTTTACTATTCTTTTATCTACTTCTATTGTATTTGGATTTGCTTTTCTTTTTCTTAAATTTTATGAGTTTAGAGAAAAATGGAACTTAGGTTTCGATTTGGATGGGAACGTATTTTTTAGTTATTATTGGTTACTTACTGGGTTTCATTACTTACATGTAGTTGTAGGGGTGATTATTCTTTTTATAGTATACAGGAGTCGTAAGACCTTATCGTTCGAAAACTTAGAGGCCGGAGCCGTATTTTGGCATATGTGTGATTTGATTTGGCTTTTACTCTATCCAGCACTGTATTTAATTCAATAGGAGAAAATAATGAAAAGTATCTTACTCACATATATCATTTTATTATTCATAGTATATTTTTCTTTTTTTGGAATAGGTTCAACACTTCCTGGAAATTGGAATTTGATTCTAATGAGCGCGGCCAAGTTTCTATTCATTTGTTTTGTATTTATGAATCTAAAAGAGGCTCATCCATTTTGGAAGATTACCTTTCCGATACTCATTGGAATCTATTCTTTTAGTATTTGGATTTTAACTTAAAAATGATCCCAAACGGGAAAGGAATGTGGTTTTTGCGGGATATTGCCTGGTCGGTTTAAAATCACTACATCCATTCCCGCAGAACTTGCGGCCTCAGCTTCCTCTACAATATCAGTAAAAAAACGAATTTGATTCGAGGGAGATTTTAATTCTATAGCGATGTTCTCATAACTTTGTTTATCTCTTTTCCCACCAACGGCAGTATCATAATAAGAAACAAAATAATTTCTCAAATCACCTAACTCTGAATATTGATAAATCAAAATTTGAGCTTCTACTGAACCAGATGAATACACATGATTTTGAATTCCTTCTGCTTGCATTTTTTTTAAGAATTCTAAAACATCTGGATAAACTGTACTTTTGATTTCTCCTGATTCATAACCTTGTTTCCAAATTTTTCCTTGAACTTCTTTTAAAGGGCCAAATTTACGATCCTTCTCAATTAAATACTCAAAATAAGATGGAACAACTTCAGGAGAAAAAGACAAAAGTTCGGATTTCAAATTAGATCCATTCGCTGAGAATCGAGACACAAACTTCTCTTCTCTTAAAACTATATCCTTTTCAAACTCCAATCGAATTTCTTCCCATTTAACTTCTGTAAACTGATAGTTTTTCAGGAAACCAACAATATGTTTTTTGGCATACGGAAATAAGATCTGATGGACAAAGGCAATCGGTGCCGTTGTCCCTTCAATGTCTAGTAAATTATGTTTAATATTCATTTAAACCCAAATCAAATAGAAATTAAACTTTCGAAGCACTTTGTTTCATCAAAACATGCATTCTATTTTCATCTTTTTCATAATTGAACAAAATCAGTAACCATGATAAAGCACACGGAATCCAAAATAAAATGGAAATAGACAATGCAAGGCCACGATCAGGTGTTAATCCTAAAATTACGGCAGACATCACAGGCCCAAGGCCTTTTCCCAAATCATCAGTTAAATTATAGATAGAAAAAATTGCACTTCTCGATTTTGGTTCGTTAACATTGAGTAATACAGCACGGACGTTAGGTCCTGTGACTGAAATCATAATTCCTGTAAAAATATTCAGAGCAATGAATAAACCCATATATGGAACAATATCAAAGGCATATAACAACATCAAAGCAGGGAATACACCAAAAAATGTGGTCCCAATACACAACAGAGGTTGGTACGTTTTTTTAATGTTATAAAGAATTTGGCCAAGCACCCCACCGAAAAAAGTTCCAATAAAAATCCCAACAGCAGCAAAGGTAATCATACCTGCCGAAACTTCTTTTGAAAGATTATAGGTGTGTTCGTAGTAATCAGCCAAGTAAACAAAAAACACTCCCCAAGGAATACAGCCCGGAAGGCCTTGCAAAAAAGCACCTAAGTTGGTTTTACTTTCAAAAAGTAATTTAAAATCTTTTAAACTGATTTTATGTGATAACTCGTCACTAGAAACACCTTCAGCACCACCACGTTTAGGTTCTTTACAAAAAAATAAATAAATGGCTGCAAATAGAAAAGAAGGTGCGGACATATAAATAAAGGAAGCACGCCATCCATTGATTGGATCAGCACCACCTAAAATTCCACCAAGAAGTTGTCCCACACCCACACCAAGCCCCATGGCCAAGGACACATATCCAGTGGCAATGGCTCGCGATTGGCTAGAAAAATAATCACCAATCAAACTAAAGAGTAAGGGAAATATTCCACCAAGTCCAAACCCACAAAGTGTTCGCAAAATCAAAAACTGATCATATGTTTCTACATAAGCAGTTAAAAAACAAGGAATTTCACCTAGTAAGACTGTTGCGAGAAGTAAGTTCTTTCGCGAAAATTTTTGCGAAAGATAACCCATAGACAAAGAAACAATTCCACCCAAAATAAAAAACAAAACAGGAATAATCCCACCTAACTTCCAATCCACTTCATTTGGATCTGTAATTCCAAGGGAGGCACCTATGTTTTTCATATTCGGTGCAATTAAGTTTTGATCGCCAAACAAAAAGAAGGCCATTCCTAAAATGACCCAAAAGGCTAAAATTCCCCTGGCACCATGATCTGCGAGTTCGGCAAGACCGAAAAATCGTAAATAGGTTGTATCTCGTTTTGTTTGTTTTTGGTTCATGGATTGTTTTTCCTTTCTATTTGTTTTCGATAGACAAAAATAAATGAGAGCGTAAATAAAAATCCAAGAAACCCAACTACAGCAAAAAGGGAAAGATCCCAACTGGTAAGAATCGAACCGTTCCAAATTTCTGGATTTGTATTATTGGAAATGGTTGGGAGAGGTTTACCACCGGAAAATGTAAACTCCACATTTGTGCCAAAATCTAAGGAATTAAGTACATAAGCACTAAGACCCGGAGGTACATCTTTGTCTAGTTTGATAACAGGTGTACCTTCTCCGGTTTTAATTTCCATATCTTGAGGTTTAACAAAGATAGGAAATTTTCCGTTTTCCGATTCAACTAACATTCGTTCCGTGAATTTATCATGCTGATTGGGAATGAAGTAAGAAATTTGCACCTCCGATACACCAGGAAGAATGGCTCGGTCAAGTAACCTTCCTCCATTTTTACCTTCAGGTATTCCCAAAGGGATGGCCATTTTACTTCCCGGCTGTTGGATCTGTGCTAAAATCTCGGTCGCTTCTTTTGCAACAGAATATTCTAACGGTGAAAGTTTGGAATCATAAGATTTAGGAGGTTTACTTGAGTTATCAATCAAAAACAGTTTAAAAACACGAAGACCTTTTTTTTCTCGCATAACTTGCATTAAGCTTTTAACTGCAATCTGTTTACGATCCGCACCAGTATCAAACACCGTCACCTCTTGCGGAGATGTACGAAATTTGGTGGTTGGTGGAATCATTTTATTATAATTTACACCTTGGTATTGGATTTGTAAGAGGATGGGTGCTCCTTCTGGCAAATCCGTTTCTGGAAAACGAAATTTACCGGATTGCGGACCAATGTCTGCTAACGGAACCATCGCTCCTTGCAGAGCCAACATTCGAATGGAATCTGCCTTACCAAAACCACCCGTTGTACCATTTTGAATCGTTCCATAAATGGAAAGTTTTTCCGCATAACTTGCGCTTGAGAGAAGAATGAGAGTCAATATTGAAAAAAGATGGCTTCGAAACATTTTGATACTTTTTCTCGTTCTTTCGATTCCAATCCAAGTGAAAAAACGGCAGTTTTTAAAAATTTAGAGGCGACAATAGAGCGAACTGGACATAATGTTTTAGATAGGAAAGGAAAGCCCGGCTACATGAAGCAACTGAGCGAAATCGTTCACAATTCCTCAAAAGATGAGAGGGATATACTACTAGAATACCAAAATATCGATGTTTCCAAGCTGGAAACTTTGAAAGTACTGGGAATTCCCATCGACAACGTCACGACTGACGAAGCCATTGCTAAACTCTTCCGCGTGCTTGAAAAAAAAGAAGGCATGCACCATGTTTTATTTTTAGATCCGATCAAACTTATGAGGATGCGTCCCAAAAAATCACTCCATCGGATCGCTGAAAAAGCGGGAACTATTTTGGTGGAAGGAGCCGGTATTGGTTGGATGACCTCTGGTAGACTCAAAGAGCGAGTTACCCCTATTGCAGTGATGATGGATCTCATTCGCCTTGCAGAACTCAAAGAATTTACAGCATTTATCTTTGGCGCCAAAGACGAAATTGTAGAACGAATTTATTTCAACCTAACAAGACACTTCCCCAAAGTCCGAATTGTTGGAAGGCATGCAGGACATCTCGATAGACAAAGAGAAATGCGAGTCAAAGAAGCCATTCGGAAAACTGGACCCGATATCATTTTCCTTGCAATGGACTTTCCAAACCAAGAAATTTGGATCGAAAATAATACCGGATATTTTGGTAAAGCAGTTGTGATCGGTGTAGGTGGCGCCTTAGATATGTTATCTGGTGCTGACAAAAAAGCCCCCGAATGGTTCAAAGAAAGGGGACTGATTTGGTTTTGGAGGATTATCGCAAGACCTTACCGAATCCAAAGAATGTGGGAAACTTTCTATTTTTTTCTTTTGGGAATTCGCGAACGATTTCGCAAACATTAATCCAAAACACTAACCAAGTATAAACGAATCACGGAGGAAAAAGTCAATTTATCCTCCGTTCTTTTGGCCTTTTCCAATTAGTTACAATTTACTTTTTAATCTCAGTCAGCCGGTCTAGTGTCGGTGCCAACCAGTCTTCTAATAATGGTTCGCGGTCAAGTTTTGCACGAGCAAAAACCAAATCCTTATTTGAGTTTGCAATTTCACTCACAGAACCAATCTTTCTTGCCGTTTCCATTGCTTTCCAATAGTATTTGAGAGCATTAATGGTATCTTGTTTTTTCTCATACACAGCTCCAATATTATTATAAAGGGCCGTTAGTGTTTCATACACTTCTCTATGATCAGAGTTTTCTGTGTCAATTCGACCCAAACTTTGTTCTTTGAGTTCAAAATCGTCCTTTAACTTCAAATAGTTGCCAAGAGCTGCATTGTATTGTCTTGTATAATAGAATGCGTTTCCTTTTCCAAAAAGTAAGGTGGCATTATTATAAATATCTTCTTCTGGAAGTTCCGCCCAAAAATCCAAACTTTGTGCAAAGTCTCCATGGTTATAATCAATCCAACCTAAATAATAATAACATTCTCTTACTATCTTTGGATCTTTAGAAATATCTCGATCGAGGGCCGCAAGAAACGATTCACGAGCCATAAAGAGTCCGTTTCTTCTTTCTTTTTCTTCATAAGAAAGAGTACCAATACTACGTTCTGGATAGATTTTTTTGCCTGGAAACTCTCGTATATTGTCTGTTACATTAATTCCGGCAGCTTCCAGAAACTGAATTTTACCTAAGTTAAACGAAATCCTTCCTGGACTTCCTTCGAGTAAGGTTTCATCCTCATCTCGTTCTCCAAGTCGGTCTCGATAATTTTGGTACCGATCATCCGCTTCTCGCAGTAACTTCACTGCTTCGTCATAATTTTCCGTTTGGATATAATATTCTGCCATTAAAAGAACTGCTAAATAATGACGGATATCATAGGTGGAAGCCAATTCCAACTGTTTGAGGGCGCGGGCTGCTTCCTCTTTTTTGAAATAAAAGCGAGCTCTTTGGTAATATCCTTCAGCAAATTTAGAACCACCCTCTTTTCCATAGGCAATGTTTAAGAGGTATTCCACATTATCATCAATTTCCATCCCAGTGACTTGGTCCTCTGGGTTGATATTGTATTTGATTCTGACTTCTTCGGAATCCAAATCAATATAAAAGGATGCAAGTTTTGCTAATACAAATAGAGACAATTCATCTTCTATATTAAGAGCATTCCGAACTTGTCTGTGGTGGTTGAGAACATACTGAGGATTTTTATCCCGTTTCCACATCTCTATATAAGTTGATAGAATTCCACCATGCCCAATTGCATTTTTGGGATATTTTTCAATGATGTCGTTATAGTATTTAACAGCCGTTCCAAACTCTTGTTTGTTATAAAAAATCTTCGCAATTCCTGCGATAGCATCTACATTATCTGGATCACCGCCATCAGTAAACACTCGTTTGAAATATTCAATGGCAAGATGATCATTTTTATATTTTTTACGATTACTACCAGGTGGAACTTCGATAAAATCCTTTCTATGGAAAGAATGAAAGGTTCCAAGTGCAATGTAAGTATCAATATCGTGGACATTGTATTTGAGGCGAGATGCAATGTATGCGCCCGCTTTTAAAACCTTTCTTGGAACTTTATCTTGAGAAGTAAGATAAAAAGTAAGTTCCGGTAATGGTCTTCTTCCGGCAGTTTCTACACCGGCATCATTCCATTCTGTTTTCTTCGCAAAACCAATATTTGGTACTTCTTTTCTATTTTCCCAAGCACGTTTGTGTTCCTTGTCTTCTGGTTCATAACCAAAATCAGGTTCTACTTTTCCAAAACATTTTTCAAAAGCTCTTTCATAAAGCCCTGCTTTGGTATAAGCAATACAATATTTATTCAAAAACTCTAAGTTATGCGGGAAAATCTCTTCCCCTTTGATAAAATAATTTTCTGCATCAGCTAGAAGTTTTTTCTTCTCTAAAGCATCTGTTTCATAACTAAATTCTTCAATTTTTTCAAGACCGAGTGCATACTGTGCTTTGGCACGATACGGAACAATAACATACTTCCAAAGAGTCACAATTCCAAATACTAGGAATACAGCAGCAGCAGAAGATAATATGGTCCGGCGAACTAACTCTCGTTTGCGGGCAGCACCTTCTTTCGTGTATGCATCGCGACTCGCAATGATGGGAACACCATCCGCAGCAAACTTCCCAGTGGAATCATTAAGTTCGACTCTTTCCCCAAGAAGACCACTTAAGTAACTGGCAATGTCTTCTGGTTTTTGTTGGGCCTTAATGAGTTCAATGATTTCTTTTTGATTACGAACTGGAATCCTTTGGTTCACAATCGTATCAATGATGGTTCGTCTTAGTTTTGGTGGATAACGGAGTAATTCGGACTGAATGACCGCTAACTCTTCATCTGTTAGATTGGCCTCAAGTGATTCTTCTGGTTCATCTTCTTTACCAAGAGACATGAGGTCTTCCTCAAATCCCCCCGGCCCATCAGAACCAAAGTCATCCATTGTGGATACAGGCATATCATCAATCGACGGTGCTAAATCATCAAAAGAAGGAGCTCCTAAGTCATCGTCGAGACTCGGAGGTTCCATTCCCACACCCAAGTCTCCAAATGGATCATCAAACCCACCACCTACATCGGCCGGCTCGTTGTCACGGGATGTAGCGGACGGACTGTCCATATTTCCAAAAGGATCATCCCCAAAACTTTCTGTAGCAGAAGGAGTGGAACCCATATCAGCAAATGGGTCATCACCAAAAGAAGTATCTCCACCAGATGATGGAGTGGACATGTCACCAAACGGATCATCGGCGGAACCGGTATCGGAAGAAGGAGTGTCATCCCCACCTAAATTAGCAAAAGGATCATCGCCAAAACTTTCTGTCGCAGCGGGTGAGGAACCCATATCGGCAAATGGATCGTCACCACCGGAAGAAGGGGCATCATCTCCTGCTCCAAAATCAAAATCATCACCAGGAGGAGTTGGTGTTTCAGCTCCCGTATCAAAACCAGCAAACAGATCTTCGTCGGTCGTTGGAGGAGTATCATCATCTCCACCTAAATTAGCAAAAGGATCGTCACCGATCACAGGTGCCGGTCTGTCCTCTAAGGGAGCTTCATCAATAGCATCTAGATTGGCAAAAGGATCATCGCCAGCAGTTTCTGTAGGAGAACCCATATTCGCAAATGGGTCTGCTTCTTCGGAACTACCTGCATCGGAAGCAAAAGGATCCGCATCATCAGTAGTCGCCGATGGGGCATCGAAATCAAAATCGTCTGTGGCTGCTGGTGTTTGGCTAGGTTTTGGTGAATCTTCACCAAGGAGTTCGTCTAAATCAATTCCATCGTCTTCTTCCGCTTCCCGGTTAGGAAGTTTGGGAGGACCAAAATCGTCGTCCTCATCAGCTAGAGGAGCAAATGGATCTCCTACTTCCGAATCTTCTGCCCCTTCGTTTTCAAAATCATCAAAAGCTGATCCGGAATTTTCGTCCGTATCCGCTTCTGGATCGGACGGAGCCATAGGACTGGTATATCCCAGTTTCTCACGTAAAACCTTCGCCATCGGATTCAGTTCTTCCGATGAAAGCGGATTTTTATTGAGAGCCGAAAACATCGTCTCGATTTGTGTGATTTCTTCCGGACTCAATTTGTCTATCGGCTCAGCCATTTAAGGGTCTATTCCTAATGAATTATCGGCCCCTTCTCAAAATGACAGAATATTTTTTTTATTATGTCAGATGGTTCCTTCGGAAAAAAACCTTTCACTCTCTTTTTTCATTTCTGCCGAAAATTATCTAGAAGGACCCCTTTACGACCAAAGTTATGATGAAATCAAAATCCATCCGTATCGCCCTATTTTTACTCTTTTTTACAGGAATCGGAATCTTTGCCGAGGACGGAATGGAATGGATTGGAAGTTTTTCTTCAAAAGAACTGGAGATGTCCGATGAAACGGAAAACCAAGATACAGTATACTACCTCTGGCAACTGGAAAGTCTCAAAAAAAATATAGCTCCACGTTACATTCGTTATCTCGACGTGGAATCTTACGTGTCCTCGGGTAAACTCATCCATAGAGGAATTCTATTTACTTACAATGGACTCCGGGACGAATCGGTAGAAATCTGCGGAAGTTTTAATAATTGGGAATGTTCCGATATGAAACGGAACCAATACGGAATTTATTATACGGTCATCGAACCCACACAAATTACAGATTCGTATGAAGAGGATCCTGTTTACGAATACAAGTTTCGAGTGAATGGACTTCTAACTTATGATCCGGAAAACTTTGATAAATTAGAAGATGGTTCGGGGTCTTACTATTCCCGTTTTATTTTAGAAAACAAAGATACAGATCGACAAACAAAAACTATGGTTCTCGAAGATTCCGCTAACGAAGAACGAGACTTACGAACCGTTAAATTTCAAATTTATCTTCCAAATGCAGAAGTGGTTCGTGTTGTCGGAAGTTTCAATGATTGGAACCCTGAACACGACTTCTTAAAAAAAGACAGAAAGGGTGTGTTTACTCTAGAAAAGAAATTATTACCAGGTGAATACCATTATCAATTCATTGTGGATGGGGATTATATGTTGGATACATACAACCCATCGACAAATATCAAAGTGGATACCAATGAATCCGTTTCTTCTTTGCTTGTTCCAGAACGGAACTACGCTTTAGAACGTAAGATGTAAGCTGGCAAATTCATTCAAAAACAAATCAACACCTATTCAAACTAAAGAAACTCTTATCTCCATTCCTCTTTTTTTATTTGAATATTGGGGAACCAAAAAGGATTGATAGGAATGACAACGTTATCTTTATTTCTTACTTGAGTTGCATAACTATTCCATTTCAGGTCATCGAATGGTTTTATAAAAATTGAATTTCTAACTAAAACAAGAAAAATCACACTAACAATCAAGGCTGTATAAAAATTTCTTTTAATATCTTCACCATTAAACATTACAGAAAATACTGATATACAAAATATAAAATAAGGGACTATTCCATATCGATTCACTAGGAGGTTAATCACATTTAAAAAATACAAAGAATCTTTCGTACCATTCACTAAAGCCAGAAACGAAGTTTGTTCTTCATTCAAAACCAAACCACCTCTAAGCAGAATCGGGACAAAAATAGCGACCAAATAACTTGCAAAAAACAATGTATTTTGGATTCCATTTTTTTCAAAAGTTTTAAAATAAAAAAACAGGAAGAGAATTTCCAATATCCAAAAATATTTAAAATAACTAACAAAGGACAATGAATTGGGATTTATGAAATAAATGGAAAAGGAAACACGAATTAACTTTTCTATATTCAAAGGTATGGATAAAAATTTCCAATCTATTTCTGCAATAGTTCCTCTCGTTCCAAGATAAAACATCGAGATAAGGTAACCAACAGTGAGCAAAAAAATAACACCAAAAATCCATCTTAAACGATCGGTTGTACATAAGATTGGCCTAATTAGAAAAAGAGGAATATAACAAATTGCAAGAGGTGCAGATAACATCCCAAACAAAACATATATAAATATACCTATATAACTGAATCCATTAAGTTTACCACCAATCAAAGCATATAAAAAGACGCCAAAAGATAAGTAAAAATGAACATTCGTGACATTGCCAATAGACTCAATGCCGACAGGAGCAAAACAGATTAATATAACAACAATGGATCTAAGAAAGTCACTTTTAATAATATATCGATATCTACTGATTGAAAAAATAGAAACGGAAAAGGCTGCGATTAGAATTGCTGAAAAATTAAATACGAAAGGGATCAGTTCGTAAGGAAAAAAATTAGCAATAAAAGCAATAACCCTAGGTACTAGGTGAATGTAACCTGCATAAAGGATTAATATAGTATCAGGGAATCCGATAACCCACTCATCACGAAGGAAAATTTGTCCATCTTCAGCCCATAATTGTGGGTTCAATAATGAATCTGGCTTCCGAAGAAATAATACGAAAAAACAAATAATCAAATTAGTAAAAAACAATTTAAGGTCATAATTGTTTTTGGGTAGGTCAGAAGAAACGTAGGAATTTCGAAAATTTCGAAAAGCATTTACTAAACGTTCTCGAAAAAAGAACCTCAATTCATTTTGGATCGTTTTACTAAATTCACTGAAACTCATTAATCTGTATTGCATTCTTATGTATCCTATTATTCTATACGAGGATAATTATCGATGTATCACTGGATGATAACTTCTGTTTTCGAAATTAATATTGATTGGTAAAAAAGGAATAGATTCTGAATCTATCAAGTAACTTTTTTATAGTATAATCAAGATCATACGGAGTATTTATAGGAAACAAATCATATATTATTGTTCTAAGGTTGCGGTCATGGATCCTTTGGAAGAACTCATTCGATGGTCAGGTCCATAGTTTAAGATCCGTTCGTGGACAAATTCGGCGTGTTCCAATTCTCCAGAAAAAACAATAGTTTTCTTTCTAGTGTCTACTTCGACTGCATGTTGAAATGCCTTTTCCCATGGCATTTGACAAACATCCATAAGCATTTCAATCACGTACTCGTAAGTGTGAAAATCATCATCCCAAAGTACAACCTTCCAAGGCCCGTCACTCCGACGAGGCCTCACTTCCGTTTCTTCTAAGATGGATGGTTGGGACGCTCCAGAACCGGTCATAACCCCAACCAAAACCTTATTTTTTCTTTTTGGAAATTGCGATTTCTACGTGGGACACAACATCTTTTGCGCGTAAACCGAAGTAATCCAATAGACCACTCCAAGTTCCGGACTTTCCGAATGTATCTTTCATTCCCACTTTGATCACAGGGACAGGATACTCTTCCGAAAGAAGTTCCGATACAGCAGAACCAAGACCACCAATGACATTGTGTTCTTCACAAGTCACGACAGCCCCACATTCTTTTGCTTTGGCGATGATGGCTTCTTTATCCAAAGGTTTGATGGTCGCCATATTGAGAAGGCTTGCATGAATTCCTTTTTCTTTGAGTAGACCCACTGCGATCATAGCTTCGTTGACCATTACACCATTGGCAATGATACACACGTCTTTCCCTTCAGAGATTACTTCTGCTTTTCCTATTTGGAATTTGTAGTTTTCTCTTTCGATGACAGGAATGGCTGGTCGGCCAACCCGAACATACACAGGGCCTTTGTAATCAGCAATGGCATGAATGACTTGTTTGGTTTCGTTAAAATCAGAAGGACAAATGACAGTCATTTCTGGGATGACTCGCATGATAGCAAAGTCTTCTATACATTGGTGGGACGCACCGTCTTCTCCCACAGTGATTCCACCATGAGATGCAACTAGTTTTACGTTTACTTTTGGGTAAACAACACTGTTACGAACCACTTCCCAAGCTCTACCAGATAAAAACATAGCAAAACTAGAAGCAAAAGGAACAAATCCAGATAAAGCAAGACCTGCTGCATGACCAACTAAGTTTTGTTCAGCGACACCAACATTAAAAAAACGTTCAGGATATTTTTTCTTAAAATCTGCAGTTTTAGTGGAACCGGAAAGATCTGCATCTAAAACTACAACATCTTGCCTTGAAGCACCTAACTCGACTAAGGCTTCGCCGTATGCATCCCTTGTTGCTTTTTTGTCTGATGTAGATTGGCTAGGTGCTCCCATAATTATCCTTTTTTTAAAGCGTCAGCTTTATCTGTTTTTTCCCAAGTAAATGTACTACCTGTTCTACCGAAGTGGCCATAAGCCGCTGTTTCTTGGTATTTTCTTCCTTTTCCAAGAAGATCAAGACCATCCACAATTCCTTTCGGAGTGAGTTTAAAATTTGCAAGAACTCGTTTAGAGATTTCTTCGTCTGCAATGGTTCCTGTTCCGAAAGTATCTACAAGAACAGAAACTGGTTCTGCAACACCGATTGCGTAAGCAAGTTGCACTTCACATTTATGAGCAAGACCAGCTGCTACAACGTTTTTCGCAATATAACGACCGATATATGCTGCTGAACGGTCAACTTTAGATGGATCCTTTCCAGAGAATGCTCCACCACCATGACGACCCATTCCACCGTAAGTATCTACGATGATCTTACGTCCAGTAAGACCAGTGTCACCATGTGGACCACCAATTTCGAATTTACCTGTTGGATTGATAAAGTAACGAGTATTAACAAGAAGTTCTTTCGGAATCATTTTTTTGATACATTCTTCGATCACTGCTTCTTCGATTTGTTTGTGAGTCACACCTGGTTTGTGTTGTGTAGAAATCACAACTGTATCCACTCTTTTTGGTTTTCCATCTTCGTATTGGATGGTTACTTGTGACTTTGCATCAGGACGAAGCCATTCGATTTTATTTGTATGACGCAGGTCCGATAGATGTTCCAAAAGTTTATGAGAATAATAAAGTGGAGCTGGCATTAGTTCCGGAGTTTCTGCAATCGCAAAACCAAACATAAGCCCTTGGTCTCCGGCTCCTTGTTCCACATGTAAACCTTCGCCTTCGTTTACCCCTTGGGCAATATCAGGTGATTGTGCATGTACGTGGGAGGAAACCACTGCGAAATCAGCATCAAAGTACATATTGATATCGTTATAACCAATTTTACGAATGACATCGCGTGCGATTTCTTGAGTGTCCACTTTTCCTTTACTGGTAATTTCACCAGCAATCACAACAAGGTTTGTTGTTACGAGAGTTTCACAAGCAACACGAGACTTTGGATCTTGAGCTAAATAGGCATCGAGAATGGCATCAGAGATTTGGTCGCAGACTTTGTCTGGGTGTCCTTCAGATACGGACTCGGAAGTGAAGATATAGTTTTTAAGAGAGGACATATTTTTACCTTACTTGGTTAAATTTTAGATTTTAGGCGGTACGTCAATAGAATTGTCGGGGTATAATCCACGCACATAGGATTCCAGAGTTTCCGCATTTTTCCCCATGGCAATTTCCAATTTTTTGGCATATTCGTCCATTTGGCTCTCGGAAAGGCCTTTAGGAACAAAGAAAGGTTCTCCGTATTGGATGAAAAGTCGGGCACCAAATTTGGGGAAAAAATGTCTGTCCCAACTTTTGAAAGTATAAGCCCTGTCATAACAAGAATGTAAGTAAAGAATGGGAAATCCGGTCAGAGAGGCAGTCACGATGACCCCAGGTTTTACTTCCCGTCTCGGCCCTTTGGGTCCATCCACAGTGAAAATTGGAACAGCACCTTGTTTCATCTCTTTTAGGATATTACGAAAAGCACCCGTCCCCCCCCTTGTAGAAGAACCTCGCACCGAACGAAGGTTAGATCGAGCAAAGGTTTGGTGGATGATTTCACCATCTTTGGATTGAGAAACAAGAGCAACCATATCAGCTTTTTTCTTTCGTTTCAAATACTGAGTCGCATGCCTATAAAGAGAGAGTGTAGTTTCGTGAAAAACAGCAATGATATATCCAGAACCAGTTTCGATGACTTTGGCACTTTCTTCCGGGATGATGAACTTTTGGTTTCTGATGAATAAATACCAAACCCTGACTATGAAGTGAACCACCCAACTCAGAATGATGTATTTGGTTTTGGAATAAGGTTTTTGTTTGTTGTCGGGAATCAAAAAGAATGGTCCTTACCGATCTCCCAAAGGACATCGTTTTCATAAATTTTCACTGTAGCCGAAGTATTTGGTTCCGGTTTGTCATGTAACAAAGAATGAATCATGGATTTGGCAACATACTCACCAGGAATCGGTTTGTATTTTTTGAGTCCAAGGAGACCAAAAGGAATGAGATTCCCAAGAAACTCACCCACCTTCTCTCCCACTCGAACTTCTTCTCTTTCTCCAATGAGTAAAGAGGGCCGAAAGATTCCTAAAAAAGGAAATTGTAAATTACGGAGTTCAGTTTCAATTTCCCCTTTCACTCGATTATAAAAAATAGAAGAGTTAGAGTCAGAACCCATAGCTGTAATGATATAGAATCCAGGAACCTTTTTTGTTTTCGCTTGTTTTGCGGCAAGTAATGGATATTCGTAATCAATTTCTTTGAATTTTTCCTGGCTTCCAGCTTTGTTAATCGTTGTACCCAAACAACAAAAAACAGCATCCAAACCATCCGGGATGGAAACCTTTCCGGATTGAAAGTCTTCCCAGTTTACTTGTACCACTTCAATAGGGACATTGGGATTAGAGGCAGATTGTGAGTTACGAGCCCAAACAATTACTTTTTTTATTTGTGGATAAAACACAAGAGAAAGTAACACTTGTTTACCGATAAGGCCGGTTCCACCAAGGAGTAGAATTTTCATTTGATCTCCAAACTACGTGCGAGCATTGAATCGGTAAGATTGAGTCTTTCCTGAAACTGGATTCCTGCAATATAGTAGATTACATTTTTGATTTTTGAAGTCTGGGTCCACATGACAGTCCCTTCAAAGAACATACGTTTGGTGCCCTTTGCCCAAACGATACTGCCCAAAACTTGGGACTCGATTTCATCGCTGAGTAAGTCATCCTCACCCAAAAAACAAAGGCCTTCTTCCGAAATATTCCCTAACTTTCCGAACAATGTGATCCCTTCCAAATCCAGTTGGACCTCAAATTCAGAAAAGTCACCGGGAGATATTCTTGGAAGCCTTCGCTCACTTTCCATAGCAACAAGGTACAATGATTCCCATTATTGGAAACGAAAAAAGCAAATTAGAACTGAAAGTAAATGAACGGAACAGAATTTTCCGGTGTAGCTAAATTTAAGACAAGAAAGAGAATGGGATAGAGGGCAAATTCCAAACTGGCCGGTATTTGTTTCCCTTTTCCCTTTTCAAAGATCAAATAACCAATGATATGGCCTAAATACAGGAAAAACAGGATCCAAAGGAAATCTTTCCACATATAAGGTCGGATTTGTCCTGTTTGAAAGGTAAAGATTCCCCGAATGTGAATCCAAGCATTCTCCCAATTGAGAGAACGAAAAAAAACTGCCCCCAAAAAGAAAATGGAGCTATTGAGAAGGTTCTGAAAAAGCCAAAGAGGAGCGTTATACCAATGTTTTGTTGTGGCATTCTCTTTTTTGTCTGGAAACCATTCCTTCCAAACCTCTTCCAAAACATAAAAAAATCCGTTGAGACTTCCCCAAAACACAAAAGTCCACTGCGCTCCGTGCCAAACCCCACTTACGAACATTGTAAACCAAAGGTTGAATTTTCGTCTTACGGATGTTACCCGACTTCCTCCCATTGGAATATAGATATAATCTCGTAACCAGGAATTTAAAGTCATATGCCACCGGCGCCAAAAACCAGAGACCGAAGTGGCAAGAAAAGGAAGGTTAAAATTGGTAGGAAGTTTATAACCGAGTAACATGGCACTACCAATGGCCATATCGGAATACCCACTAAAATCCAGGTATACTTGGATTCCACCGAGGGCCGCTGCAATTAACAAAGCATAGGCATGATGGCCGGACGGATCTGCATATATAGTATCAATGGTAGGAGCGACCATATCGGAAAGGACTGCTTTTTTAAAGTAACCCAACATAAAAAAGCGAATCGCTACTCGAAACTCAATATCTTCCAGTTTTTTAGGACTGTATAATTGAGGCATAAAGGTTCTTGCCGTCACAATCGGACCTGCCACAAGTTGTGGGAAAAAACTCACAAACAGAGCAAACCGAATGAAATCCTTTTCTGCCGGAATTTCTTTTCTATAAACATCAATGGTATAAGACAAAGATTGAAACGTAAAAAAGGAGATTCCTGCAGGAAGAATGATTTTAAGAACAGGCAAAACATCTGCACCAAACATTGGATTGGTGACAGTATTAATCGAAGTGACTAAGAAATTATAATATTTAAAAAATCCTAAAATAAAGACAAGGTTAGTGATTAAACTAAAGAGCAAAAGATAATATCTTATTTTCTCTCTGGTTTCTGAACTAAGTTTGATTCCTACATAATAGTCAATAGCAGTGGAAAGTAGGATGAGCGCACCAAAGCGATAATCCCAAGACATGTAAAAGAAATAACTGCTGATGAGAAGGAATGTATGTAAGATTCGTGTTTCTCTAGATTGATTGGAAAAAATGGCTGGGAATAGATACCAAACCGTAAAAAAAACGAAGAGAAAGAAGACAAAGTATTCAAAATCGGAAAAGATCAATGGGACATGCCTTCTATTCAGACCAAATTCTTCGAAAAAATAACAATGTCAATCATTTCGGCTTGCAGATGGTTGCAGAATCGCCTAAGATTGGTCTCTAGTTTTTTTAGTTCAGAACTAAGAGGTAAAAAATGAAAAAAATATTAAAAACAGGTCTCGTGGGACTTTTATCCTTTGGTCTTCTTTCCAATTGTTTTGGAAAGTTTGGTGCAATCAAAGCTGTATACTCTTTTAACGGAAACATCCAAATCGGATCAGGTAAACTTGCTAGTTTCTTTCGTTCCTTACTGATGATCTTCCCTCTTTACATTGCATATGGAATTGGAAGTTTCTTAGACATTCTCGTTTTTAACCTTATTGAATTTTGGACAGATCGAAATCCAATCGCAATGGCTGAGTATGACTTTGATGGAAAACTAGTAAAAGAATACTCTCAAGACGGACAAACAATCACCCTTACTTACTCTGAATGGGGTAAAGTATTAAGAATGGATGCTCCTACTAAAAAAGGAATGGAAACTGTGTATTTCTTAAAAGAAAAACCAGAAAAAGCATTCCGTTTAGTCAATGGAAAGTATGTAGAGATCCTACAAGCAAGTGGACCCATCCTTCCTCCTACTAGCATAAAACAGTTCTAAGTAGAACATTGCCCCTAATTTTAGGGGCAATCTCTGGCCGATAATTACATTATGAATCGTTTGTATTTGATTTCCTTCCTGTTACTCCTTACTTTCGGATGTGAAACTCCGCAACAGGTAATCACCCCAACATTTCCTACCCATACAGAACAAATCAATCTGAACCGCATTCGAATGATTACCAAATCCGAAGCAGTCCATTCAGAATCCAAAGAAGGAAAAAAACCTCTCACCCAAGAACCAGGGGTGAGTGTGGAATATTCGGAAAACAAAATTCCCTTCATTCAATTGGATTTGTTTTTTGAAGATGCAGGAATCAGTATCATTGAAGAAATCATCGCAGGTACTATTTTAGACCACCATATCATTGTGTTAAACCAAAAGGGAGAAATCATCGCCAAACAACCTGTTAATTTCCAAGCCTATGAAATTTTGGAAACAAAAACGGAAGTTATGCGAAACAAAGTGATCGTTGGGGAATCGAAAAAACCTGTGAAGGTGAATAGCACTACCCCAGAAACCAAAATCTCACGTGAGGCCATCGAAAGACAATACACGGATAGAGACAGTGTTCCGCAAGTATTAGAAATCCAAGAAGGCAAAGTTCCAAATCCAGGTGAATACATCAGTATCTACTTAGAACTCACTTTTGTGAACCCACACCTAGAACCCAATTGTGAATCATATTCCGGAAACTGTAATGGTCCAAAGGACTATTTTTTTGAAGATGTGACAAGACGCAATCGTAGGGAATTGGATATTTTACGAAATCGTTATGTAGATGGGGAAGTGGCCCAGTTTCCAAATCTAACCAAAGAAGAACAAACGAACTTTAAAACAAATATCAAAACCAAAATGGAATCCACGAATGGAACGTATGGCCCAAAACACGGATTTACTAAATTTATGTTCCGAGAGTGGAATCTGGTTTCTTCTCCAAGATATTTTCGTATTTTGTCAGTAGTTAAAAATGGAAAACAATCATTACAAGAAGAACGCAGTGATGAAAAAAAATTAACCGACGAGTCCGGGGAAAATTCCAAAGGAGATCAAAACGATAACCATTCTATTTTTGATTCTCCAACCCATACGAAACATAAAAAAAGAACGATACCTACTCCTTAAGAAATTTAACGGGTGATGGAATTTCCAACACCCGCGAATCATTTTTAAGCAACCTTTGATTCTTTTTTGCGAGCACTATCAAAACGCACGGTAGAAGCAGTCACTTTGATTTTGGATTTACTTTCTCCTTCTGGACTTTTCCACCGGTTTTGTTTCAGATTTCCCATCACAGTAACCTTACTCCCCTTTCTCAGGTATTCAACACAGTTCTCTCCCAGTTTTTCCCAAGCTTCTACTTCAAAGTAAGAGACATCTTCTTTGTCTTTTCCTTCTTGGTTGTTTGCCGTATGGTTGACTGCCACTGTGAAATTAGCGAGTGATTTACCTCCCGCAATGGTTCTTTCTTCTGGATCTGCGGTTAAATTTCCGTCCAGAATGACATACGATAGATTTTTCATTTGAGTATCCTTAAATCAATTTTCTTGGCCATACAATGACCGGTGCGTTTTTGTACGAGTTGGTTGTAAAAAAAGGTGGATTCCGAATAAATTTATAAAATCTATGATCCACAATTCGCATTTCGGATAGACAATCCAATGGGACCAATGAAGAATTTCTTTGTGGGACTTCCCGATTCAGAAATACTCCACCTAGTAACTGCTATTAGCCGAGAGTTGGTATGTTTACACGAACCGGATGGAACTTACCTATACGTTAGCCCTAACTCAGAAAAAATCATTGGGTATCGATCAGAAGAGTTGATTGGAAAAAATCCTTATGATTATTTTCATCCTGATGAAAAAAGGATGATTCAAGAAAGATCTCACCAACCCCTACTTCGTGGCGAAGAAAACATTCATTCCACTTTTCGATTTTTACATAAAAACGGAAACTATATATGGCTCCAGTCTGACAATCGTTTAACGATTCATCCTACAACCGGGCAAAAGTACCTCCATACATCTTCCCGGGATATTTCTGAAAAAATAGATACAGAAGCAAACCTAGCACTTGCCGAACGAAGATTCAAAACTTTGTTCCATGACTCTCCCATTGGACTAGTACTTACAGGAAAACACGGTTACATCGATGAATCCAATGAATCCTTTGCTATTTTTTTGGGTTATAAAAGTTACGAAATTGTTGGAAAACATTTTTCTGAAATCAGTGCTGTGGATGAACTCGAAGAAAATTTAAAACTGCGAGATGAAGTACAAAAAGGAATCATCGATAACTATTCCATTGAAAAACAATACATTCACAAATCAGGAAAAAAAGTTTGGGCTTATACCACAGCAACTGTCCTTCGCGATGACAGAGGACAACCAATCCATTACTTAGCACAAATCATTGATATTGATGAAAGAAAAAAATCTGAAACTTTACTCCGCGAAAACAATGAACACCTACAGGCAACAACCAATTCTCTTTTAACTCAAAACAAACAACTCCAAGTATACAACCAAATCATTTCTCACCACCTGAGAGCCCCTGTAAGTAACCTAAAAAGCCTTCTTGATTTGATGAAAGAAGCAAACCAACTTTCAGAAATTAGAGAATTGGAAGGGCATTTAGAAGAAGTTACCAACACTTTGGAAACGGTCCTCTCTGAACTGATCACCACATTACAAATTAAAAATCCAGATTCCTATAAACAAGAATCTCTGAAAATTTCGGAATCCTTATCCGACGTGGTCCATTTGATGGAGGGGGAACTTGCCAATAAAGAGATAACAATCCAATCCAATTTTTCGGCAAAAAAAACTGTGTTTTTCTCCAAAGAATTTTTGGACACCATCTTCCTCAATCTTTTGAGCAATTCGATCCGGTTTGCCCACCCAAATCGGAAACTTCAGATTTCGGTAGAATCCTTTTCTTCGGGCTCGCAGACGGTCATTTCCTTTTCAGACAATGGGATCGGGATCGATTTGGACCGTTACGGTGATCAAATTTTTCAGCTTCGAAAGACTTTTCATCGTCAGATAAGTGGTAAAGGTTTGGGATTATTTTTGGTTCAGTACAAATTAGAATCGGTAGGGGGAAAAATTGAAGTTCGTTCCCAACCACAGGAAGGGACTACCTTTCTTATGTACTTTCCGGATGGGAGTGAAACCAAATGACTCCCAAAATTTGTGTCATCGACGATGATAAAATCTACCAATTCACTACAAAAAAAATCATTTCCAATGCCGGAATCAAAGGAGATGTTTTGGTGTTTTCTGACGCTGAAAATGCATTGGATTTTTTTCATACGGAAGTGCAAAATAAAGACCAATTGCCCGATATCATCTTTCTCGATATCAATATGCCCTTTATGGATGGTTGGCAATTTTTAGATGCCTTCGAAAAGATCCGTCCTCAGTTTCCCAAATCCATAGAAGTATTTTTAGTGAGTTCTTCCGTAGACATTGCAGATACGGATCGTGCGGCAAAAATTCCCATTATCTCTGGATACATATTCAAGCCGTTTACGAAAGAAAAACTTTTGGAATCTCTTTCACACGTCCAATCTTAGCTTGTCATTATTTTGTTTCGTATATAGAAATGGACGCACCACTTATGGATCAAATACTCAGTTGGATCGAAACCTATCCCTTGGCCTCCACTCTCGTTGGATTGATATTGTTTCTTGTGTCCGTCTTTATCCGAGACGTTACGCAAAAAACGCACACGATTCAGAGAAACTTCCCCATAGTAGGACGGCTCCGGTATTTTTTAGAAATGATCGGCCCAGAACTCAGACAATACTGGGTAGCCCATGATAAAGAAGAACGTCCTTTTGATCGAACGGAAAGAAGTTGGATTTATGCAACGGCCAAAGGTCAAAACAACAATTTTGGATTTGGAACCACAGAAATCCAATACGAACCTGGATATCCCATCATCAAACACAAAGCCTTCCCTTACCCCGAAGCAAAGGCTTATATTCACAACCAAGACCCAAGTTGTATTCCTTGTTTAAAAATCATTGGGCCTAAACGTAAGTTCCCATACAGACCCTATTCCATTGTTAATATTTCTGCAATGTCCTTTGGTTCTCTCGGTAAAAATGCGGTGATGGCTCTCAATAGAGGAGCTAGAGATTCCGGCGCCTATCAGAACACAGGTGAAGGTGGCTTAAGTCAGTATCATATGGAAGGGGCGGATATGGTTTGGCAAATTGGAACCGGATACTTTGGTGCCAGAGACAAATCAGGAAAGTTTAGTTTGGATGTTCTCAAAGAGAAAGTGGGAAAAAACCCTTGTATCAAAATGATTGAAATTAAACTTTCGCAGGGCGCCAAACCAGGGAAAGGTGGAATCCTGCCAGCAAAAAAAGTAAATGCTGAAATTGCAGCCATTCGTCATGTCGAAGAAGGAAAGGATTGTATATCGCCCAATTCTCATAGCGAATTTACGAATGTCAAAGAACTCGTTCAATTCATAGAAAAAATCGCTTCGGGAACAGGACTTCCTGTAGGAATCAAAAGTGCGGTAGGTGAAATTGAATTTTGGGAAGAACTATCTCGCGAAATGAAACAAACGGGACAAGGTCCTGATTTTATCACTATCGACGGCGGTGAAGGAGGAACGGGAGCCGCTCCTCTTACTTATGCCGACCATGTTTCTCTACCTTTCAAAATTGGATTCCAAAGAGTTTATACTCTTTTCCAAAGAGAAGGACTATCAGAACAAATTGTTTGGATTGGATCGGGCAAACTAGGGTTTCCAGATCGAGCAGTCGTTGCGATTGCCATGGGTTGTGATCTCATCAATGTGGCAAGGGAAGCCATGTTGTCCATTGGTTGTATCCAAGCACAAAAATGCCATACAGACCATTGTCCAGCCGGTGTTGCCACTCAAAATTGGTGGTTACAACGTGGTGTCGATCCTACAATCAAAGGGAAACGTGCCGCCAAATACATTCAAGGATTTCGAAAAGAACTTTTGAGTTTAGCTCACTCTTGTGGTTATGAACATCCCGGACAATTCACTGGTCAAGATGTTGAAATTAGTATGGGCATGAATCGTTACCAAACTTTAGAAGGTCTACTCGGTTATAAACGAGACGAAGTCAAATTTACGAAACTTCAGGATTATACGGTTTTTCCGAAACGACAAGCTTAAATGAAAAAAATCTTTTTTGTTCTTTTGTTCCTTCACCTCAGTTGTCTTTCAGAGGAGAGGAATGTAAAAGCAGAAATTGTAAAAGGTTTTTTAGACCTGAGCAATCATTCCTTCACCGATCAACCGTTTGTTGCACTTACCGGCGAATGGAAATTTTTTTGGAATACGGCACCCCTTCAAATTCAAGAAACAGATACTGATTTATTTCTTAACCTTCCTAAACATTGGAATGGATACCAGATGTCATACGGATCACTTGGTGGATTTGGACATGCCAGTTTTCGAATCAAACTCAAACTGGCAGACAATCTTTCGGATACCATGGCTCTTACTGTCCACGAGCAGGACACTTCGTACGCTATTTATGTAAACGGGAAGTATTTAGGTGGATCGGGAAAACCAGGATCGAATGCAAATGAATACACTCCTGAAGTCAAATCCAGCATTGTCGTTTTACCACAAACATCAAACTTAACTATAGATCTTTATGTTGCCAACTATATACACAGAAAGGGTGGGATTTGGAATGATATCATAATTTCTCCATATACCAAAGCAGAAAACAGACTCACCAAACGAAAGATCAACGAAACCATGTTATCTTCTGTTTTGACCTTTGTTGGTTTATTCTTTTTGGTGATGTATTTTTATAATCGTGATGGCAAACACACTATGGGAATCTTTTTGTTTTCTTTAGCTGTTTTGTTTAGAACCATTTCCACCGGGGAACGAATTTTAGTCGAATTTATTGATGTTCCCTATTGGATTCTATTACGTTTGGAATATGTTTCTTGGTTCTGGTCTGCCCCTCTTCTCTATCATTATTTTTATACCGTTTTTCCAGAAGACTTCTCCAAACGGATGGGGATTTTCTTTTATATTTTATCATCCATCTTAACACTTGGTTTGTTGTTACCACCAGTATATTTCACAGAGACCGCATCCATTTACCCGATTGCCTTTGTTGCCAATGGCCTTCTCATATTTGTTTATTTATCCCGCGCTTACAAAAGAAACCGAATGGAATCCACACTATTATTGTTTGGAATGCTTTTGGTACTTGTGGGTGCAACCAATGATGTCTTACATGCAGAATCCTACATTCATACAATGTACATAGCACCTGCTACAGTGGTTATCTTTGTTTTTTTACAAGTCATTACATTTGGCCGAATTGTTCGACAAAACATAACAAAAACCCTAGAATTTGCTCAGGAGCAAAAACAACTCAGTGGCTCTTTTAGTCGATTTGTCCCAACAGAATTTTTATACCATTTAGGCAAAACAGATATTCGTCATGTGGATTTAGGAGACCAAGTTCAAAAAAGGATGAGTATCCTTTTTGCTGACATCAGATCTTTTACCGAGTTTTCAGAAACACTCACCCCTAAAGAAAACTTTGACTTTCTAAATAGTTACTTACAACGAGTAGGCCCCATCATCAGACACAACAATGGATTCATTGATAAGTTCATTGGTGATGCTGTCATGGCGCTTTTTCCTTATGATATCAATGATTCCATCAAAGCGGCAGTGGAAATGCAAGAGGCCATTCGCATCTACAACAGCCATAGAGCCAACTGCGGTTATATTCCGATTGAAGTAGGAATTGGAATTCATACAGGAAATCTCACCTTAGGAATATTAGGTGAACACAAAAGAATGGAAGGAACTGTTATCTCCGATGCTGTGAACCTAGCTTCACGAATTGAAGGAATTACCAAACTCTTTTCATCTCGTATTGTCATCAGTGCGGATACTTTTATCGAAGCATCTGATGGGTTAGGGTACCATTACCGGTTACTCGACCGGGTAGCAATCAAAGGAAAAACAGAATCTGTTTTTGTAGTGGAAGTTTTGGATGGGTATGAACCGGAAAAGGCATCTCGACTCAAATCGACTAAAGATGAATATACCTTAGCCCTAGACGCATTTCGTCGGGATGATTTTGAAGAAGCGATCGAAGGATTTGCCAAACTATTGGATAAAAACCCTGATGATTCTGTATCGAGGTTGTTTTTGGATCGTAGCCAGGAAGCAAACGAAAAATCAAAAATGGAACTGGGTAGTTAATTCAATATTCATATTGAATTGAATTTTGATTCCAAACTCATTGTCAATTTCATTGAATTCACGCTAAACCAATACCAGCCAATCGATTGGATTCCACTTAAACTCCGTTACCTTTTGGATTGGAAACGGTAACCAATTGCAAGTAAAATCCCAAACCCTAGAACCCCAAGAGCCAAATAGGGTTCAGAAAAACAAACGGAACCACAAGCCACAATCCCTAGAACCAGAGCCACAAAAGGAAACACCGGATACAATGGAGCTTTGTAGGGCCTGGGCATTTGTGGTTCTTTTTTTCGCAAAATAAAATACGAAACAAGACAGAGTAAATACATTCCACATGCACCTAATGCAGATATGGTGATAAGTTCGGCTGTATCTAAAAAACACATACAAAAAATACCTAATAATCCACCACTAAGAACGGCATTTTGCGGAACCAAAGAACCTGAACTTAATTTAGAAAGATAGGTTGGTAAATATCCGTCTTTTGCCATAGCATAAATCAATCGCGAGTTTCCAAGAATGATCCCAAATAGTGATGCAACAAGACCAAACAAACCAATGAATGTAAATACGAAAGGCCAAACCAAATCAACACCATATAACTTTTGCAATACATAAGATAATGGATAATCCAACTCGGCTATTTCTTTGATATCAACAACCGATGCAGTAAAAACAAAAATGAGTCCCGCCAAACAAAGTAAAGTAAAAATGCCGGCGGTGTATCCAATGGGAATGTCTCGTGCAGGATTACGAACTTCTTCTGCAGCCAAAGCCACTCCTTCTACCGCCAGGAAAAACCAAATCGCAAACGGTATTGAAAGAAAAACCGAACTCCAAGAAATAGAACTGACTGCAGGCAAAGACGGAATTCGATCCAACGAAACATGGGGGACAAGAAAGGCTAAATAAAACAAAAGTCCAAACACAGCCACAAGAGTGACTAGGAGTTCAAATCGTGCTGTTTGTTTGATACCCGTTAAATTAATTAACAATAACAAACAAAACATAACGATACCAGCACCAAACGCAGGTATAACGGGAAAAAGAAAATGAATGTAACCACCGAGAGCAGAAGCAATCGCTGGTGGTGCGAGTAAAAATTCCACAAGAACCAAATACCCAGTGACGAGTCCAAATAAATCGCCAAGAGCCCGTTTTGCATAAGCGGACGGTCCTCCCGATTGAGGGATACTGGCAGCAAGTTCTGTAAAACAAAGTGCAAATAACACATAGAAAGTGGCAATCCAACCAACGGCCAAACTGAATTCCCAAAAACTGGCCTTGGACCATCCAAAGTTCCAACCAAAATAATCACCGGAAATCACAAGTCCCACGGCAATGCCCCATAAATGTACAGAATGTAGTACTTTATGCATCTTTTGATCTTCTTTCATGTAACCTCAATATTACAAAACATTTGTTTCAAAATAAAAACCAAATCCACATCCCAATGAAAAAACAATGTAATATACGAATCAAACTACATCTATTAGCGACAACTTTTTTCGGATTCGATATAGATTGTTTGGTGGGAAACCTGTGTCATTTTGCTAAATGAATACCTATTTCTCGAAGTATTTCTGTTAAATGAATAAATTCGGTATTGCAAATGATTCTAAATTTTAATAATATAGGGAAAATACTAGAAAACGGACCTAAACAATGCGAAACATCTATTTAACCTTAATTATACTATTATTTGCAATTTTTCCCTTGAGCGCGGTGCAAACCATCCTTCTCAAACAAGGTAAATCCATCAAAGGGATTGTGACCAACCAAAATGTGGATAGTGTCGAAGTGGACACACAAAATGGAAAACATATGGTCATTTCCAAAAAAACTGTTTTGAAAATCATCTATAAAGACATTGCAGAATCGGAAGAAGAAAACATCCGTAAAGAAGAAGAAGAAAAACGAAAACTCGAAAAAGAAAAAGCCATCGCCGCCAAACAAGAAGAGATTCGTAAACGTAGAGAAGAATTAACACGACAAGAATCAGAAAGAAAAGCCAAAGAAGAAGGTGGTGAAGTGGTAACCCATAGCCTTCGTGATTCCTTTGTCCTCGGTTCCGTTGCCGATGGAAATATGATCACACTTGCGCCCGACTCGGCAAAATGCCAAACCTTCAATGAATATCCAGAATACTTTTGGTTGTTTGGTGGTTTAAGGTTCAAAGAACCAGATTGGAACGTTTTACTACCAAAGGACAACCGCCCCGTTCGCATCAAACAAACTTCTACTTGGACAGATATGGCAGTGACCCTTCTCGGAGGATTTCTCATCACGATCACTCGTAAAACCATTATCGTTGATGTTTGTGAAGGGAGTGGATACCGTATGGTTTCCGATTCTGAAATCAAACGCATTAAAGACGAAGCCGTGGAACAAATCAGAACGGAACAAGAACTAAAAGAAGCCGAAGAAAAATACGAATTAGAACAACTAGAAAAAGATTTAGAATCTTTGAAAAAGAAAAAGTAATTACTAGGTTCATTCCAATGCAATTGATAAATTTTGAAATGTTTTCCTATCTTCAAATGAAAAAAGGAATTGGGTTGTTACTCCTTTCCTTTTCATTGTTTCAAAATTGTTATTTCAACCCGATTGTGAATGGAATACTGAATCCAAAGGTTGAAGAAGCTGACACATCCGCATTACTTGGATTAGCCGGAGGATTTGGGAGCCAAGCCGTTACCGTTAGTATTACAGGGCAAATCAAAAAACTAGGAACTGCTTTTGCTAATACTGAGGTCAGTCTCATCAATCCCTCATTTACTTCCAAAAACAATGCAAACTCATCAACCACTGATAGCGCCGGTAGATTCTCTCTTAATGTCCCAACAGGATCAGCGACTTTACAATTTTCTGATGCCGGTACCCCTGTAAACATCCAAATTGAAGTCTCACAAACGGCAGCAAAAATCCTTTTTATTGATAACACTAATTTCACAATCCAAAACCTAGATGTTTATGTTCTTGGGGTAGAGCCACCGGTGTATTTGGAATTGATATCATCCATTCCCTATGATGGCTTACTCATTGATGATAGTAACTACAGCACGATTACTATGGGTGGGTTTAAGTTTAAATTTTCCGAAGATTTAGAATATCCATCTAATCAATCGGTTTGGCTTGCGGAAAATTTTATAACGAATCCAACCATTGGTTTTGAATTTCCCAGTATTTCCAAAAGTGATGTAACCATTGTGTTAAGTAGTTCACTAAGTCCATTAACTCCTTATACAATTACGTTGAATTCTGGGATCAAAACAGTCGCAGGAAAATCAATTAAACAAACAACAATCCAGTTTTTGGTTGGCCCTTTAGGATTATAAGCCCAAAGAGGAGAATGAAATATGAAAGTGCAAAATCGTAAGATCCATTTTCTAATTCTCTTTCTTTCTATTTTTTCTAACTGTTACCTCAACCCCGTTGTGAATGGACTATTGAATCCAGTAGAAGAAGAAAATAACAATGTTTCCCTTGGCCTCCTTGGGGCCGCGTTAGGAACACCAACCCTCCTCATCACCGGTCAGATTCGTGATCCCAATGGGGTGGCAATGGTAGACCTCGTTTTAGAATCTTCTACTACAAATAATACTAGATCAACCCTATCACCTTACAGGACAGATGCGGGAGGAAGGTTTTATCTTCCCTACCAATTTGGTAGCCAAAACTTTACAGTGCTTAAAGATGGGTCTTCTTTTTTTACATTGGTAATCACTGTTTCCAGCCCAAGTGAAGTTTCTTCTGTAACGAGTGGAGCTCCTCCGGGACTAGAAATATTGAGTTTGAGGACAATCAATGGAAGTGAATCAAATAACTTCTTTGAGTTGGTAGATGCACATTATATATATCAATCTGGATCGATGGTGGCTCGTCTCCATAGTGCGGTGATTAATAATTATATAGAATCGATTGTGTTTACATTTTCGGAAGCACCAATACAAACCTCGGCGAGTGGGCCTTTGACGGAAGCATGGTTATCACAATACATTTCCATTTCGCCTTCTGCAATCTTTCAAAATTTTACATCTGCCCCAGGAAATACATTAACGATTGCTCCCTCTACTATTGCAGGTCTGCAGGTGTACGATTTAACCTTAAAACCAGGAATTCTTTCTGCCACGGGGAAGGCACTAACGCCAAGAACGATTCGTTTTAATTATGCATATGCACCTTAGTCAGGATAAAAATCGGCTTGAATGTATTTCTGACCCCAAGAAGAAATAGCATTGATTCCGCGTTTTGATTTTTCCGTTTGGGAGTGTAAAATGATCACAGTAAGTTTCAGGAGCTAATGAAAACCGCAATCGCTACCCGGTCTCGTTATTTAACTTAAATCCTACGCAAAGCCCCTTCCCAACCCCTCTCTTTGTTAAAGAAATTTCTTGCCAAACATTCCGGTCTTCTATAATATTAATGTCTTGGGTTCTTTCCTCCATGACAAAGTTCAATTTCTAAAACCATCACCCAAACTTGCGGAGCCAATTTTTATGAACCGACATCCTAAATTACCAACTTCACTTGTTTTAATATGTTTATGGTTTTTACTCGGAAACTGCTATTTCAACCCTTTGGTGCAACCCATAGTCAATCCAGAAGTGGAAGAGGGAACAGAGGCAGTCCCTTTCTTGGGGATTGCGGCGGTGCTTTCAGGATCAAAAATCCTAATAACAGGCCAAGTTGTTAACGCGAATGGTTCTGCAGTCGCTAACGGCACCCTAACTATCCTTAGCCGAACAAATCAAGAATCTGGTCTAGCAAACACAATTACATTAGATGGTGGAGGAAGGTTTTATCAATCATTCAGTATCGGAGAAACGGCAATCAAAGTCTTTGACCAATCGGGAACGGAATTATTTACGTTTAAACTGTCGATCACTGGACAAGGTATTGCATCCCTAGCTGAAACATCCGTTGCCGGAGCAGGAGTCATCAATATTGAATTTTATATGGAAGGATCCATACCAGCTTATATTGATATCGCGTCTACGTCACCTATAGTTGAAGGAACAACATTTACTACATGGCCAACTTATCTTTATATTAGTTTCTCTGAAAACTTGGAAGTACCATCAAATATGCAAAGTTTTTTAGATGCAAATGTCATCACAAATCCAACGATACCGCTCATTGGTACAAATTCTGACATAACTAACAACATTCTTACAATTTATAATTCAGGAGTTGGTGCTATTGGACCAAATACATATACATTTGGATCAGGAATTAAATCTACATCAGGTAAAAGTTTGAAACCGCGTACACTGACGTTTCTTTGCCAACCCAGTTGTAATGGATCATAATTGTATCTCTTACTCTATATTTTCCGCATTAGAAGAAGAGAATGTTCGATCAATTTCTTTCTCCTTTACTTTCTAACCACCTTACAGTATCTATTTTATATTTGACAATCGTGCGATCAAGACGAATTAAAATTCCGATGGGGTCGAAATTGCCGATTTTGTAAGTTAAGACTCTAGAATTCATACAGTTTCCGGGTAAGGCAAGCTGTTCCGCATAAGAGGTTCCTCCCGCATCCAGTTTCATTTCCTTCAAATTCCAATCACTTTGTCCTCCTTAACTCTGACTTGACAAACAAAAGAAACCTCCTAATGTTTAGCGGTCGTGAATGCACCTTTCCCAATAAGACAAAACTTCCTTCCTAAATATTTACTGATCCTAACAGTAATGATCCCCCTACTCTTTACTACTTTTTGTTCCCCTACCAACGAAGAATCCATCGACTCTCTTATTTCCAAGGTTCCGAACCCAAAAGAACTCAGGAACAGTTGGGTGGAGGACAGTGCTGGTGTTTTGACAGACACGGCTTCCATTGACCAGTTGATCAATAAGGAAGAGGCGGCATCTGGATTAGAAATTGCCGTTGTCACTCTACCGACAATTGGAAGTTATGTGCCAAAAGATTTTGCCGTTGCCCTATTTAATTATTGGAAGATTGGGAAAAAAGGCAAAGACAATGGAATCCTCGTTTTACATATCATCGACCAGAGAAGAGTGGAAATAGAAATCGGTTATGGTCTCGAAGGGGATCTTCCCGATGTGGTTGTCAAACGAATCATTGATACTTACACCATCCCCGCATTCAAAGCAGACAATTTTCAAAAAGGGCATATCGAAACCGTAGCCGCATTGATTACAAAACTCAACCACCCTGAACGAGAAGTGGACCAACTTCTCACGGAACCAAACAGTGTGGCCGTAACGGACGTTGCAGTAGAAGACACCAACAATCAAACCGTACCCGAAAGAACTGACTATTATGATTATCAAGGGAAGTCCTATACACAACTGAGCGAAGAAGAGAAACAAATTTTAGACAGAACCGTTGAAACTTACAATACAACGTCTAATTATTTTTTAAATGACGAAGAATCGCGATTGTTAAATGAAAAATTTTCTGAAGAAGAAAAAATCGAAAAAGAAAAAACCAGGCAAACCAAACAGTACTTTATCTTTGGTTATATTTCCCTTTTTGCATTCTTACATTTATTACAAAGGATTGTTGTTTGGATCATCCCTTCCCCTACGGCAAAATACCATATTGTCCATAAAACAGACTTTCCTTTATTCTACGGTGTCATTATCACGCCAGTAATATTCACCATCACTCTTCTCTCTGAGTTTTTGGATGATGCTTTATTTCCCATTTCGATTTTTCTTATCATTGGTAGCATCATTCTCTTTTTTATTTTTTGGGGTGACTTACGAATGCGTAAGTTAAGCGAAAGACTATTAAAAATTAGAAATATCCCCAGAAACTGCAAAAAATGTGGAGCCGTAATGGTTAAACTTTCCGAAGAAGCAGATAACAAACATTTGTCGGAAGGCCAAATTTCTGAAGAAATTCTCAATTCCGTAGATTATGATGTTTGGGTCTGTTCAAGTTGCCATTCTAATTCCATTCTAAAGTTCCGAAATATCGACCCTGAATATATTTACAAAGGAACATCTTTTCCAAAAATCAAAGTTTGCCCAGACTGTAAGTTTGAAACCTTTGTTTGTAAATCGAGTAAAATCTTAAGTGAAGCAACCTATAGTAGTTCCGGATCTGTGGAAGTCCGAAGAACCTGTGCCCACTGCAAACACAGTGCCGTTGAATATGAAACCATTCCTAAAAAACAAAAAAGTAGCTC
>NZ_RQGA01000016.1 GCF_004769575.1 Leptospira perdikensis | reverse complement strand
ATAACAGCGACTTAACGCTTCGCTTCGGGACTAGCCCTCGCTCGGTCTGCGACACATTCCTCTTCTGTCACTCGCTCGCAAACGCAAGCTACGTGCCAGTCCCTAACGTCTCTCCGAGACTCAGGGTCGAGGAACGTCGTTAAGTCTAGTTCGTTATACGCAAGTTTGAAAAAAATCAAAACAGAAACAAAATGAAATTAGTATTCACTTCAATAGATTACAATAAAATCAAAATAATCGAATCTACACTATTAGCAAATGGAATAAAATCTATACTAAAAGGCGAAGATTTAGATGTTTTAAATGGTATTATTCCTAGAAATTCTAATCTTTTGGAATTATATGTAAATGAAGAAGAATTTGATGATGCAATTTCTATTATTGAAAATGCAAAAAGTCCAAATCGACTATTTGAAGAAGATAAAATCGATGAAATTCCTAATAATAAATATGACGCAATAAAAGCATTAGCTAAAGAAAAAGACAAACTAGCATTATACAAATTTTCATCTGCGATTCTAGCGATAACATCTGTCGTGTTTCTGGTTCTCTATCTTCTCGAAATTGACAATTTTAAAAAATTCTACAACGCAACATTCAGCCCAAATATGAACTACTATTTCAGCAACGAGGATAACTGCTTATACGAGAGTTTAAAAAGCGAAAATTACGAAAGAATTCCGATATCTACGCAATGTTATGATAGATCTACAGGAATTAGGAAAAACGCAAAATATTACAACATCAATGGTAATCTTATCAGTGAAGTTTTTAATCCGGAATTATTGGAATTTGATACAAAAGAAATTACATATGATTATTACGGTAAAAAAATCTTTGAATACATTGATAGTGATAAAGATGGAATTTTTGACGAACTTATAGAATACGATCATGATGGATTTTCGAAAAAAAAATATAAAGATACTAATGGAAATTTCAGATTCGAAATTAATGAACTTAAATAACCTATACTTTCAAACCAGCGTATAACAACGGGGAAACGCTTCGCTTCGGGACGTGCCCTCGCTCGGTCTCCGACACATAGGCTTTTGTCACTCCTCTTGCTTATGCAAGCCTCGTGCCAATCCCTAACGTCCCTTCCAGGGACTCAGGGCCAGCCTACGTCGGTTAGTCTAGTTCGTTATACGACATTTCCGAAAGATCAAAAAAAGAACGGGCGTCCGTGCCCGTAAGAATGAAAAAAGATGGAAAAATTCCATTACTTAGTTCTTGACATACATTACCTGCACGTTATATTACTCTAAGTGTATGAAATAAAAAGAACCGGAGAATTAGTTCTTTGGTTAAAAAATCTCGATAACGATGCTAAAAAGGATATTTTAGTTTCTATCGAGATTCTTAAAGAATTTGGACCTAGACTTGGAAGACCTCATGTCGATACAATTACGGGTTCTAAAATTAAAAATTTGAAGGAACTTAGAGTTAATAGCAAAAATAGACCTTATAGGATTTTTTTCGTTTTTGATCCAAAGAGAAATGCTATTTTACTCATTGGTGGCAATAAAGCCACTTCTAAGAAATTCTATCCAACAATGATTAAAAAATCGGAAGAATTATATTCTGAATATTTGGGAGATTTATAAAATGATCAAGAAGAGAAAAGAATTAAAAAGTTTTGATACAGATCTTAATAAATTTGTTTCTCAAGATATTATAGATCAAGCAAAAGCTGACGCTCAAAAACAAATTTTCAAATTGAAACTGGCTGAGCTTAGACAAAAACAAGGGATCAAGCAAACTGATGTCGATGGTTTTTCTCAGGTTAGTGTTTCTAGAATTGAGTCTAGGTCGGATATCAAAATCTCCACACTAGTCGACTATGTTCATGCTTGTGGTTTCGATGTTGAAATTAAAGCTGTTCCCAAAAAAAAGAAAAACAATGAAGAATTTGTTTTATTAAGAGCCTAAAAAAACGCCATCCGTGGCTCAAATAAATATTCTCAATCGGAAACGGCGTATAACAGCGACTTAACGCTTCGCTTCGGGACGTGCCCTCGCTCGGTCTACGACACATTCCCCTTCTGTCACTCGCCTGCAATCGCAAGCTACGTGCCAGTCCCTAACGTCCCGTCCGGGACTCAGGGTCAGGGAACGTCGTTAAGTCTAGTTCGTTATACGGCATTGATTAAATTAAACTAAATGAAATCTATCTATGAGTTTAAAACACTTGAAAAATCATGCGATAGCTGCCACAATATATACCTAAAATTTTGGAGAATAATCGAAAACGATGTATTATTAATAAATAGCTATCTCAAAAATAGTAAAGAATTATTAGAAGCGCGAGATGCTTTATACCTACTTTTTCGTTGCTCGGATACTTACGTTACCATAACTAGATTATTAAAAAACAAATCATATTATCAATCGAGAATTCTTTTTCGAAGCCTACTAGAACATTACCTAAAAGCCCAATACATTATACTCAATTTTGATGAAAAAATCAATCTGTCAATAAACTATCATCTGTATGGCCAAATTGAAGAGTTTATAACTTCAGTTAAAAATAAAAATATTCACAATTATTTAACCGAAGAAGAAAAAATTAATTTATGGGACGAAATATATAAACATTTTCCTAATGTACGCCATTTACAGAAGAATGAAATTGAAAGCGCGATAAATCAATTTAATGTAAAGAACATAATTAAACATGTGTCTAGCAGATTCAAAGAACATTCGGAAATCTACGATCACTTTGAAATGGTTTTAAAGTATTACGGAGAATGCTCAATGTTTGTACATGGCAGCCCAAGTGCCGGAGATTATTATCAAACTAAAGACTCCTTCGATGAAGAGGAATTCTCTGGATTATTTAATATGATCACAATGCCTATATTTATGATTTTTGACACACTAAAAATCGTAATATTTCATAGCAAAATAAGATTTCGCCTATCAATTTCAAGTTTCGAAAGAATCAGTGAAGAGTTAGTAAATCTGCAATTAAAATTAAACGACCGAACAAGTTTTTTAGAGGAAATAAACTCTGAGAAAATCAACGCCGTATAACTACGGGGAAACGCTTCACTTCGGCACTTACGGCCTCGTTCGGGCTACGCCACATTCCCCTTCTGTCACTCGCTCGCATACGCAAGCTACGAGCCAGTCCCTAACGTCCCTCCGGGACTCAGGGTCGAGGAACGTCGTCTCCCCTAGTTCGTTATACGACATTTTTAAAATATTGTTTCAGAAAAAGGAATAACAACGTTGAAATTAGTTTTTACTTCAATTGACTATACAAAAATCAAGATCATCGAATCTGCTCTAAAATCACAAAATCTTAGAGTTACCACAAAGGGAGAGGACTTAGATGTTTTAAATGGAGTTATACCAAGACACTCTAATTTAATTGAAGTTTATGTGGCAGATGATGACTTTGAAAATGCCATTAATATCATCGAAACTGGAATCGAAATTGAAGACTCAATTGAAGAAAACACTTTTGACAATAAAAAACTAAACCGATATGAAAGTATAAAAAAAATCTCACTTAAAAAAGACAAAATTGCTCTTTTAAACTTACTATGTGGTATTTTATTAATATCAAATATTTTCTTTTTTATACTTTTCCTTACCCAAATCGATAAAAACATAAAATTAAAAAATTCAATTACTAATTCTTCTATTGAGTACGACTTTGATAATGATGATAATTGTCTTCGAGGGTATAGTAAAAGTAATCTTATACTATTGTCAGAAGAATGTTTCGAAAACAACTCAGATATACGAAAATATGCTAAGTATTTTAATTTCGAAGGAATTTTAAAGTCAGAGTATCTAAATCCATATAATCTTGAATTCGATACCATCGAAATCTTATACGATAAATTTGGAACAAAAATAAGCGAGTTTATAGACTTTGACCAAGATGGAAATTACGATGAATGGATATTATACGATAAAAACGGGATTTTACTAAAAAAATACAAAGATATAAACAAAGATTATAGATTTGACGAATCCGAAAGAGCTTACTAGTCTTTTCAATTCCTAGAAAACAAAATATTATAGAAACTTACAATGACCAATTTTATGTTTCTAATTTTAGAACTTAAAAACGGCGTATAACAACGGGGAAACGCTTCACTTCGGCACTTACGGCCTCGTTCGGGCTGCGCCACATTCCTCTCCGTCACGTCTCCTGCATCCGCAAGATTCGCGCCGACGCTAACGCCTCCTACGGAGGCTCAGCTTCGAGGAACGTCGTCTCCCCTAGTTCGTTATACGACATAGCCTAAAAAACGATTTTGAATATAAAAATGCAGTTAAGAGATGAAAGACAATCATTTCAAATTACTCCAAAAATCTAATTTCTGTAGAATTTTACTGATTTACTAAATTCAAACAATTTCATTTTTTGATTGAAATTGTTTATACAATGTTATTACATTGTTAATACAGGCTTGTATATGTTAAAAAAACTCGTACAACACGGAAACAGCTCCGCTTTAGTTATTGAGAAACCTATTCTTGAACTACTAAAAATTGATCAAAATTCTACGCTCGAAGTTACTACTGATGGTAAATCTTTAATTATCAAACCAATTGAGAAGAATTTAGCTAAATCTTTAGATAAGATTAATAAAGCACACGGAAAAACTCTCAAAAAACTAGCGCAATAAATGCTGGATGATACAATTTTTCTCTCTATTGAGGACGTAATACTTATACATAAAAACCAAATTGAAATGTATGGTGGAGCAGCCGATATTCGTGATTATGGACTCTTAGAATCGGCAATTAATCAACCAATGACTACTTTTGATGGTGTAAGTTTACATCCTTCCTTATTTGATAAAGCTGCAGCATACTTATTCTATCTATGTAAGAATCATCCCTTTTTGGACGGGAACAAAAGAGTCGCCTTAGCATCTTCACTAGTATTTCTCGATATTAATGGATATGACGTTCCTGATTCAAATGAAATTCTCTATGACTTCGTTATTGGAGTTGCAGAAGGAAAATACAAATTAGAAGAGATTAAGAATACTTTAGAATCTCTAGCTAAACTTAATATTTAAAAATAGGCTACGTCGTATAACAGCGACTTAACGCTTCACTTCGGGACTAGCCCTCGCTCGGTCTGCGACACATTCCTCTTCTGTCACTCGCCCGCATACGCAAGCTACGTGCCAGTCCCTAACGTCCCGTTCCGGGACTCAGGGTCGAGGAACGTCGTTAAGTCTAGTTCGTTATGCGAAATGGTATAAATTTTATTTTTAAATATGAATGAGCAAAACAAAAAAGTATTTATAAGTTATAGCCACGATAGCGAGGAATTAATGGATAAAATTTTGAGATTATCCAATAAATTCAGAAGTCAGGGTATAAATTCAATCATCGATCAATATGAGGAATCACCTTCAGAAGGTTGGCCAAGATGGATGGAAGATCAAATTGTAAATTCAGAATTTATATTAATAGTTGCTACAGAAGCATATTTTCTTAAACCAAAATCCCCAAGCATAGATTTTGGCAAGGGAGTAACCTGGGAATCTTCGTTAATTTACCAATTAATATATAATAATAAATCGAGAAACGAAAAAATTATACCAATAGTATTCGAAGATACTCATTTAAAGTTTATACCACTTCCTATACAAGGACAGACAGCTTATAACGTTAGTAATCCAAATGAGTATGAAAAACTTTATTGGCGAATTCGAGGAATTAAAAAAACAGAAAAACCTCCTCTTGGAGATTTACTACCACTAGAGGAAAAAGAACGAAAAAGTGCTATTTTAACTACATTTATTGATGTTGAATTATGGAATGAAGCTAATTGGAATGGTACCGTTTTTTTGTACGATAAAAAAATGGAACTACCACCTGTATTAGGTTTGAGATTTCAGTCGAAACAGGCTGCAGAAAAAATATTTTCAACGTGGATAAAAAGGATCGGATCTGTAGATAAAAAAGAACAAATCCGAATTTCCATAATCGATGGTCCACTCACCTACAATCCGCATGGTTATACCGTGCATATTAACTCAAATGTAGAGAATATATTAAAACTGAATAAGGAAAGTAAATTAGAATTTCCAATGGAATATTTTATAACGATTGGTAGATTCAATCGAATGAACCCAAATCCGAATTCTACCAATCTTTCCGATTTTCTAAGGCAATATTCAAAATTTAATGCTTTTTATCTAGCACCTGTATATGATGAAGGTACGGAACAAAATCTAATTCCAAATTTAATGATAAAAAAACAAGAACTAATTTATCGACTATCTAAAGACATTCCAAGAAGTAATGATTTGGATTCGGTCGTTTTATCAGATAATCCAGGATAATACCACTTCGCATAACAGCCTGTAAACGCTGCATTTCGGGACTTACGCCCTCGTTTGGTCTACGACACATTCCCCTCTGGCACTCCTCTTGCTTACGCAAGCGTCGTTCCAGTCCCTAACGTCCCGCCGGGACTCAGGGTCGGGGAACGTCGTTTACACTAGTTCGTTATGCGCTATTTATGAAATTTTAAATAATAACAAAAAAGGAACAAAAAATGTCAGAAACGTATAGAATTACAATCCAAATTGGGGAAAACAAACTTGAACTTGAATCTCATGATCCGAAATGGATAGAATCCAAGCAAAAAGAATTAGCAACGTATTTAGAATCGATTCCGGTAAATTCAAAACCGAATAAACCAAAAACCGAAAGCCATACCGACTTAGGAAAAAGCGGAATCACAATGACCATTAATGAATATTACCGAAAATACTGTAACGGAATGAAAGTAACTACTGATCTTGCTGTATTCTTTATTTATTATTTAAATTGGATTGAAAAGAAAAAGGATATTTCTACGAACGATATAAAAGTACTTTTTACAAAAGTCGGTATTCCAAAAGCCAATACTTTGAATTATTCAGATATACTCTCAAAGGCAAAAAAGAGAGCACTATTAAATTTTATAGATAATGCATGGAGCTTAACTATAACTGGAGAAGATTTTGTTTTAAACAAAATTCAGGATACAAAATAATCTACACAAATGAAAGCAGTAGATTTAGATTCACTAGCTTCTGTTTCAAAAAGCGCAGATATTTCACTAGCTGATCCGATTCGTTTATATATTCTATTTATCGATTTATGTGGCTCGACAGATTTCAAAACATATTGTCTTGGAAATCAAATTCCTGACGGTATATGGATTGAAAGACAGTTAATCTACCTTCATAGAATAATAAACATTGTCGAAAGATTTAAAGGTTCGATAGTAAAGACAATTGGTGATGAAGTAATGGCATATTTCACCGAGGAAATCAGCTCCGATAGTGTCATTCGCTGCGCCACAGATTCCCATTCTTTGTTTCGAGACATTGCAAGGTACGATAATAAAACCTGGCAACTTAAGTCGAAAATATCTATAGATTTTGGTTATGTATATAATTCAAATTTCGGATTACTTAAAGAAGGAATTATCGATCCAATTGGATTAGTAGTAGATAGATGTTCTCGAATTAATGGAGAATCAAAACCCGATCAAGTTCTGCTATCAAGTTCAGTTTTTGCCAAGCTTTCATCTGAATCTCAAGAAAAGTATTCAAAATTTAAAGAGTTGATCAACTTAAAAGGTGTTGGAGAAAGCGAAATCTACCGACTAAAAATTGAATAAAGTCATAAACAGCGCATAACAGCAACTTAACGCTTCGCTTCGGGACTAGCCCTCGCTCGGTCTGCGACACATTCCTCTTCTGTCACTCGCCCGCATACGCAAGCTACGTGCCAGTCCCTAACGTCCCGTCCGGGACTCAGGGTCAGGGAACGTCGTTAAGTCTAGTTCGTTATGCGTAATTATTTTAAAAAATTCAAAGAGAAAAAAATGAAAAAAAAATTTATATTTTGCCTTATAATTTTTGCAAACTTCACAATTATTCTAGGTGAAAATCCAGAAAATGAAAATGATCAGTATCCAGTTTCAGAACAAATAGAAATAAACCAAAATGATGCAGATAAAGATTTAATTATTAATATCCTTGGTGATATCGTAAAATTTAATCCAAATCCAAAAGACACAGAAGTTCAAAAGAAATTACGAAGTAAAAATCAGTTAACTTACCTTAAAGAAATTAATTCAAAATGGATAGGTAAAAAAATATCTTTCGAATCTGTGAATTTAAATGATGTAAAAGCTGAGACAGAACTTTCTCCTGAAGGAATCAAACAATCAAAAAAACTAATTCAACAAATTAAAAATGATCCCTCTTCTCAATTATTATATGGAGATGGAAATATTGAAAAAAATCCGCTTATTGCATTCGCTATCGCTTTTCAACTTGCTTTTTGCAATACTTGTTGGCAGGAAACTGGAAAATATAACGCAATCTATTATTTAGGTAAAAGCGAGCAGTATTACGATTCTAAAATCATTAGTAAAAACATTGAAGATTCTACTTCAGAGATTGAACAAAATAATGAAATTCAAGTAGAAATACAAAAAGTATTTCCTGATGAAAAATCAGTTATAAACTTGGAAAAAAATAAAGTTACAACTTTAATTGGAACGATAAAGTCAATAAACTATGAATCTGGGCAATTCATGAGTCCAAAATTAAAAGTATACTTAAAATAACTACGCATAACAGCAACTAACCGCTTCACTTCGGGACTTACGCCCTCGTTCGGTCTCCGACACATAGGCTTTTGTCACTCCTCTTGCCTACGCAAGTGTCGTGCCAATCCCTAACGTCCCCTCCGGGGACTCAGGGCCAGCCTACGTCGGTTAGTCTAATTCGTTATGCGCAAGATGTTTAAATTTTATAGAGAGAAACCAAAAAAATGAAAACAGAAAAAGGAAACTTAAATGCATCGCCCAGCAAAAGAATTTTCAAATCTATCATAGCTGACTATGATATAAAAGCATCATTATGCGAACTAGTCGATAATTCTCTAGATCAATGGATAAAAAAAGGAAAGTCACGAAGTTTAGAAATCGAAATTGAAATCGATATCACACAAAGACTCATTAAGATTATTGATAATGCTGGTGGAATAAGAGAAAGCGACCTTTCTACTATCATTGGTCCAGGTCAAACGACGAGCGATTCAAGTCATCCAATAATTGGTTTATTCGGAGTTGGATCCAAAAGAGCAGTTGTTGCAATGGCTCAAGATATAAAATTTAAAACAAGGTATAGTAAAAACAAAACATATCAAATTGATGTCGATGACAATTGGCTAGTCGATGACTCATGGGATTTGCCTTACTATGAAATTGATCCAATAAATGAAGGGACAACTATAATTGAGCTCACGCGATTACGTTTTCCCCTCAATGAAGAGCTAATAGAAAGAGCTATAGATCATTTAGAAGTCACCTATGGTTATTATTTAAAAAATAAAAACCTTATTATTAAAGTAAACGATAGAAAATTAGAATCTAAAGTTTTCGATAATTCATGGAGTTACAATCCAGAATACTTACCAAAACAAATTAAAACATCAATTACAATAGAAAATTCAAAACTTGAATGCTATATAACAGCTGGTTTAGCCAGGGAAGGCGGATCTGCTGGGCAAGGAGATTATGGAGTTTTTTTCTATTGTAACGATAGATTGATCTCACGAGCTGAAAAAAGTTATGAAGTTGGTTTTACATCTGGAAAAGCTGGACAACCACACGGGGTTGTCTCCTTAACTCGTGTAATAATAAAAGTCTTTGGTAGCCCTCAGTATATGCCATGGAATTCAAGTAAGTCAGGAATTAATTATGAAAGTATTTTTTTTGAGACCATTCGAGATACGCTAATAGATATTGTTACAACTTATGCGAGTCTTTGTCGAAGATTGTACAATGATGCCGAAGAAAAAATCTATGCCTATGATAAAGGAACAATAGAAAAGAAAACTATTCAAGACTTTCCAAAAGTCAAAAAAGCATACTCACTTGCTCTACCTCCAGTAAAAATAAGAGAAGAAGATTTAATAAAATTTAAAAATCAAGAAACTGGTAAACAAAAACCGTGGACAGTCGGCCTTTATGAAACGATAATCGCCGTAACAAATATATCAAAAAATAAAAGACTTTCTCAAAAAAATAGAATAAATCTATTACTATTAGACTCATCTTTGGAAATCGGATTTAAAGAATTTTTACTCCATGATTCAGGACAGCAATATTCTGAAGATCGTATTAAAGGTATGTTTAGCGATAGAACACAAGTCCATAACGAAATAAAAAAAGTAACTAAAGGGACACCACGTGAAATCACTGAAGCAAATTGGAAAAAAATAAAATTTTACTATGACAAACGATGCGATCTAATTCATAAAAAAGCAACTAATTCCCCAACTGATAGCGAATTAAATGATTTTAAAGAATTAACAGAACTAGCTTTCAAAAAATTATTTAATCTTTCTTTTAAGTAAACATCCAGCGCATAACAGCGCCTTAACGCTTCGCTTCGGGACAGGCCCTCGCTCGGTCTGCGACACATTCCCCTCCTGTCACTCGCGTGCATTCGCAAGCTACGTGCCAGTCCCTAACGTCCCGCCGGGACTCAGGGTCGGGGAACATCGTTAAGTCTAGTTCGTTATGCGAAATATTTGCAAAAAGGATAAAAAATGGACTTTAAAAAATTAGAAAAAGACTTATATGAATCAGAACAATATCTTAAAAAATTAAATTTTACTATTCAAAATAATTCTTCAATTGAAGCGATAATTCTCGCATCTACAAAATTATTCGAACAAGACAAAGGCTCAATTCCAGTAGAACAAAAATGGGACTTCCGCCAAACCTATCGAGATATTCTTGGATTTCACGATATCGTGGAAAAAATAAAAAAAATTTCCAACCATCCTTGTTATACAGAAATAATACCACACATAAAACTACTTGCAGAATCCAAATTTCAGCAGAATGATAAATCTTCTGTTCTTGATTCTAATTCGAATAAAGTTTTTGAATTATATCTCGCACTAGCTTGTATGAGAATTTCTCAGAAAGTCAAACTTGACAATCCGAACATTTCAAAGGGAGATAATCCAGATATTATTTTTGATTATGAAGGTCAATCTATTGGAATAGCCTGTAAAGTTTTACATTCACCTAATCCGAAGGGAATATTTCAACATATTGAAAAATCAATTGATCAAATAGAAAAATCAGAAGCGACAAAAGGATTAATTGTAATATCATTAAAAAATATAATAGACCATGATGATTTTTGGAAAATTCAAAACCTAGAGAATGTGAAAAATGGGACTTCGGAACCTGAATTTAATGCATTTGCAAATAGCGAGGATGCAAGAGAAAAACTAAATTCTTATGTAAAACCATTCTTTGATTATTATAGCGATCCATTAGAGATAATGGCTTTAAACGAATTATTTATAAATAAGAAGACCCCACCTGAATTTTATTTTTTCCTTAATAGTATAACGTCAGTCATGGAACATGAAGGACAAAGGGCTATTAATTTCAAAAGACTATTTCAAATCAACATTAAGGAAGGAATATTACAACCAATCACACACTCAATAGCTGAGAAAATAAATCACTATATTCAATATGATACATAAACGCAAATACTTCGCATAACAGCATCTTCCCGCTACGTTTCGGCACAAGGCCTCACTCGGCCTTCGGCAAATTTCCCGCTTCCCTAACGCCTTCTACGAAGGCTCAGGGCGGGAAACTTCGGGAAGACTAATTCGTTATGCGTAATTGCTTAAAATCAAAGAGAAAGGTTGTATGATCAAAATATATATTGACACCTGCGTATGGTTAACAATTTGCTCTAAATTCAAATATAGACAAATCACTAACAAACTTATATCTCTAGCAACTGATAGGAAAATATCCATTTTAACAAATGATATTATTTTAGATGAATTTATTAGAAATGAAGAGCATGTAAAAAAAAGCTACATACAAAGTTTCAAATCCTCTGTAGATCAAGTTAAAATATTATACGATTTTGTGTCGGAAGAAGAGAAAGTTCTCCTTCAAAAACTTATTGCTTATGCTAAAAGTAATGAACAAAAAATAATAGATAAAACAAATTTTTCATTTCAAATCGTTAAAAATTTTTTACAAAGCCATCTAGCAACAAAAGTAACAATTAGCCCAGAATTAAGGGTTAAAATAATAGATCTCGCATTAGAAAAGAGAGCTCCTTTCCATAGAAACAAAAATTCAATAGCAGACGCTTTACATATATTGAGCTACAAGGATTATAAAGAAAAAAATTATAAAGATGGAGATGTTTATTACTTTTGCACAGAAAATACAGAAGATTTTTCCCATCCCAAAAATGAGAGTAAAAACCATTCCGATTTTGATGAAATATTCAATCAGACAAGCTCAATATATAGCACAAATATTGCTGAGATTTTAGAAAATTACGCACCTGATCCTATAATACAACCCTTAGTAGACCAAATCAAGTTAGAATCATATTATTGTATTGATGGGAAGGGACATACATATTCAGAAGATACTGGGGCATATTTAAGATCTAGATATGGTGGATTGACTTGGCAGTTAAGATGTGAAAAGTGCGGGCAATTATTCGATACTGGAGAGTTTTTTGATTAAGTAAGCAACTACGCATAACAGCGACTTAACGCTTCGCTTCGGGACTAGCCCTCGCTCGGTCTGCGACACATTCCTCTTCTGTCACTCGC
>NZ_RQGA01000015.1 GCF_004769575.1 Leptospira perdikensis | reverse complement strand
CAAATTGTCCAAAATAAGAATTAAATTTCTTAATGAATAATCTTTCATCTATTGAGGCTTTTTCATTAATATAGTCGAGTTGAATATTAAATGATATTGGAAATTCTTTATTAATTTTCATAGATGCTATTTGAGCAATTACGTATAACGAACTAGGGGATACGACGTTCCTCGAAGCTGAGCCTCCTGAAGGAGGCGTTAGCGTCGGCGCGATTTCTTGCTTAAGCAAGAAACGTGACGGAGGACAATGTGGCTTTAGCCCGAGCAAGGGTGAGTGAAACGAATCCCGCAGCGTAGCGGTAAGCCGTAGTTATGCGTAGTTTTTTAAATTGTTTTATAAAAATTTTGTTAGTTTTATTAACGATTCACCGGAGGGCAAGCCTTCTATTATTCGAATGTTATGTTCTACGATTTGTAGACTTTTGAAGTATTCGTAATTATTGGGATTAATCGAAATTGCTTTTAAAATATCTATTTTAGCACCATATTGGTCGTTTAATTGAACTTTGATCATAAATCTTATTCTTAAGGCTTCTTCATCATATGGGTTGAAATCCAATATGCTATTCATTAAATTTAATGATTCTTCTAGTAATGCAGTATCTTGGTTTGATATTTTGAAAATACAATAGCCCAAACAATATTTAATATTTGTATCGCCGGGATTTATTTTTAATGCTAATTCGAATGAATAAATTGCATTCTCTACATCCCCTAAATTGTCGTAGCAAAGTCCTATTCTATGATAAATTAAATAACTATTTTGATATGTATCTTCATTCGATATGGCTTCCAATATCCAGAGTAAGGCTTCTTTATATAGTTTTTTGTTAAAAAGGGAATATCCTTCATCCAAAAGAAAAGCTGAATATTTTTCCTTCGTTTCAATTGCTTTTGATAGGGTAACAAATCCACAAGTAAAATTTCCATTTTGAATATGGTATAGACCGGAATTTAAAAATTTAATTTTATCAAATGTAATGATTAATTCTTTTTTTATATCAATATAAGCTGCAATTTCCCTTTTGATATCGTTGTCTATTGTATAGTAACCAAATTGATTAACAGAACTTAATGTGTTTATTATCCCGGATAGAAAAAGTCCAACTTCATAATTGTCTTTTTCACTTTTGTTGAAATACCAAATTATTCTTTGTTGGTTTTGATCTCTTTGGCAATACCAATATCCTTTTCCAATGATACAGATTACATCAATAACAGGGTTAGTCCAAAAATTTTTATCATATCTTGAATATCTTTCTAATTCGCTGATTTCTGTAATATCTGTTGCGTAAGCAAAATATACGCAAATTGGTTGTGTTTTTTTGTTATTTGGGGTATATTTTAGATTTCTAATTTCATTAAATTTTTGTATGCTTGTTTGAATTTCATTTGCATTCGAAGTGGATTTAATTTCAAATATATAGTGACAACTTTCAATAGGAAAGCATCCTTCATCGATACTAAACAAAATAGGGGGAATTAAGCTTTTATTATAAATTAGTAAATCAGTTTCTCTGGAAGTATTATTTTCTGAGTCAATTACTTCTCCGCTTCCGAGTTCATATCCAATTGGTAGATAATTTTTGAAAATTTTACCTAGACTTGTTTCTCTGAATCCACCTCTTAATCCTAAATGTCTAATTTTTTCAATTTCATTTGAAGTTTGGATTAGATTTCTTATATCGTTTGTCAATCTGCCAGTGTAGATTTTATGTGCCATAGTATTTATTTTTTAAAAAATTACGCATAACGAACTAGACTTAACGACGTTCCCCGACCCTGAGTCCTGGAGGGACGTTAGGGACTGGCACGTAGCTTGCGTGTGCGAGCGAGTGACAGAAGGGGAATGTGTCGTAGACCGAGCGAGGGCTAGTCCCGAAGCGAAGCGTTAAGTCGCTGTTATACGCAGTAAATAATGAGAAGGCTAGAATTCAACAACATCGAATGCCTTCTTTTTTGAATCTGGGTTTACTCTATAACGTCTTTGGCAGTTAGGACATTTGGTATAGCAAGTATCTCCGAATTGAAAATAACTTCTTCCTACTAAAAGTTCTCCGCAAATACAAATCCAAGCAGCATTATTTCCTTCCGCTGTTGCAAAGTCACTTTTAGTTTTAAATTGCAATGGTATTTTTTTTAATTGGAGTTCAAAATCTAATTTTCCTCTCATTTTAAATCCACCTCATTCCTCTTAATTTGAGTCCAGATCCATTCTTTAATTGAAATTGAGCGATCGAAATATTCCTGCTCTATATAGTCTTTAAAAATATGAATATTCTGCTCTAGTTCTTTCTGATCTATTTTTGTGAGAAAGAATTCTAAATCGTGTGTAAATTTTTGTTCATCGGAAGCTCTGATTATAATTTTTCCTGAATATTTTCCGCCTTTCCATGAAAATTCATTTTTAGAGAATTCAAGTAAATTGTTATATTCAATACTAGACTTCAATTGTTTTAAGTCTTGGTTATTATTAGAATTTATATAGTTAAGGTAGGATTCTCTGAACCTATATAAAGTTTTACCATATCCACTTATATATTTTGAGTTATTGAACCAGTATCTTCTTTCAATTAAATCATCCTGATCAATTCTTAATACAATTGCTTGATTATTTCTACTATTATTAAGAGAGCCTGCACCGGGAATTGATAAGTCCATAAGTTCTTCCTCAATCATTTCCCAAGAAAAATCTGTTCTTTGCATACTTTCGTGAATTAGGGTAACAGTAATATTTTTTATTAAAATATTTTTACTTTCACAAAGTATTGCAATGCTTAATGAAATTATTGGACCATCCTGAGTGTAACCTAAAACAATTTCTTTGTTCGGGAAAATTTGAATTTTTGAGCGAATAAATTTTTTTTGAATATACCCCCACAAATGAGGGATCCAGGCAAGAGCTCCGAAAATTGAGATTATAAAATTGTAATTTTCATTCATTGTTGATTCTCATTAATATTTTATTTATTGCGTATAACGAACTAGACTTAACGACGTTCCTCGACCCTGAGTCCCGGAGGGGACGTTAGGGACTGGCACGTAGCTTGCGTGTGCGAGCGAGTGACAGAAGAGGAATGTGTCGTAGACCGAGCGAGGGCTCGTCCCGACGCGAAGCGTTAAGTCGCTGTTATACGACGTGCTTGGGTTTAACTAGCTTTAAGTTGTTCTTTATATTTCTTTATTGCTCTTAACTCATTTTTCAATTCATATTGCTTGATTTCTAAATCATAATGAGCTTGAATAGAGAGCCAGAACTCAGGAGAATTTCCGAAGAATTTAGAGAATCGGAGAGCGGTATCTGCTGTAATAGCCCTTTTTCCATGAATAATTTCACTAATTCTTTTTTGATCGATAAGAGTACTTTGTGCAAGTTTATAAGCAGATAATTCCATAGGTTTAAGAAAATCCTCTAATAGAATTTCCCCAGGATGAATGTTCATAAGTTCTTTATTCATACAAAATCTCCTTAATGATAATCTATAATTTCAACATTTTCGACAGAACCATTATTCCAGTTAAAACAGATTCTATATTTCATATTAATACTTATTGAATGTTGTCCTGATCGATCATCAGTCAACTGATGTAGCCTATTTCCTGGCGGTGTTTTTAAATCATCTAGATTTTTAGCACTATCGATATGGATCATTTTTCTTCTAGCGGTTCTTTGAATATCCTTTGGAAATTTTTTAGATAAAGCACCATTCCAAATAGCTTCAGTTTCTTTGTCTCTGAAGGATTTTATCACAAGTCAATACTGGTGTATTAAGATACTAGCGTCAAGCACTATTATTGGTGATTTTGCAATATATTAATTAAGGAGCGATCTTAAACATTGATTTTTTCCGCATAATCTAATCATAACCTTATCAAACGGATTTGAAATCTTGAAGTGTCTATTTCCAAGCATGTCGTATAACGAACTAGACTTAACGACGTTTCCCGCCCCTGAGTCCCGGAACGGGACGTTAGGGACTGGCACGGAGTTTGCGGATGCAAACGAGTGACAGAAGGGAAATGTGTCGCAGACCGAGCGAGGGCTAGTCCCGAAGCGAAGCGTTAAGTCGCTGTTATGCGACGTTTTTATTCGAAAAATAATGATGAATGGTACCCTTTCGGAATAGAATTTTTACAATCTGTTATATTTACCTTGCATTTTACTTTACCTGATACTTTGCCGTTTCGTTCAAAAATTCCGGTAAAAATATATTCGTTTGTTTCTTCGACTCCGTTTCCATTTAGGCTTCCATTAGTAAAAGTTCCTGATTGAATCCAACCGCCGGCAGAACTGGACCAGCTTCCCGTTCCATTTAAACAATTTCCTGAGCATAGAAAATATTTTCCCCAAGTTCCTGAGATTGTTCTTCCATCCTTAAAAGTAATTTTTCCAGGTGAACCGAATTTATGATCACCGAAACTCCATTCAGTATCAATTACAGTCCCATCAGTTAATGTTTTTTTCCCTATTCCATGATATACGCTTATGTAATCTACGCTTGGGGTAAGTTGAGTCCAATCCCATCCTCCTTCATAAGAATGGATAGGGGATTCGTTCCGAAGATATCCTGGTTTTTCTTGAATATATATCATTTTTCCATGTCCGAAAGGTAAAATACGTTCAACCCAAAAATTGAAAAAAGGACTTACTTTAGTATTTCCTTCATAAATGTCTTTAAATTCACCTGTAGCGATATATCTGCCTTTGTTGTTTTGACATTGGTTCTCTTCGGAACATTTGAGCATTGATGTTCTACAGGAAAATAAGAATAATAGTAAAACCATTGTTGTAAGAAAAGTTTTCATTCGAAGTACCATCCTTTAATCTTTTTTTTCTTAACTTTGTCAATTCGAAACTTATATATTCATTAGTTTTAAAAATGTCGCATAACGAATTAGACTTAACGACGTTCCTCGACCCTGAGTCCCGGAGGGACGTTAGGGACTGGCACGTAGCTTGCGTATGCGAGCGAGTGACAGAAGAGGAATGTGTCGGAGACCGAGCGAGGGCTTGTCCCGAAGCGAAGCGTTAAGTCGCTGTTATGCGAAGTAAGCTTGTCTATAGGGTCTTTTGAAGTTTTAACAATTCTTCTTGTATTTTATCAGATGGAAAAAATTTTAAAAATTCTAAATTATCCTTTGTTAAAGTTTCAAAAAATGTTCTTAATCCTTCTAGTGTAAAGATATGTAAATGGGAGATACTATATCCGACTCCATATTGACCTGTCCAGATATCTTTTGCAAGATAAAAGCTAGAAAAATCAGTTTTGTAAGGTTTATTTAATCTATTTCCATCTGAATCATAATCAACTACCCAAAGTGTATTGTTGCTAATTACTAAAATTGGAATTATAGCTGTAAAACTGAATTGACTTTTAGTATTACGATAATCTTCTTTTGATTCGTCAATTAGATCCCAGGCTGAAGATATAGCTTGTGTCCATTTATCATAAACTTCACTATCAGAACTTTGAAATTCATTATCAATGCTTCTACCTAATTGAGAACTTGATTTTCCTGCAAAATCTCCTTCAATGTATAATGAATTAAATAATCGAATTGTATTTGCCATATCTTCTAAAGATGGAAATCGGAAATTATCTATTTCCTCTTCCTTTTGGCTGTAAACAATTTCATGATATGCTTCTTTTTCTTGGGATGGTGTTCTATGAATTATTAATGGAAATGAATCTTTCAAATTTTTACATTCAATAGAAAATTTTATAAAATATGATTTTTTTTGAAAGGTAGCCCTGATATCATATTGTCTAGGTTTATTAGTCACTGGATCTTCATAGGTGCCTGCATGATTTGCATTTAAACCGAATTCCTTACAAACTTTATAAGTTTCTAATTCAAGTTTAAAGTCGTTATTTGAATCCAGATATTCAGTTATATCAGATTCGGAGATAGGTTCATTTTTTAGTTTTTTACTCATAAATTTGCTTATTTCGCATAACGAACTAGTGTAAACGACGTTCCCCGACCCTGAGTCCCGGATGGGACGTTAGGGACTGGCACGTAGCTTGCGAATGCAGGCGAGTGACAGAGGGGAATGTGTCGCAGACCAAACGAGGGCGTAAGTCCCGAAGTGCAGCGTTTACATGCTGTTATACGACGTGATTTATTTTTGTTTAATTTTTATATTAACATTATATCCGTGTTTATTAAATAAATGAACTAAGTGGGCTCCGCTAATAAGGGTAAGTGGTTTGTCTTTAGCAAATTCGATTGAATCTTTCCCAAAATTAGAAGTAGTGACTAAAATACCTTTAACTGCTCCTTCATTCATAACAGTGCCAAATAAATCTCTTACTGCACTTACACCAACTATGTTATTGTATCGTTTTGCTTGGATGACAAATTTTCCACCTTTAATTGGGTCTGGATCGAATATAATGGCATCAACGCCAGCATCTCTTGATGCTTGAGTTACTTTTACATCTACTCCTTCTCCTGCAAATTCTTTAGCAAAGATATCTCTTACTAATGTTTCGAATTTTTGCCAATCCATAGATGCCAAATTATTGTTAGAGTCGATATCATCTATTACAGCCTCAGATTCTATAATTCGCCTATCTTCTCTATTTAAATTCAATATTGGTTTAACTGGAGCGAGGTTTATAAATTCACTGGCTATTAGACCTTTTAATCCTTTTATACATTCTTTAGCTGAAATTTTGGTTAGATTTAATGAATTGAAATAATCACGTTCTGCTTGTATTGAAACGATGCACGCAATTGTATCATTGCCTGTTTTTTTGTCGATTGAGTTGACATAGCCATTTAATACGACAAAATCAATGGAATTGGTATAGACGGATTCAAAAATTTCATGAACAGTTCTAATAGCAATTTGTGATATCACTTCTTCATACAATTCGCTAAATTCTTTTTTCTTGAGTTCCTTTGTTGTAAATTCATCTCTACTAGCAATATATTTATATTCAATTTCTTTTGGTAGAGACTCCGGGTCGGGTAATTCGACATTTACTACTATTGTTTTTCTACTTTCATCAAAGAGCAAGTCATAACTCAAAGTGATAAAATCAGGATATTTTGATTTTGAAAAAACTAAATCGAGGTATTCTTCAATTGCTTCTGGTTCATTTTTTTCGAATCGGCTTTTCAGATCTTCTACTTCTTTATTGTGTTTTTCTTGTAATTTTTCAAATTGCTTTTTTTCCAATTCGTATTCTGCTATTTTTCGTTCTTTGGTTTTGTTGAATCTTTCCATTGCTAATTCATGTTCTTTCCTCTTTTCTTCTAGTATTGCTTTTCTTTTGACGGTGATCGATTTAAAAATATATTCAAAGATTGACCATCTTGGTGCTTGTAAAAGATATGAGTTTAAGTCAGGAGGTTGAAGATCGAATTTGAATTGTTTAAATTTTTTGTAATCTTTTAATGATTCCCAATTTATTTTGTCATCAATACCTAATGTATATTTTAGGATATTTTTCATGTTTTTTATATTTTCTAGTGCTTCGTTAGTTAGTCGATTTGCTTCTTCTAAACCTTCTTCTTTGGTTTGTTGTTTATGAAGTCTATGACCTCTTTTTTCCCATGAGGCCAGTTTATTTTCCTTCTTCTGGTTAAAGATGTACCAATCGTTGGATTTAATAATCGCTATTTCACCAGTAAATGTGTCTTGTATTCTCTCTTCGTAATTTGCCATTTTATTTTCCTTTTTATAAATTTATTAAATCATGTCGTATAACGAACTAGTCTTCCCGAAGTTTTCCGCCCTGAGCCTTCGTAGAAGGCGTTAGGGAGACGGAAAATTTGCCGCAGGCCGAGTGAGGGCTTGTCCCGAAACGTAGCGGGAAGACGCTGTTATACGCCGTTTTTTTGAATAGAATTGTATTCTTATTTATTCTGTTTTGTGCAAATGATTTTACTACATTCTGAAATGCAGGCCAATCGAACATTTTGCTTGTTAGTATATTTGTTGGTAATAATTGCAACCGATCCGTCAGAGCAATTTTGTATACAGAGCTGTTTTTCTTTACAATCCAAGCTATTTGCTTCATTTAAAGTTTGATAATAGGGATGTATTGGTTGTTCTTTTGAGAAGTCAATCTGGTTTGGTTTTGAATATAATCCAAAATTTATAGAAAAATAGAATATAAAAACTAAATGTATCGTAATTTTAGAATATTTCATGTTAAAAAGATTTGAAACGTTAGTTTCTGTATTTGTCTATTTTTTAAGAATTCTTTAGTAGTATTGTTAAAACGCTTTAATTGAATAGAATGATCTCTTTAACAAGAAAAACTACCGTAAAATTTTCTTTTTTTATCTATAAATTGATTTTGATTATTCCTAAATATATTTCCTTATTTTAATTTTAAAAAATGGCGTATAACGAACTAGGCTACTCGACGTTCCCCGACCCTGAGTCCCGGATGGGACGTTAGGGACTGGCACGGAGTTTGCGGATGCAGACGAGTGACAGAAGGGGAATGTGTCGCAGACCGAGCGAGGGCTAGTCCCGAAGCGAAGCGTTAAGTCGCTGTTATGCGTAGTTTTTCATTTCATAGGATAAGGGCTTATTCCTATTTTTACATCTGCGTCTTCGTTTTGAAAAGACTGGAATATCCCGTTTTTAATTCTAAAATTGAAGAAGATTTGTGAGCCTCTAGGAGTAATTATTTCAAATTTGTTCGACCCTTCGGCTAATTTAAAATTATTGAAATTTATAATCGACCTAGAGCATGAAATAAATTCAGAACTAGTTTTGATTATGTTTTTCTGGTTAGGATGCTTATCATATACAAGTAAAGGTTGTTCAATTACATACAAAGTACCTCTTTTTTTAGCTGAGTAAAGATAGAAGACTTCTAGCTTTTTGGAGAAAGGTGTGTTGTTT
>NZ_RQGA01000014.1:600000-832751 GCF_004769575.1 Leptospira perdikensis | reverse complement strand
ATTGTAAAAGCTAAGTCCTAAATGACTTAAAACCAAACAACCATTGTTCACTCATAAACCTCGCTATCTCTAGCGGGGTTTTTTTATGTCTGAAGGGAATGTAAGGATCAGTGTTTGGTTTTTGAGATTTCTAATGTGACATAATGAGAGTGCGAGTCCACAAACCCCCGCCCGAGTTAGGGAGGAGGGGTGTGGCTCGTGGGATGTGCGAATTTCCCCTATACCATAATTAGTTCAATGGAACAAGTCACTCCTGAAAAACCGAGGTTTTATTTTAAAAGTGTTCACCTTTTGTAACTCGTACGACTTTAGTTAGTCCCCACCTTCCACAAAAAACAGCATCGACCATGAGTTTGCTTTTTTGGAAAAACCTACCCTGTAATCAAGAGGACCTCGCAAATACTGTTCGCAGATATATCCAATTTGCCCATCGGAAATACATACTTTTTTCCATACACAAGGTTCTCCTGGAAGTGCTTTGTTGCTAGTATTTGTTTCATCATATTCATTTTTTACAAACTCCCAGCTAAGCTGCGTTAGGATGGCTCCTTTTTTGGTGGGTTTATTTCGAACATTGACCGTGTTACCTATGATGAGTGATGAGTTATACATATCAACGGATTCAGGTGTTTGGTTAAACAGAAAGGGAGCTGACCAAATATTATCTTTAAATGTGAAACCAAGATTTATGGTTTGGGAAAGCCTGTTCCAAAACTCTGGATTTTTTGGATTTTTATCTAGTTTCCAATGTTTTAAGAATTTTGTTTTGCCCATTCCATCCTCGGAGAATGCAAAAGAAATCTGCGGATCAATTATCGAATCAATGAATTTGATGTTTTTCTCTTGGATCGCTTTCTCTAACTTTTGTTTGAAAGCAAAAAAATCTTTATCTTCTCGTGATGTATCTACCGGTTTTAAAAGGACTGGGTCAAATGGTTCGCAGGGTAAGATTTGTTGGGAATAACAAGAGACCCATATTAATAAGATCACGCCGATTCGGTTTTTCATTTTACTATGTCCATCCTATATGATTGGTAAAGGGTTATTTATATTTTGTTTGTATCTGTAAATTTTTGAAAAGAAGTGATTTGGGTTTCATTAAAAACTTGGACAGATAGCACATAGAGATAAAAAATTGAATCAAAAGACAACTCATTTTTGTTTGTTAGGGGTTGTTTGGGCCTGAGTCGGGATAACCATTCGATCTCTCTTTTATTTACCCTTTTTCAGGGGTGGTCAGAATTTTCAAGATTTCTGTTTCGGTTCTATCATTTCAGGACTAACTTCGCTGAAAAACGAAGATTTTTTTAAAAACTTCAATTGCCATTGAGTCTAAAAAAAGTTATCTATTGGCAGGAACATTTTGAAAAAACTTACGATTACCTTATTGTTATTTTTTGCAGTGACACAATTCCATTGTAGTGCTTTTGGGAAAGATCCTGATGGGGATCATTACGAAAAAATAAAAAAATCCACTCATTTTGATAAGGACCGGGATCAGTTTGTCAACCGAAGACCCGATGTTTTGGAAAAGATGCGGGAAGGGCAAAACTTCTTTTCTTTGTTTTTTAAGTTTTTCTTTGGTGGTGATAAAAACCAAAGGCCAGATGTTCGATTACCAGAAGAAAAGCCTGATTTTAAAGAGTTTTTGAAACCTGATGAAAGTATCAAATTTATCTGGTTTGGACATTCTACCTTTCTTGTGAATATAGAAGGAAAAATATTATTTTTTGATCCTGTGTTCTCTGAGTCTGCTGCTCCTTTTAGTTTTATGGTCAAACGATTCCAGGATGCTGTTGTAAAGTTGGAAGAATTACCGGTAATTGATTACATCATCATCTCTCATGATCATTACGACCATTTGGATATGCAAACCATCAAGTTTTTTGAAACAAAAAATACAAAGTTCATCACACCTCTGGGGGTTACTTCTCATATCAAAGAGTGGGGTGTATCAGATGATCGACTAACAGAACTTGATTGGTGGCAAACTTTGGACTTAGGAAAAATCAAAATTGTTTGTACACCGGCCCAACATTTTTCGGGAAGACGAGGTACCAATGGAAATAAAACCTTATGGTCTTCTTGGACTGTGATTGGTGAAAAAGAAAGATTTTATTTTAGCGGTGACTCCGGATACGATGTGCACTTTAAAGATATTGGTGATAAGTTTGGTCCCTTTGATCTTACCTTTATTGAAAATGGACAATACAATCCGATGTGGGAAGCGGTACATGTTTTGCCAGAACAAACTGCCAAAGCCCATTTGGATTTAAAAGGCAAAAGACTTGTGCCCGTTCACTGGGGGATGTTCAACCTATCCTTACATAGTTGGTACGAACCTGCGGAATCACTGGAGAAACAAGCAGAGATTTATAAAATTGATCTTCTCACTCCCAAGTTTGGACAAATTGTCAAAATTCGAGAACCCAACCTAATGGAACGTTGGTGGAAAAAACTCATTCCCTCGGAATGATTCTATTTCAATAAAATCAGGGAAATTTCGCTTTCGAGGTTTGTCGGGTAACCATCTGGGTGGGAGCACCTGAAGAGGTTGTCCTTAACCTAAGGAGAGGCACTTCTAAAGTAAAACTCGTGAAGAGGGTTGATTCGTAACAAGGTAGCCTCAGAATATTTTCCGTAAAAAAATATTCAGTAGTTGATAGTGAGACCCGTTGGGTTCCTCTTTTATAAAGGAACCCAATTACTTTTGTTAGAATTGTCGTTAGACTACGTTGTATATTATAAAAGCTAAGTCGTCAGAACTTAGGCCAAAAACCGATGTTCGCTCACAAACCGCACTCGTAACAAGCGACGTTTTTTATGTCCGGAGCGTAAATGAGGATCAGCGTATTGTCTTTGAGATTTCCAAAGTGACATAATGTGAACGCGAGTCATCAAACCCCCCCACCCGAGTTAGGGTTGAGGGGAGTGGTTCGGGAAACAGGGTTGGCGAATTAATTACTTTTAACGCACCATACCATGTGAGTTGTCTTTAAAGTAAAAATATTTTAGTTAATTATAAAATTCTAAAAACTATCTTCAATGCTCATAAGATAGTTTTCTAAGTGTTTTATTTCAGTCAAAAGTATGGTTAATAAATTATAATATAAGTAATCACCTTTTTCCCGTTATATCCCGTAAACTAACTTGACGTTTTTTGGTGTTTTTTCTATTTTTTCGTATCGGAAAAAATATGAAAAAAACGGCCTATCTTCTACTTCTCCTTTGTTTCGGGTGTACACAATACCTCATTCCAAAATCTAAATTTGATCGTGCATGGTATTCGGTATTAGCTGTTATTGGAATCAGTGCTAATGACGGTGAGTTGCCTGATCCAGTCGATATCGTTTCTCAGCCTAATTTGGCTCTTCCAACGGGAACTTTTTTTGATTCTCCAGATGTGTCTGTTTCTGTAAATACATCAAACATTGAAATACCGAGTCAAATTGGTAGTTTAAATGTTCCGATTGGAAAAGTATATGATATAGATCTAAAAACAAAACTAACTGAAGAGATAGATTCCGCATCAATCAAAACTGCCGTTTTCTCTGAGCCCGTCGTATTAGAATATTCATACAATAGAGAAGAACTTGAGAGCGCTGGTTTTTTAGAAGAGTTTCAAGTTTTCTATTTTAGCAAAATTTCAAACCAATGGGAACCACTACGCGAGATAGTTGTCGATCAAGAGAAAGGAAAAGTATTTGCAAAAACGGACCATTTTACTCCTTTTATTCTGACTGCCGTCCCAAAATTAGCAGGTACTGGAGTCGCGGCAGCTCCAGCATGTCTTTCGGAAGAAATGCCCATTAGCGGAAGTTCGGGTGCAGTCTGGACACAAATCAATGAGCACTTTAAATATTATAAAGATAGAAATTATACGTTAATCTCAAATAACGATTTTTCAACGTTAGATTTTTCTGGAGCTTATGGGATTGCTACCTGTAATGGAGGGGCGCCGTCACCAAACACAGATGATTGCGGACCTTTCTCCCAACATAAATATTATAATGGTAACGAATATATAAAGTTTACTGCTTTTGAAGATATAACTGTTTACGTTATGTATGATAGTCGAGGTAGTCAGGATGCAACGTGGCTAACCACAAATTCGTGGGTCCTTACAGATAAACAAATAACAACAACAGATGGCGTTGGTTATTACAAGGTTTATCAAAAACAATTTTTAAAGAACGAAGTTGTCACAATGCATGGAAACCGACAAGGTATACCTTCAAATGCGGGAGTCGAAACAAATTACTGGGTAGTTGTGAAGCCGAACGATTTAGGGGTAGCTAGTTGTTTGACGCAAAACAATTACCGCTACGTTCAAAATTTTTTTTATATAACATTGGCGGCTGCAGGAAGTGATTCTGCTACATTTTTATGGACGTATACCAAAGATCCAAGATTTGAAAATATAATAGTGCGTCGAAAAAAGAATTTTCCACCTTCGTCCGTTGAGGATGGTGTTTCTCCAAACATTTCGGAAATAGAAAATATTGGATTTAGAGAAACTGGTTTAGATCCAAATTCAACTTACTATTACGCAATTTATGCTAGAAATGCTGAAGGTGCTTTAAGTCTTCCCGATATTTACCGGATCGAAACAGGTTTAGATTCGGATAACGATGGTATAACAGATATTATTGAATCTAGTAATGAATGTTTATACAAGCCTTGGCATGATTATAATTGTAACTCAAATCCTTCCCTTGCAGATTCTGATGGTGATGGAAAGGATGATCTATTTGAGCTTATCTATAATACAAAAATGGATAGTTCGGATATAACACCACCGGTGATATCAAAATTTGAATTGTTATCTAAACCGATTACATCTCTTAACTATGGAATTTTCTATTTTGAAGCTGAAGAAAGTATCAATAATGAATTTCGTTATCTTATGACATATTCACCAATAAAGCCCAATCCATCTGCGTATGATAGTAAGATAAGGCCAGATAGAATTTTGGGCGATTCTTTGTTTACTCGATTGGGAGGAGATGGAAATTTCAAGGATTTCTATTTATGGATCAAAGATTCATCTGGAAATATATCATTACCCGCTGGGCCAATTCGAGTGACTCAATCAGGTCACCAGAGACCAAAGTACATCGCAGGTTTGTCTAATGGTTCCAGTTTTAATCTGCAGTCTCTGGATATAAATGGAGAATTGGTAAATGCTTATTCATCAAGCATTAATATGACATCTGTGTCTGACGGAACATTGCTTAAGAATTTGAAATGGGGAAAAATCCCGAGAGTATTTTATGTACAAGGATATAAAAATGGAATCGAAAATTCAATATCTGTTTTTTCTTCCGAAGCAGTTCCTGCCCATTTATTGCAAAGAATCAATGTTCCATATTTGGAATCTTTTATAATTTCCGACGACGGGAGGAATTTGTATATTTTAAACGGGGATTATGGTTATCGAATAAGTAAGTATATAATCCAATCTGATGGAACTCTTATCTTTGATAAAGAATCTGCAATAGTGTATGGCATGGGATTTGAAATGGTATATAATGGATTCAATCAATCTATTTATATTGCTAACGGAGATTTTTTGAATCAAAATCCGATTTATAGATTGAATGCAGAGACTTTAGAAATAGACCAATCTCCGCAATCTTTGGATTTGCATTATTTCACTTTGTATAATTTCCGATTTCATCCAGAAGGAAAATTTTGTTACTATTTATATCCTGGTAATGAATTTAATATAACCAAATGCGAAGTTAATCCATCGAATGGAAATCTGAAAATGAAAAGTAATGTTTTGGAAGCAGGTAATTTAATCCTGAATTTTGAAATTACTGCAGATGGAAATTATATGGTTGTGGTTTATGTAGATTATCCACAACTTCAATTTTATAATCTTATACTGTATCGAATCGACAAGCCAACAGGAAATTTAATTGAAACTGATCGAAAGGTATTATCAGGTTACCAATATCTAAATAAATTTAAAATAGATCAAAGTTCTCAGTTTGTCTTTTTTTTGAATAATGACAAGCAGATCAATTATTACATTATCAACCAAAACAACGGGAAATTCTATGGGCCAATTGCATCTAATTTGTCTGGCTATGAAAGGGAGTTTGAAGTTCAATCGGCTGAACATACAAGTTTCCAAGTGCAAACTAACATTGAGCATTTAAACCAGCCTGGATTTGTGCATGGCTACAATGATGTGAAATATCCATTGCCATTTGTTTCCCTAGTAGGGAATTATACCAATAGTTATCTTTTGAATCGAGCAATCAATCAACCGATTCGAATGAGTTCGCAAAATATGGACTTAAGTTATATGTCCTGCGGAAAAAAGGTATCAGATTATGAAGAAACTATCGAAATTAAGAATAATTTGGGGCAAGATAGAAGTCAAATTATCTCAGGAAATATTTGGAATCGCACAATTTCTATACAAAATCTCGTTAGCGATATTTCATTTTCGGGTAGATATCGATTGCATGATATTTCTTCCAATTGCAAACCAAATCTACCGCAATCGTTCGTTGATTTCAACATAACGAAAAAACGCATATCTCCTGTTTATTTAGATCTAAAACTTCTTGTAGGTCAAAAACCAACAGACCTAGATGCGTTCACAAGTGTTAACCATTCAGTAATGAATGGGCAAGTTTCCCCTAGCTATTACTATCGAACTACTTGTACGATACATGAATATGGATGCAATTTTATTAAAATAGATAAGCCAGCAAAAGTATTTTACTGTGATTGGCATCATGCCACGAAAGTCTTCGAATATTATAGAAGCCAAAATCAATGTTTTGAGAAAGAGCCGAATACACGTAGATTATTTCATCTTACTTTGATCACTAATGTTGATCATTCCGTTGAAACAAGTATGCGCTGGAACAAATATAAAATCACTGAACCTTAATTGTTTTCTTTTGAAGGGTGAGAAGCGGTCGCACTTTGCGACCGAAGCCTAGAACCCAACCTAATGGAACGTTGGTGGAATAGAATCATTCCTTCGGAATGATTCTATTTGATACCAGAGGCAAATTTTTCTTTCGCGAGTTTGATGATAGTTAGAGGCCGTGGTGGAATCGTTTGGAACCATCTGTAGCAAAATTTTAGACAAAATAGGTAAAAAACTCAGCAAGAGCTGAATCTAAGTTGCTGTGTCCTTTTTTGCCTAATTATGTTAAATGCATAAATTGCGATTTGACAGTCCATTAGTAAATTCGAATAATAAGGCTTAAAAATTATGTTGGTATCCCAAAAATGAGAAAAATCGTTCGCACTGTTCTTTTATCAAGTATGCTTATTATTTCCGCAATTGGTTGTACTCCAAAGTCGGAGAAAGACGATTCTTCGTCTTTACTTTTGCTGGGAGCTTTGGCTTCGGCAAACAATACAGGGAGTTTAGGATGTCAGAATAAAACACTTAACTGGACCTTACGAACCCCTCCGGAAACCAATGGATGGATGTCCGTCACATTCGGGGACAATCGTTTTGTGGCAATAGCGGCAAACGGAACTACTGCAGCGATGGTATCCTCTGATGGAATCACTTGGACAGGGCATACTACTTCGGAAACTGGATCTTTTATTTCTATTACTCATGGAAATGGTCTCTATGTTACTACATCTCCCTCTGCAACCAATAAGGTTATGTCCTCGCCGGATGGTGCGAATTGGACAGATCGAACTGCAGCATCATTAAATACTTGGCAAAGTGTAACTTTTGGTAATGGAACGTTTGTGGCTGTTTCCACTAATGGTACGGATCGAGTGATGAGTTCTCCCGAAGGAATCACTTGGACATCTCGTAATGTGCCTCTAAATTCTTGGTCGCAAGTAACGTATGGTAACGGAATTTTTGTAGCATTAGGGGCATCGGGAAAAGTGATGACGTCTCCGGATGGGATCACTTGGACGGCCCGTACTGATGTTGAAACGAATACTTGGTACTCAGTTGTATATGGCAATGGTCAATTTGTGGCAGTTGCTGGAACCGGAACCAATCGGGTGATGACCTCTCCGGATGGAATCACTTGGACACCGCGGTCTGCAACTGAAGGTAACACTTGGATTTCTGTTACTTATGGAAATGGACTGTTCGTCGCGGTATCTCAAGATGGAACCAATCGGATTATGACATCAGAAGACGGAATCAATTGGAAAGCGCAACTTGCCCCAGAGCAAATCGCATGGAAAACGATTACTTTCGGAAACAATCGTTTTGTAGGAGTTTCTAATAATACTGGATCTTCTAAAATAATGACTGCTAGTTGCGAGTGAAATTTATACTTCCCGTTTCGTAAGTCCTCGTTCCATATTCAAAAAACGATAGATGGTAGGCTTACATTGATTTTTGTTACTTTTGAGCGTTTGCAGATCATTCGGAAGAATGATCTGTTTATCGATCCTCATTGGAATCGAACCCTGATATTTGGATCACCAGAAATTAATTTTATATAGTATCATTAACTACTGTTTGTTTTAAAAAATCAAACAGTAGTTAATTTGGCTAAACAATCTTGAAAAGGTTATGTGAAAGGTTCGTAAATTTCTCGTTCGATTTGGATTGAGTGTGATTTTAAAAATTCCGGCATCACAAATCCTTGTTTTTGGTATTCCGCAACTACTAATGTTTTTGCATTTTCGAGACTTTCTTTGTCTTTCCAAGTGGCGATGGTTACAAATTGAATCCCACTGTTTTCTTCCCGGATAAAAACTTGGTCTCCCATAAATCCTTCTATGTTTTTGATAAAATCACGATTGATTTGGACTCTTGCTAAAAAGGGTTCTTTTGATTCTTTCGGGAGTTGGAATCGATCAATTAGAATTTGGTTCATTGTATCCTCATATGTTTCTTGGCCTGGGTCGCTCAGTTATGGAATAGGATACCGTGAAGTGAGGAGATAAAATTGTAAAAAATCAGAAAAAGAAAGGTGGGTTACCAGTTTTGTGGATGTTTGAAATATTCTTTGGGTGATGAACCTGTGAAGATTTTGAATTCTTTATTGAAATGGGACTGGTCAAAATATCCTGCATTGTTTGCTAGGTCTGTTAGGTTCGTTTCTTTGGAATGGGAGGATATAGCAGACCGAATCCTTAAAAGGTTTGAAAAATGTTTGAGTGTGGTTCCGATAGAGGTTTTAAATTTTTTCTCTAAAGAATCAAGGCTTATCGGAAGGCCTTGTTTGATCTCGCCAATTTTGATTTTTCCTTGGGATTTTTGTATTTTAAATAATGTCTCTGCGATCATGGGATCGAGTGTTCTGTCTTTTCTGATTTGTAGTAAAAAATTTTCGATTAGCTCAATTCTTTCTCTATGGGAATTACAACCAAGCAGTTGTTCTTCGATAGTATCAATTGCGGGCTTTGGAACCAGATCTTCTAAACTAACGGTTTTTCCATAAAACTCGGATATTGGTCCGTTGAAAAATGCGGAAGCTCCGATTTGTGAAAGGATGACGAGTAGTGCTGAAGAATTTTTGGAGTAAAAGATTTTCCTTGCTGATTTTCTGAATCCAGCAAGTCCCACACGAGGTAAATCAAAGACAGAATTGTTTTCTTCGGACCGTAGAATCCCTCTCAATCGGAAGGATAAAACAAGGTTTGGATTTGGAAGGATATTGTTTTCTATTTCATTTTCTGATTCTATAATCAAATATTTTTGAACGTAAGGCAGTAAGGTTGCGGAGGGAAAAAAACTATGAATTTTCATTGGTAAAACTTCCATACCGAGAGTCCCTTTCCAAAGGTGACCTGCTTATGAGAATCAAGCAACCTGATTTTCCAAAATTTTAAGGAAGGGAATGGAAATCAAAATTTAAATTCTAAAACTACCGTCTCTCTTACGTTATCCTCCTAAGGACCAATTAGTAAATTTCTTTCGTTTGACAATTTACGTGTCGATCGTTAGTTTCATTCCGAGTGAGTTCTACCTAATTGAAACCCTCTACCACACCCATTCTGTTTTGGTTCTATCTGTTCTCCTGCCTTATTTTTCTTTCTTGTAAACTGCCCAATTTAGAAAACGGATGTGACCCTGGATCGGAATCTTTCCAGGATTTTTATTTGGCGCGGATACTTGTAGATGATGATAGAGAGTATTGTGGTTCTGTTGCACCCAATCGTTCCATCTGCGAAATGGATCCTTTAGCAGTGATCCAACCGAGACGTTGGAAGTATGTATCCGCCGAAATGAAAAAACAAGCGGCACTTGGTTCTACTGGTGTTAGTTCTACCACTTTTATCCCACCATATACTGGTGCAGCGAAGTGGCTCGGTGGAGTTCTTGCGGATAATGGAAAGATTTATTCCATACCATTCAACCAATCTGAGTATTTAGTCCTGGATCCAAATACGAATGAAACTTTCTCTTACGCAACTGGAATGAGTGGCTCTGGACAATGGGAAGGGGGAGTACTTGCTCCGAATGGAAAAATATATGCCATCCCAAGAAATGCTGACAAAATCTTAGTCATCAATCCAAAAACAAACGAAAGTTATACGATTGATTCTCCCGAAACCGGTGGAAATAAGTGGCGGGGAGGAGTTCTTGCCCCCAATGGTTTAATTTATGGAATCCCAATGGCTTCTTCAAAAATACTTGTGATTGATCCCAGAACAGATACGGTTCGTACCATACCTTCGCCACTTTCAGAGACTAATATGTGGGAAGGAGGGGTTCTCGCACCGAACGGAAAAATCTATGCTTTCCCTGTTGTGTCCAATTACATTTTTGTTTTAGATCCATATTCGGAACGAAGTTATCTTCTCCCTCAACCTAAAACATTCAATGTTAATAATAAATGGAGACATGGAGTTGTAACACCTAACGGGAAAATATTTTCCATGGCCGCAGACGATTCTGATTTTTTAATCATCGATCCAAATAATGATTCCATGAGTTTATGGCCATCACCAATTTCTTTTACTTCCAAGTGGAGAGGTGGAATTTTAGCCGCAGACGGTAAAATTTATGGCATTCCTGCAGACATTGACCAAATCATAGCCATTGACCCAGATAATCTCACTTCTACCACTTATAGTTCAGGTGTTGCTACCTTTAATAAATGGGGAGATGCCGTCTATGCACCTAACGGAAAAATATACGCTATTCCGCATTCAGATGACAAAGTGCTTGTTTTAAATCCTGGTGCCAATGGTAAAATTTGTGATTCTTTATTACGAAGCAGTTATTGGAATTTATACTAATATTCATGATTTTGAATCTTTCTAAAATTCAATTGACATAACCAAATTGGCAGAATACAACTTGGGGATGCGATGGAAGGCATCAGAGTTTTGGAAAAATGCATCTCCCGGTGAACTATTAGATTTTTTCCAATCCATCGAACAAGGCGCGGATTTAAAATCTTTGGCTGACCATATGTTAGTTGAAGATGAATTTTGTGATTTAGTTTTTGAATATTTATGGCTTCTTCGTTCCGAGGAAGGTTCCAAACGTTTTTTGAACGACGACAGCCTAACACCAGAACTTCTGATGAAGTTTATTTATTTTGGGTATGGGAAACAATTTTTATCCGGTAACTTTGATTCCAATTCCTATTTTTTACAAGTCCGGACTTTATTCAATTCTGCTCAAAGTTTACGAATTTTATCTTTAGCAGAAGAGATGGATAGGGACCCCACTTTAAAAATACACCTTTTGTCTAATTTAGATCCTCAAACCTGGGAAGCCTATTTTGATCTTTTAGAAGAAAAGAATCTGACAATGCAGACTTTACTTGGTATCTTCTCTAATCTTCGTGAAAATGAAATTCGTAAAATTTTGTTAAATAGCCATACTCTCTATTATTATTTACGAATGATGATGGTTTCTGGAATCAAAAAGTCCGGAGAACAAACCGCAAAGGAAATGGAAAATCGTATCCGTTTGGAATCCATCTTGGAGTCAATTCGTGTTTGGGAAACCTTTTGTCAAGATTTGGGGGAAAGGTTTAATTTTAAGTCAGAAGCAGAACTTTCTCCCAATAAAAGAAATCCTGATCGTTTATCGCTTGTACTACGAGAGTTAACAAAAATCCCCACTTTGGACCGAGGGGATGTATTGGTTTATATGCGGGACAATGGTGCCGTTCTTGATGTTTGGGAAGAGACAACCATTATTTCGGCACTCGGTAATTATGATCGGGTTGGAAAGTATTTTTAGCGACTCTTGTTTTATAGAAAAACACTTCATTACAAGAAGCATTTTCTATCATTCAAAACGATTATAGTTCTAAAGTGAATCCAACATTGATTTGCCGAAACGGTCCTGGTTGGATTCCTGTTGGCAACCTTCCTGAAACATATTGTTTATCTTGAATGTTCTTTGCATTGATAAACACAGACCATTTCTCGGGAGATCGGTAACCTAAACTAGTATTCCAAAGTTCAACTTTGGGAATGATTCCTTTGTTGCCATCTTCGGATTCATCTTTTGTATTGAGTAAATCAGAATACTGTTTTCCAATGTATTGGTATTCCAAACGCCCATAATAACCTTGAGGGGAAGAAACACTGATTGCGGTTGTAATGGTTTCTTTTGGTACATAAGGTAAATAGTTCCCTGTTGTATCTGAGGAAATGTATTGGTAGTTGTTTACTGTATAGGCCGGCAAAACCTCTATTGTTTCTTTACCATCACTGGTTTGTGAAACTGGAAATGGATTGAAACTTCTAGATTTGGCTTCGATCCGAGAGTAAATCAATTCGATGGGAACTCTCCATTCTGATTTTTGCATTTTTGCAGGATCCCAAACAATTACAGATTCTCCTCCTGTATGAGTCGAATAACCAGTATTTGCTGGCCGAATTCCATTTTCTCCACCAACTTCGTTTACGTTGATGATTTGATCCCGAAAGTACATTTTGTATCCAACAAGTTCTGTATACAAGTAGGAGGTGATTTCTCCTCGAACTCCTGTTTCGTAATTAGTTGATGTTTCTGGTTTTAGGCGGTAGTCATTTCCTTGAGGACTGAAAGAGGTTCCAAATGTGGGAGGGGAAAAACCTTTATGAGCTCCTGAAAACCAAATGAATTTTTTGGTGATATCGTAGGTAATTCCAAGTCCAGGGAGGACAATGTGAGTTCTTGATTCACTGGAACTACGACGATTTACAGAAATATCATTTGGTAGAACGGCACCTAACCGATAGTCTTCGGTAGTTGCTTGCCTTCTTGTTGTGATGGCTTTTTGTCTCACTTCTTCATACCGAACACCGGGTATGAGTTTCCAGTTTTCTGAAAGTTGGATTCGATCCTGGAAGTAAGCAGCAAAGGACTCAATTTTTCTTTCTTGTCTGTTAAGGTTAAAATTGGGCAGAGCCGGTTGTGCGATGTTTGTGAGAAGAGATTCTTCTTGGATAATTGTTTTGGAAAGATAACCCAAAGGATCATCTGTTTTTTTTACGTTGGTTTGGGTGAGATTATTTTCGCCGTGGATTCGAACCCCAAGGTCAGTTTCATGTTTGAGCCCCAATGTAGAAAACTTAGATTCAAGTTTTGTTTCTACACCACCAACCATAAAGGATTGGTCTCGACTGATGTAAGATTCACGCATATAAATTGTATCTCCAGGTCGATTTCCAATGATCCCTGGTGAGTATGTGCGGAGTGTATCTTGTGGAGCGTTCAGATAACCACCTGACGAAGATTTGCCGGATAAAAAATCTTGTCTTGCCCAGTTCCGTTCCGCTTGCGAAAAATACCCTCTAATGATGAGGGTATGATCATCGGATAGTTTCCAATTATGAGAAATGACCGATTGGGATCGGTTTAATTGTTTTTCATCGTATTCGGCCGGATTGATTTTTGGATCCAACCGAAACAATCCTTGTGAAAGCCCTAAATAGGTGGACTGGGCATTTTGTACATGGTAACCCAATTTAATCGTAGTGCTGTGGTTTTCATTCCAGTCTTGGATCCATTTGACATTCCCTTCTGTGACGTCAAATTTTTGGTAGTTGCGAAATCCATTACCCTGTTTTCTGAGTAAAGACACTTCGAACGCACTCGAACCAAAACTTTTTCCATAGGAATTGTAAGTAGATAGGTATCCGTTTTCACCCCCCACATTCTTTGTATAAAATGTAGATTCAACTGGTGGACGTTTGGTGACAAAGTTAACAATCCCTCCAATCGTATTTGGTCCAAATAAAATAGAACCGGACCCTTTTACGATTTCAATCCTTTCCATTCTTTCAATGGAAGGGGAGTAGTAACTTTCAGGTTGGCCGTAGGGAGATAGAGATGTTAGAATTCCGTCTTCTAAAATAAGAGTTTTCCTTGATTCTTCGTTACTCACCCCCCTAAAACCAATGTTTGGTGTGAGTCCTGCCGCATCTTGGAAACGGACACTTGCACCAGGAGATCTCCTTAGAGCTTCCATTGGATCTGTGGGGGATGCCTCTTCTAGATATTTTTTATCGATGATGTATGCCGATCCTGGAATTTTTTTTAGATCTTCCTTTTTACTTCCAATGACATGAATCCCTTCGTTTTTTTGTGGTTTTGGTTCATTTTCCTCCGGATTGGTTTGGGATTGAATCTCTAAACTTAAAAAGAAGAGTATATGGAAAAAGAGAGTTAGTTTTACGCATTGATACTTCATCGAAGCAGTCCTTTTAGAGGGGAAAAATTGATTTTGATCTTCGTTAGATCTTCATTAGGTGGAAAGAGTGGTTTCGAAGGTTTTCCGTTGATTGACACATCGGACTGGACGTAGACTGGAACATCTTTTAACCCAGAACTTTCATATTCTCTTCGTTGTAAATACTTCGCAAATTGCAGGATATGTTCTGGTTGGATGGTCATCATTCTATATTGGTATTCGGTGAGTGTATCTTTGGGATTAATTGATTTGCCATTTAATATAAAAGTGGCCGACCCTACCTTGTCTGCGACCATCACTTGCCAGGAATATTTGATCGCTTCTTCTGTCCAAATCACTTGTCCGGGATAATAAATATGCCGAAATGGGATCGTTACTTGTAACAAAAGATAGGTGAGTAAAATATAGTATTTAAATCCAAATCCGAAATCTGATCCGACGTTTTGATCTTGGTTCTTTGTACGATTGTTTGTTTGTCGGATTGCTGAGATTTTTTGGTTATTATTTAAAAATCGATTGGTAAAACGAAGAGGCCAATCAGGAGCAAAGAAAATAAGAGAAGAGATACTCATGACAATTGGGAAAACTCCAATGGGAAAAAGAAAGGATGTAAAGGAATGAAAGAATAGAACAACAAACCAAGCAAAAAAGCGAAAACGTTTGGAACAAAGTAAAAAAGGAATACTTAAGTCAAAGACTACACCGATCCAAGAAAAAACATAGGCAGTTACAGGAAGGCCAAGAATAGGATCTAAGAGAGGAAATTTTCCTTCCGATTGGTACAACCAAAGTTTTAAGGGAAGGGCTTCGAATAACCAATCTGGTTGGAGTTTGGCAACTCCACCAAAAAAATAAATTAGACCCATTTGTAAACGAAAGGCATAAAGCCAAAATTTTGGAATGGGTTTTGTATTAATAATCCAAACTTTCCATTGCCATATGGGAAACGTGGATTTACTTACTGGAGATAACCATAATAAAAAACCAAGTAGAGAGATTAAGTAATAATGGTTTAGATAAATAGTTGAATCGGAAAAATGAAACCATGTGAATCCAATCGTAAATACAAAAAGATTAAACCTCAAAAAATATCCGAGAAAAATTCCCAATGCGGTAACGAGTAGGACACCAAATAGTAGATAGGTGAAGAATGGAGGTAAAGGTTGGATCCATTCAAAGCCAAAATGTTTAAAGAAAAAACTAGGTTTGATGAAATATGAATGAATCCACCCGTAATAGAAATACCTAAAGATTAAAATGGTGGTCGCAAATCCATAACCAATCCTAAAAAAATGTAAAGAAAGTGAGGATACAGGCTGTAATAAGTTTTTAATCCCCATCATTTGAGCTAACTCCGATGGTTCCTCCAAGGGAACTGATCACTTCTGTTGTGATGAGAACTCTTAGTTTTTTAAATTCAGTTAACATCAATTCCACATCGTTATTCCCAGTGGTAATCGCATTTTGGAAGGTTCCGTATTTAGTTTTTACAGAAGTGACAGATGCACTTGTGACTTTGATTTGTTCTTTAAGTCTTGGGACTACAGTCTCACTTCTAAGACTTAAAAATTTATAAAACCCAACGTCTCCTAAATCAGATAAACCTTGTAAGTTTTGTAACAAAGAATCAAGAGATAGATTTGCATATGGCGTTTCCACTTTTGTAATATCTTTCACACCTAAATTCGTGGCTCGTAATCCAGATGGTTCTGCAATTTTGATATCGACGATGGTGTTACAGAAAAATACCATCTGGTTCGTGAGTTCTGTTAGTCCGTCTTTTGTGTTAGGGTAATCACGACTTCCTTTTCCAGCATTCGTAAAGGAATAATAAAAAGAAGAGGTTCTGGATTTATCCCAATGAAAAAGAAGCAAACTTGTTTGGGTTTTTAAATCTTGGATCAGTTTTGTGAGATAAGTCCTTCGATTCGTATCGGCAAATGCTGTATTGGTAGTTGTCACATTGTCTTTAAAAAGTAAATACTCTACGGAATCAAGTCCGTCAACTTTAAGGCCGTTAGGTGCTAAGTTTGAAGTGATTTTTGCTTCGATTGCTGTCGGATCAATGGGAAAGGCTCTGGAAAAACTATCCAAATATAAATATACGTTATAAGGAATATAAGCAGGTCCAAAGTAAGCCCATTCAATTTGTTTATAAGCAAGATCAGCTTCTATCCAAGCATTACGAACAAGATTTAAATTTGTAGTATCGGGCGTTGTTGTATAGGTAGTTGCGGCCGTTTGTAAGGCAGAAATTTTATTATCTAAGTTCTGATATTTGGGAATGATGAGATTGTTCGATATATCAGTGAGCAAACTGGATGTGGTATATGTTTTTAGATAGGTATCTACTAAACCAAGGATTTGTGCTTTTTCGGAAGGCTTATCTGATGGGATCCCACAATTGTATAACAATAGATAAAAGCCTAAGATAAAAATTTTTGATGGGATTTGCATTACTTTCATAAAGATTTTAAAAAACTAAGGACTTTGCTTCTTGATTCTTTGGTTAGGAGTTTGTAGTTGTTTTTACTTTGTTCTCCTTCTCCACCGTGCCAAAGGATGGCTTCTTGAATGCCTCGTGCCCTTCCATCATGAAGTAAAAGTTCATGACCATTGACTCGTTCGATCAGTCCAAGTCCCCAAAGTGGAGTGGTTCTCCATTCATTCCCTGTTGCTAAAAAGTCGGATCGGTTGTCGCTAAGTCCGTCACCCATATCATGCAAAAGTAAATCGGTATAAGGTCGTATCTCTTGGTTGGCAATTTCAGAAATGGAATGATCTCCCGTTTTTAATCTAGGGATATGGCAAGAGGAACATCCGATTTGAATGAATAATTCTTTTCCCCTTCTTACATCTTCTGTTTTCCAACCCCTCCTTCCCGGTACACTCACTAAACTTGTGTAAAATGTAACTCGCGCTAAACGGTCTGTAGAAATTTCTGGACTAGACCCATTCCCAGAAGGGCTTGCCGAACACACAGATTGTCCAGTGGCGCAATTTTCATTCGGAAAAATGGGAGTAGTGAGTCCAATGTCACCGATAAAAGCACTCGCATTTTGATGGGTTAAATTAGGTTGGTTGGCTTTCCATCCAAATCTTCCGAGAAAGGATTTTGCTTGGGTTGTGTCCCAGACCAAATTAGGTTTACCGGAAATTCCATCACCATTGGAGTCGTTCGCATCAGCAATTGAGCGAATCGTAACTTCTGGAATGGCTTCGAGGAGTCCAAGTCCCGGAAGCATTGGTGCGGTTCTTGGTGATATTAAATAACTACCGGAAGCATTGTTCGTTGGATGGTAGGGTTGTCCTGGATTTGCCACATTGATTTGAGTGGCTCCACCTCCCACATTCCAAGTAATCGTATAACTTGGCTTACGTAAGGAATAACTTTCTCCATCAGGGAAATTTCCAACTTCTTCCGTATAAGTGATTACAACAGTTCCTTCTTTTGGGATTTGTGTTCCGGTTCCAAATTCCAAAATTCCTTCTGTATTCAATTGAGTACCAAAGTTACTCATAGGAAGAGGACCACCTGTGGTCGGATTGGATCCTGGAACACTCAAACGAATGAGCATGGAAGCAAAACTTGTTCCATCTGCAGGAGGTCTCCCTCGTCCATCTTTGACATGGCATCCTTGACAGGAACGGTTGTTAAAGACAGGACCAAGGCCCGCCACAGAGGAATTCCCTGCGGGAAGCCAAGTACGATTGAAGTTTGCATTTCCATCTTGGAAGTCGATGGAACGCCTAGAATCCACAACGTTTGCAGCTTCTAAGTCAAAAGCAGATTCTGTAGAATCAAAGGTGGTTGTGTCTCCACCGCTGTATTGTTCGCATGGATCATTTAAAAAATCTCCCATATAACATTGTGGGGAGGATATAATAGCAGCAAGGATTAGGGCAGTATTTGTTTGGTCATCATCATTTTTTTTGCATTGGAATATCAATCCAAGACTTGCGATTAGGATAAGGTGTTTCAATTTCATTTTTCTATTTTTTATTTTTCTTTTATTCGAGAACTAAACCATCATCTCCAATGGAGACACCATAACTTGCTGCAGATCTTTGTAGAGCTTTCGCTATTTCTTGTACTGCAGGTTGGATTTGGTATCGGAAGATGTTGTAATCAGCATTTTCTGTTGCTGAACCAGAGACGTTTACTGTCGCAATCATACGATCAAATCGACTGGAAACAATGGAACTATTACAAGCTTGGTTTAAGGAAACATCTTCTGTAAATTCATTGAGACAAAATAATTCTGCAGTGGCGATTCTTTCCTTGATATAACTAGATTCATTACCCAAAAGATTTTTTAAACCGTAACCACTAATGGTTTGAGAACCTGTATAAGTTCCGTTAAAAAGATTATCAAGGCCTTTCGCATCATAATAAAAGTCTGCTTTTGTATTGTCTGAAAAACAAGAATGTTCTTCTTCTTGTTCACCACCAAACACACCTGTCATTCTTTCTCCACCCCATTCTCCACCGGAAAAACGAGCAATTCCTCGAAGGATGTTTTCAAATGAAGAAGAGTTGGATTTGAATTTAGAAACATAAGAAGTGGAAAGCGAAGGATTCCATGCATTTTTCAGTTGTAGATGGTGAGCTTCCAGAATTTCAGTGGCATATAGAAGATATGCTGAACGTTTCGCTGCTGCATTCCCACTTCCATTTGCTGTTGTAAAATTCGTTTGTGTAATTGTATTCCCTGGTGTGAAGTTATTGGCCGCATCTGCTCCCCACAAAAGGTATTCGATCGCATGCCAACCTACAGAAATGTTTTTTGCGGAATCCCCATCAGGGCAAGTTCCAGTAGCACAGTCTCCCGCGTTTGCATCGATTAATCCTTGTTTAGTGATGGTGCCTGTGAGGATCACCGTATCAATATATCCCTCATCTAATGGCCAAGCATTCATAAGTGGTTCTAGTTCAACACCATCAGTGAGTGCTGGGTTGTCGATGGGGCCTTTGCTAAAACGGAAGACTTCTGTTTGTAAGTAACTCCGTCTGGCTTTTCTCCAGTAAGTTTTTACTTCGTTAAGCTCCGAAAGGGAAGGGGAAGCTTTGGCGGTAAAAGCGGTCACTTTTTGCCTAAGGGCCACTACATCTGCGTAAGCATCGCTATAATTTTGAAAAGCAATCTGGGAGTAGGTTTCCAAAAAAGCAGTTTGGTTTGGGGCGCTACCAGCTAAGGCTAGTACGGCGAGCATATTGGAATCAGATTTTTCTGGCTTGAGCAGTGTACAATAATTCAGTACAAGGCCAAGTGAAAGTACGAATGAAAGCGTGCGTTTCGAAGGCATCATCTGGGGTTCTCTCCTTTGTGAATGAGAATAATACTCATTATTATTTAAACAACGTTCATTGAGAGGGGTTGAGAGGGCAAATGGTTTTATTTTTCCTCTCATTGATATTTATCAGAGGGTAAGATTTCTAAATTGATGAACTTCGTTCAAAAAATCTCATTGGTTCGGAAATAAATTATTTGACACTCGTTCAAAAAGTCGCAAAACTATGGCAATTGTTTAAAATATGTTAAAAATGTTCCGATTGGGAGGAAATATGAACTTAAAATTAGCACGGGGACTGGTATTGTCCTTGGTTTTCGCAGGATCACTCTCTGCACAAACACAAAGCCAAATGTTCCAAAGAGTAGGGGTCGTCGGGGATTCCCTAAGCCATGGATTTTTTGGGGTTACGGTAGAGAAAAAAACACAGGACTGGGCCTATCCAGTTTTGGTTTCTAAACAAGCAGGTGCTTCTGTTTCCTACAATGTTCTCAAAGGGCCTTATGTAAATTTAGAAGATGTACTGAAATGGGACTGCGGGATTTTCTGTATTGCCGAAAGTATCATCGGTGGAAATGCATCCACAGTTTCTTTACCCACTCACGCAGGGATTACTGGAGCTGAGTATACATCACTTCTTAAAACTTCCGGTAAATGCGAAGACATCACTGCCACCAAACAAGAGAAAGAATGGTATTGGGCAAAATGGTATTGGTATACTTACCGTTGGGTAACAGTTGCTGACTGCCAAGAACCAGATAAGTTCCATCAGTTCGGACTGAGAGATGCCGGAACACAAACCCAAGTGATGGAAAAAGTAAAACCAACTTTTCTATTTGGATCTGCTGGTGCGAACCATGTACTTTGTACTGCACTCCATACATCTACTGACTGTTTAGATGAAACAAGATTCAAAAGAGATATTCGTGAATTCTTTCGCCGAATGTCTGCAATGGGAAGTTTACAAGGTGGGGTTTTATTCACTGTTCCGAACGTAACTTCGATCGCATTTCTCGAAAATTATAAAGATCCTAATGGACGTGCGAATTATACTGGTCTCAAGGCATTCTTTAGAAATTCAGTATCGGATCCTAACCAAGTTCTTGATGCCAATGAAGTTGCAACGATCTCCACTTTCCTTAATATGTTAAATAACGAAATCAAAGCGCAAGCAGCGACTATGCGTTTTGCTGTTGCTGATTTACGTGTGATTTTTGATGATCTAAAAGAAAATGGACGCCCAATTCGTAGTGCTTCTGGTTGGTCTCCAGGAAATGCTCGTGCTAATTGGCCACTTCCTAATCAACCAGGAGTTTTTGGATTAGATGGTGTTCACCCTAACATGTATGGCCATTCCCTATTTGCGAATGAGTTAATTAAATCAATTAACAGTCGTTATGGATATTCTATTCCTCAAGTAAGTGAATACACAGCTTGGTATTACGATTCACTGAATCGAAATCCAGTAGACTTGAAAAAATTCCTGACAGAAAATATCTTTGGTCAGGCAATTTCTTGGGTTGTTTCTATCTTTACGTAAGAGGTTAGGAATATGAGTAAACGGTTTATAGGTATCATTTCGGTTTGTGGATTTCTGTTAGTTTTGTTTTCTTTTGCGATATGGAAGTTTTCTGCTCATAAAACAAATAAACAAACAGAAGTCACCGATTCCGATTTTGGAAATTCTGAAAGTCACGCCAATTCGTTGTTTGACGACCCAGAGTTTGCCGAAGCTCCCAATCCAGAAGAATTGGAATTGGCACAGGCTGAGGTACTTTGGCCGTTTGCTTTGGAGAAAAAACCAAATCGTAAGGAAGAGATCAAAGAAGAGTGGAGAGATTTTGCGGCCAAGTATCCAAAGAATTTCTACATCCCTCGTGAAATCAAAACTCGAATGACTGAAGCGGAAGAAAAGGAACAACTGGAAATGTTGGATTCTTTCACTGCCATGGACGCTAGTTTTTCTGCTTCGATTTCCAAAGAGAAGTGGTCAGACAAACCATCAGCAGAAGAACCGAATGCCGGAGATAGACCTTCCGCTAAAACTCAAAAAGCGTATTTTGATTTTAAGATCAATGAATTGGAATCAAGAATCCAAATGGTTGAGTATTGGATCGAAAACAAAAAACCTGCGGGGGATACAAAAGCTTCTGCAGAAAAGGATTTAAAAGTTTGGAAAAGTGAACTTGCCACTCTGAAAGAAGTGAGAAGTCAGGTGCCTAATTCCTAAATCAAAAATCTAAAAAGAAAAGTTCTGATTTCTAAAAAAGAGGGCCCCTGGTCCTCTTTTTTTATACCCAAAACAAATCACTCCATCTCTATTATAGCCGACTTTTGTTTGGAAATTTCTCGGTTTGCTTGACAGGAACATCGTTCAAAAAATTAGTTGAATTTGAGACTCGGTTTCAGCGCTGAGCTCAATCCTCTAAGGAGAAACGATTCCATGAACACAAATAGAAATATCCTCGGAAAATCACTGATTGTCCTCGTTTTTTTTGGTTTTGTCACTTTTTGCAAAGCGAAAGAAACGGATCCGTCAGCCCTGGCCTTACTCGGTTTTACCCTGAACCTATCCACCGTTTCAGGAACCCTGACGGATGGGGCCGGAAATCCAATCCCTAACGCAAGTTTGGAGATCGCTACTTCGGCGAGTTTGAGAAGTTCTGGAGACTCCAAGTCTCTTTCTACAACATCAGATTCAGGATCTTGGCAATTGGCCCTCGGGAATGGTAGTTATGAAATTTTGGTCAAGGATGCAAATGGAAAAAAACTCGGAACGTTTAAAGTTTCTTCTGCAGAAAATCTAGAGCCGTCGATCGAAGACATATCTCATTTAACAGATACCATTTTTCTTGTATCACTCGCGAACCAAAGAGAGGTCGGATCCAAATTCGAAATTCTTTCTCCGAAAGATGGAAGTATTATTAAAACTTATGATTTAACATTAAACATAAAAACATCGGATTCATTAACTTGTCACGTTTTACAAAATAAAACGGAAAAAGAAAATATTAATGTAGGTAAGGGAGAAATTACTTCCACCATTTCCGTTAAACCAATACTTGGTGCCAATAAAATTCAAGTCCATTGTACTAACGAAGCAGGGTTGTCCGCGAAAAAAACCGTTCTAACTTACTTTGGAAATCGAATTTCCGCTGGAGGATCTCACTCTGGTTATGTGGTGAATGGGAATTTATACACTTGGGGAAGAAATAATTTTGGACAATTAGGGACGGGAACTTCCACAGGTGACCTTACCAATCCCACAATTAACAAACTTTCAACAATTTCTAATGTTGTGTCTATTGGATTCAACCAAAACAGTTCTCTCGCCATCACTGAGGATGGATCGGTATGGACTTGGGGAGCGAATGCTGTAGGCCAATTGGGTATGGGAAATATTGGAGATCTTCAAACCGCTGCAACAGATGCAGGTCCAAGAAATCCGCCGAGAAAAGTTCCTGGAATTACCAATGCTGTGATGGGTGTATATGGTTTTGATCATGTACTAATTTTGAAAAAAGATGGAACAGTTGTTAGTTTTGGTTCGAATTCTGTAGGCCAACTTGGTAACGGAGCAGGTGGAACAGGAACTTACTCTTCAAGTCCAGTGAATGTCATTGGCCTTCCGACAGATATCATTCAGGTTATTGCCGGTTCTGATCATTCTGCCGCCTTGACTAAGTCAGGTGACGTATACGTTTGGGGTAAGGATCAATATGGAAATTTGGGTGATGGAGTAATCGGAACAGCCACTGAAGTGAATCATACACCTAAAAAAGTTAATTCATTATCGGGTATCGTCCATATCGCAACTGGACGTGATCATATCCTTGCTTTAAAAAATGATGGGACTGTTTATGCTTGGGGTCTTGCTGCCAGTGGACAACTAGGAATTGGAGGCTCTGGATCACCGTCACCCGTCCCCACTCCTACGATTGTGACTGGGCTTTATCAGGCAGTTTCTGTTTGGGCCAATGGGACTCAAAGTTTTGCTATTTTAAGTGATGGGACCGTGAAAGGTTGGGGAGCAAATTCCAGCGGAAATTTGGGAACAGGTCAAACAACTCCTGCAAAACTTTATACACCAGGAGACATTGTCGTAGGTATCAAAGACATCCAATACTTTGGGTGTGGAGCTTTGCATAATTTTGCAATTTTGAAATCAGGCAGTTTGTACGGTTGGGGATGGAACTTTAAAGGTTCGATAGGTCGTTCCGATTTACAAGAGACTTGGGCGGCTACAACTCCCATTTATCTTACCATTCCGCAATAGATAGTTATTTGGTATTTGTTTTGATCAGACTTTTTATATTGTTTCTTTTTGTTTGTTTCTCATATGAATGTGCGTTCGTAGAGGCAAACTCTTGTTCTACGAATTTGGGATTATCCGATGTAGTTAATTCCACATCGGTATGGGATTGTCCAAGTGAAAAAAAACTTTGCGCGGGGGACTCATGTCTTGCCTTACTTGGTCTCGGCCAATCGGGAAGGATGCCTTGGGACTTTGAAGAAGGGGAGGAGTTATCGGGAGGAAAAGCAATGACAAGTTTTGCGACTGATGCTCGTGCCTTCCTCCAATTTGGGAAAAACTCTCCTTTATCGACAATCTCGGATTTTACAGTAGGCCAAGCAGTATTTGAAGTTCCTTGGACTGCTGGTTTTTCTGCTTCCTTACCTGATCGGGATGGTCTTGGTCCTTTTTTTCATACAAATTCTTGTTTGGGATGTCATGTGGGTAACGGAAGGGCCGTTGAAGATGATGGAGATCCGTTAGTATTCACCTTGGTTCGGTTAGGTGTCGGGGCAAAAGGAAATGATCCTGAACCGGTTTACGGAACTCAGTTCCAACCCAATGCAGTGGCTGGTGTAACTCCCGAAGGAGATGTACATCTAGAGTATGACAGTTTCAGTGGAACCTATCGGGATGGTAGCGAGTATTCACTCCGAAAACCGAATTTGGTATTTAGTGGACTGGGTTATGGACCTTTAGATACAAGTCACAAAACATCTGTTCGGTTGACGCAACAAGTGATTGGCCTTGGTCTCTTAGAATCTGTCTCCGAGGAAACCATTCTTTCTCGGTCTGATCCTATGGATCTAGATGGTGATGGAATATCCGGAAGACCCAATTATATTTGGGATCTTACTGGCAGTGGAAAATCGATGGGCCGATTTGGATGGAAGGCAAATGCACCCACTCTCAAACGCCAAAACTCCGCTGCATTTTCTGGTGATATTGGAATCAAAAGTCCGATGTTTGCGCAGGAAACTTGTACAACTTCACAGACTGTTTGTGCCGGCGCTGTAGGTGGTGGAAACCCTGAAGTTTCGGAAGAGAAAATTTCTGCTATTACAAAGTATATGCAATTGGTAGCCGTACCAGTTCGTCGTAATGCAAATTTACCGACCATTCTTACTGGTAAAAAACATTTTTTTCTTGCTGGATGTAACAATTGTCATGTGGAAAAGTTAGTGACTTCTGCAAATGCGCCGATTCCACAGCTTTCCAACCAAATCATTCGTCCCTATACCGATTTACTTCTTCATGATATGGGAGAAGATCTCAGTGATGGAAAAGCAGATGGGGAAGCGACAGAAAGAGAATGGAGGACTGCACCTCTTTGGGGGATTGGACTTTTTGGAACTGTGAATGGGAGGGCTCGTTTTTTACACGATGGTCGGGCCAAAACTTTGGATGAGGCTATCCTTTGGCATGGAGGTGAGGCCGAAAAAAGTAAAAAATATTTTTTAGCACTCAATGTATCGGACCGTGCCAGTATGATTCGATTTTTGTTATCCTTATAATCGTTCTTGAGTTCGGAATTATATAGGAGGTGGGAATGCTTGATAAAAATTCATTCCTTTCCTTTGAATTAACACTTGTAGGCAGATTTTTGAAATTGTAAATTTGTCTGGAATGCAAACGTATCGAAATTTTTTTTCTTTTTTTTTCATCCTCACTCTCATTTTGAATTGTGATCCAGGTCCTGTGAAAGATGATACAACGGCCGTAGAGGAAGTTGTGTCAGAAGAACAAACCACAAAAGAACTAATGGAGAACTTAAATTCCTCTGATCCTTTCACTCGTTCTCAAGCAGCAATTCAATTAGGGAGTCGAGAGGAAAGGTCAGCCATTCCTAAATTAAAAAAACTTTTGGCAGATAAGGAACCAGGGGTGCGTGCAGGGGCTGCCATTGCTCTTGGAGATTTGAAAGACAAAACCTCTACCCAAACCATAACCAACTTACTCTGGTCAGATTCTGAAAATCCCAAAGATGTTTATTTAGATGCCCTCACAAGAATGAAAGATCCTTCGGTGGGAAATAGAATTTATTCTTTGTTAGATGATGCGAATCCTACTCTTCGTTTGCAAACTGTGGATGCTTTAGTACAAATTGGCGCAAATGTTACTGGTTCCCAGATTCTAAGTCTTGCTTTAAAAAATAAAGACAGAGAAAAAGACAAAACCTATGCGATGGCATTGGGGAAGTTAAAAGTAAGTTCTTCTGAATCCTATTTACTTGGTCTTACAAAAACACAAGACGAGTCACCCACTCTTGCTGCAGCCTATTTGGCTCTTGGAAGGATCAAAGCAAAAAATGCAAATGATGTACTTGTGAAAGCGCTGGGCCTTCCTTATAGCAAAGGAAAAGAAAATGCATCCATGGCCCTGATTGAAATTGGAAATCCTTCCGTGGTTTCCAAGGTGTTCCCACTGTTGAGCTCTGAAGATGTGGAAACAAAACTTTATACTACGGATGTGTTGTGTTCGATTCCATCCAAAGAAGCAGCAAAGTTAGCCTTTGGTCTGTTAAACGGAAAGGAAACAAAAACTTGGGGAAGTGCTGCAAAAATTGTGGGTCGCCAAAGGTATAAAGAGGGAAGACTCCGTATCGAAGAGTTACTGGGAAAAAAATCCACTCCCGAACGTGATAGTTTTGCAGAAGCTCTTGGTTGGATTGGGGACAAGGCTTCTGTTCCCATCCTTCGAAAAGTTTTGTTATCGGGAGAAACAGAGGGGCCTTATGGTTCTGCATGGGCACTGGGGATTCTTGGTGCTAAGGAAGCCGTTCCAGATCTCATTCAAGCACTCGATAAAGGTGATGCAAAACTTATGGTGTATGCATTAGAAGCACTTGGTTCCATTGCCGACCCATCGAGTTTACCCAAACTAAAAGAACTTCTTTCAGAAAGACCCAAAATGGCTCCTCAAATTCTTTCTACGGTTGCATTGATTGCAACGGAAGATGCACGGATTCTCATTGAAGAAGCAACAAAATCCAAGGATGCCGATGTCTATAGACCTGCAATGGAAGAGATTGCCAAACGAAAGGATAAAAAATCCATTCCCGTTTTGTTAACATTTGTGAACGGTGATGAATCCGAAAAACGCAAACTGAGTTACTATGCATTAACTGCGATAACGGGAGAAAAGTTTCGCACAGCAAAAGAATGGAACCACTGGGCCAAGGGGAATTGATAAGGCAAATCTTTGGTTGTTGCCATTCTCTCTGAATGTTGTAGATTCACTGAACTATGAGAAAAATTATTTTTGCAATCAATATGACAACAGATGGGTATTGTGGCCACGAGGATATGATACCCTCTGAAGAAGTACATAAGTATTTCACCAATCTTTTGCAATCGGCAGGGCTCATTATTTATGGACGGATTACCTACCAACTTATGGTGCCCTATTGGCCTGAGATTGCTAAAAACCAATCGGAGACGGAAATAACAAACGAATTTGCCCGTGTTTTTGACTCTCTAGATAAGGTATTATTTTCTAACACATTCAATCAGGTTCTGGACCAAAATACAAAACTTCTGCAAGGAAATCTTTTGGACGAGGTGATTGCATTGAAAGAAAAACCGGGTAAGGATATTTTTGCCGGTAGTTTAAGCATTGCCTCCCAACTTTCGAAACATGGTTTAATTGATGAGTATCGTTTTGTGATCCATCCGGTGGTTGCGGGAAAAGGACCAAAATTATTTGATGCGATCCAGTTAACGGAAAGTTATCGGTTGGAGTTTCTTGGTTCGGAAACATTCTCTTCAGGAATCATCGCTCTTCATTACAAAAAAATCTAGTTACAGAAAATTGAATCTGAGATCACTTAACTTTGTATAAAGATCGTTGTGGAATAAAAAATTTTGGAAAACGAGTGGGTAGGTGCTCATGAAAACTCAATTTGCGTATGAAACTGTCGTTGGCTTAAAAGTAAAAAACGAAGACCTCTACTCTGATTATCGAAAGGCGATGACCCCGTTGTTAAAAAAGTATGGTGGAGGTTTTCGTTATGATTTTAAAATTCAAGAGACCTTAATCAGCGAAGATCCGAAACAGATCAACCGAGTATTTCTCATATTCTTTAAAAATAAAGAATCAAAGGAAACTTTCTTCGCAGACCCTGAATACTTAAAAATCAGGGAAACATACTTTACACCTTCCGTTGAATCCACGACGATCCTTTCTGAATATGACCGGTTCCAGTAAGGGAATCCTACTGTATGAAAAGAGAGTGCGATAGATGTTATGAAAAATCCTATTCTCTGCCGGTAAGTTCTACCGGCATGTTTCTTAAATCAGCCGAGATCCGAAACAGAAATAATCCTTTATGCCTTTGATTCTTCTTGTGCGATAGAAGTTTCTTCCGTGTTCTCGATCATCGCATCCCAATCGGGAAATGGATCATCAAACTTTGCCCAAACATCCGGCCCTTCTTTGTATTCTTTATCACTTAAGAGACATTGATCGAGAGAGTTCCTTAATTTTTTTTCATTCATATCCCGACCGATAAGGACTATCTCTTGGCGTCTATCTCCCCAAGGTTCTAACCAGTGGGCTTTTAAGTTTTCAAATACATCGGGATCGTCAGGGATATCTTTGTCTGGGATGCTGGCCCACCAATACCCTTCGGGTTTGTAAGAGGATAAATTACCTGCTTGCGAATAAAGAAGAACCCAATCCATTTTACTTGCGAGCCAAACAAAACCTTTGGCACGAACTAGTCCTTGTTTTTCCGAATACAACCACTTGTGAAAACGTTCCGGATGGAAGGGACGTCTATTCCCATACACAAAACTTTTGATTCCATACTCTTCGGTTTCAGGAACATGTTCCCCTCGAAGTTCTTTTAGCCATAAAGGTGACTGGCTTGCCTTATCAAAATCAAATTTCCCTGTATTCAAAACTTTAGCTAAAGGAACTTTGCTATAATCGGTAGTCAAAATTTCAGCATCCGCATTTAAGGAACGTAAGATGGTGAGGAGCCTATTCTTTTTTTCCTCTGATAACAAACTGATTTTATTGACGATGATGGTATCACTAAATTCCACTTGGTCCACAAGTAAGTCCACAATGTCACGATCATCATCTTCACCGGCACCTAATTCACGTTCACTTAAGGAATCTAAACTTTGAAAATCTTTTAAAAAATTAACAGCATCTACAACAGTAATCATTGAATCAAGACTAACGATATCCGATAAACTGACTCCGTTTTCATCAGCAAAGGTAAAGGTCTCAGCAATGGGAAGGGGTTCCGAGATGCCAGTAGATTCGATTAGAATCGAATCAAACCTTCCCTCATTTGCTAGTTTTGAGATCTCTAAAAGTAAATCTTCACGAAGGGTACAGCAGATACAACCATTGGACATCTCCACTAACTTTTCATTGGTGCGACTGAGATGACCGCCAGAGGAAACAAGTTTTGCGTCAATATTCACTTCACTCATATCATTGACAATGACGGCAACGCGAAGTCCTTCCCGGTTGGATAGGATGTGGTTTAGAAGGGTGGTTTTGCCCGCTCCTAAAAATCCAGAGAGAACAGTGACTGGAATTTTTGGTTTCATTGGTTTCTCCTTAATGCAATATAGTTGCATTTGCTTGGTTATGGAAATCCTGTCAAGATGTAATTGCAATTTTGTTGCATTTGTTGGTTTGGGCTGAAACTTCGACTTTACCCTAAAAATACGGGGAAATCCTTGCATTTTATGAACTAAGTTCAAATTCTTTAGAAATGTATCTGGATTCTTATTCCCTAAAAGCCACAAAGACCATCAATTCCATCCGCATCACTCTCCTTGTGATTTTTATTTTAGGGATTCTTGGGAGTTTGGGTTCACTCCATAGGGACCAACTTCTCATGATGCTTTGTACTACTTTTTTTTATGGAATGGTAGCACTCACTCAGTTTGTTTTATTAAAAAAAAGAAAAAACCCTTATGCCTTTTGGTTTGTTTTCATCGATATCATTTTGATTGGTTCTAATACTTGGGGACAAAGTATCATTGATTTGGACATTGCATCCTCTGCTTTGAAGGATGGAGTCAATTACATCATTTCCTTTTTTATCCTTCTTTATTCCGGTTTTTTATTTTCTTCCCGCCAAACTTATGTTTTAGGTGCAATGCTTGTTGTGGTGCAAGTGGGATCTCTGATACTTGCGGGAATGTCTGGTATGGAGTTTATTGATCGCAACGATACACATAAAATGGCTTATTCCATTTCTTTACCTGTGGAAATTGTAAAAGTTTTTTTTCTGATGATGGCAACGGTTGTGATTGGTAAAATGGTTGGGTTACTTATCTCCATTCGAGATGAAGCCGTACTCGGAAAAAATACATCGGAAGAACATTCCAAAGTGATGGAAAAACAAAAAGAAGCTATGGTAGAAACCGGAGAAAGCCTGAATACTTCTGTAGCTTCACTTAAAATTTTTGCCAATGATTTGAACGGGCTTGTTCAAAACCAAGCAGCATCCATTGAAGAAATCTCAGCATCTTTAACGGAGATTTCTCAATCTACGGAAAACTCTTTTTCCTTTGTCAAAGACCAATACAATCGTATCGAAACATTAAATGAAGAAAGCCAAACCTTAGAAGGAATTGTTAAATCGGTTCGTTTAGAAATAGATTCCATCTCAGAACAAATCAATCAGTCCTCTCAGTTTAGTAACTTGGTGACTGGCTCCATGGAAAATTTAAATTCAATTTTGTCGGAAGTAAGTTCTAGTTTCCAAAAGGTAGAAGATGTAAACCAAATCATGAAAGAAATCGCTGACCAAACCAACTTACTGGCACTCAATGCTTCGATTGAAGCGGCAAGGGCAGGGGAACATGGTCGTGGGTTTGCAGTGGTTGCCCAAGAGGTTGCCAAACTTGCCGATAACTCCGCAACGAATGCGAGTATCATTTCCAAAACCATTCTCAAATCCAAGTCAGATCTCTTAAAAGGAAATCATTCCGCAAAAGAAGCCAATGACCTCGCACAGAACCAAGAAAAGGAAATGGTTAAAATTCAAAATAAGGTGACCCATTTTAATGAACAATTTATCGACTTACAAAGATTAAATGCTCGTGTCGTTGAATCACAAAAAGAATTAAAAGATCTATCTTCCCAACTAGAAACCATTGCCAAAGAACAGTCACTGGGAAACAGAGAAGTGATGCGAGCCACAGAAAGTATTGAGGATGCAGTCCAGGTAGTAGCGGAAAATACAAGAGTGCTTTCCGAACATATCGAAGACATTCAGACCTTGGCCAACCGCATCAAGTAATCCTTGTCTAACACCATTAACTTAACACCTCCCCATTTCGTTCAGACCATGGAATGGGAAAACTATTTGTAATTCTTCTCCCCACTTGGATCATTGAGTGAAAGTCCTATTTAGGAGCCGACTCTATGATTTCGAATAACTATTTTAACGATAACGATGACCTAATTGATCATTTTGATTCCCTCACACCTTGGAATGAGGTGGTAGACCAATACGAACAAGGTTTTGAAGACTTTGCAGAATACCAAAAATCGGGAAAGGAAGAACTGACTTTCGCTCCTGGAAACTATGAAGATGCCATCGAATTCTACCGCTCTACTTTAGAAGCAGGTGGAGACATTGCCGGAAATGACATTTCCCAAATCGCCAAACAAATGGATGAAGAAGGCCTCAAATACAAAGACGGCCAAGTCGGATTTCCTAAATCCATGTTGGATGTAGTGGAAAAAATCAAATCAGCGGGACTACTTCCTTACGGAATCCATAGACATTACGGTGGACTCGGGTTACCTTCTGTCGTACAATCGATGTTATCTGAATGTGTTTCTCGTGGAGACGGGTCACTCGCCATCACTCTTGGTTGTATGAACCTTGCAGAAACTGTAGAACGATTTGGAACCGAAGAAATGATTCACGAATTTGTTCCTAAGATGGCATCCGGAGAACTTTGTGGTGCGATGGCTCTGACAGAACCTAACTACGGTTCAGACCTCCCTAACTTACAAACCAAAGCTGTTAAAGGTGAGGACGGAACTTGGAAAATCACAGGAACCAAACGATTCATCACTCATGCTTGTGGATTTGGTAACGCTCCTTCCATCATCCTCACTCTTGCAAGAACGGGAACAACCACTAGTGGTGCTCGTGGACTTTCCTTCTTTTTAGTTCACTCTAAAGATGTATTTGTAGCTTCTATTGAAAAGAAAATGGGACTTCATTGTTCTCCTACTTGTGAAGTGGTTTTTGAGAACAGTCCAGGAATTCTGATTGGTGACGAAGGCAAAGGTCTTGTGAAATATTCCATGGCCATGATGAACCAAGCACGACTCAACATTGCTGCCCAAGCGATGGGGATTGCCACTGCTGCTTATTTTGAAGGTAAAAAGTATGCAGAAGAAAGAGTTCAGTTTGGTAGAACCATCAACAACATCACTGCAGTAAAAAAGATGTTGGAAAGAATGGAACGTGAAGTGGCTGCTATGCGTTGTATTTTGTACGAAGCAAGTTTCGCAGTCGACCAGTATCGTTGGAAAGAAGAACGAGGAAAGATGAAAGGCTTATCAGAGAAGGACATCAAAAAAGATGAAACCTTCAAAAAGTGGGAAAAACTTGCCTCTCTTTTCACTCCGCTTTCTAAATACTACATTACCGAAATGGCAAACCTTGTGGCTTATGACGCAATGCAAATCCATGGTGGATCGGGATACACCGAAGATTATGATGTAGCAAGACTTTACCGTGATGTGCGAATCACTAATATCTACGAAGGAACCACCCAACTCCAAACAGTAGCTTGTATTGGTGGGATTGTTTCTGGTATGACGGAAACGGGAATTTACCGTGAATACTTAAAATCAGAAATGGCAACGTTTGCATCCAGCCAAGGTCTAAACGATCTTTTCAAACAATTTGAAACGGTTGTGGCTGAGTTTTCGGAAATCGAATCCACTCCACTGCGTGAAGAGTTGGCATTTGAAGTGGTGGAATCAGCGGCTCGTTTCCACAATAGTTTGTTACTCGAAAGAAGTATTGGTCGTTCTAAGGTAGAAAGAAGAAACTATCGTAAATCGATCACTGATTCTTATATTCTTGACAGTTCGGCAATTTTAGCTTCGAACCTAACAAAGATTCGTGGAAAGAAAAAAACACCAGTCACTGCATAAATCGGCAAACCAAAATCCTCTTCTTCCCTGTTACGCATGTTTTATGGGAGAAGGGGAAGGTGTGGAGTCTTCCAACAAACCAGACATTCGTCTCTCTTCTCCCTTCCCTTGGAGGGGAGAAACTCTTCCTCCCATTTTAGATTCAGAAACTCCCGAACACTTAAAACGCATTCGTGATTTAGGAATTCCTTATATTTTCGACATCCATACCCATTTTTTTCCAGAGACCATAATGAAACTAATTTGGCGATGGTTTGACAATGTGAACTGGGCCATTGGTTACCGGTTGTCAGAAGCCGAACGGGTCGAACGCCTTCATCACAATGGAATTCAAAGGTTTACTACATTAAACTATGCTCATAAAGCGGAAATGGCTTCCTCTTTAAATGATTGGACCTATGCCAATTACAAGAATTGGAAAGGTGCCATTCCCTTTGGAACCTTTTATCCAGAAGAGGGTGTTCTTACCTATGTAAAAAAGGCAGTGGAGGAATACGGGTTTCTTGGGTTTAAACTCCACTGTGAAGTTTCCAAACTCAATTTGAATTCTCCAGAGCTCACTGATACTTTCCTTTATTTACAAGAAAAACAAATTCCTATTCTCATTCATACGGGAACAGCACCACTACCAGGAGAATTTACAGGGATCCAATTTTTTAAACCTTTTTTAGAAACCTACCCTAAATTGGAAGTGATTGTGGCTCATATGGGAGCCGATGAAATCTCCGCCTATGCTTCGTTACTTGATAGTTATCCTAACTTGGCACTAGATACAACAATGGTATTTGTGGATTTCCTTGCCACGGGGAAAGTTTTGGATGTAGATTCTGCCATTCCGTATTTGGAGAGGTACCAAAACCAAATTTACTTCGGATCTGACTTTCCGAACATTCCTTACAACTTAAATCACCCGATATCCCGGTTTTTGGATCTACCCATCAGCGATTTAGCCAAACAAAAAATCCTCTACCGGAACGCAGAAAACCGATTTTTTAAATGAAACGTGGTTGCATTTGCAACAGTGTTGCAAATGATTGTCCCACAGAGGTATTTATGAAATTTGCCAAACTTTTTCTGTTTTCTACCATCCTTCTCTCTGTTATGAATTGTGCTGAGCTCTTTCAATCGAAAGATGAGAAGGATAATAACGATGCACTATTTGCTCTCCTTTTAAATGCAGGTTGTACGATTACCAATGTATCGGCGCCAACAAGTGGTCGAAAGATTGACTTCACCGTTTGTCGTGGAGATGCCAATGCCGCCCTTGCTGCGAGTGGATTTACTTCTTCTTCTGTTTCCCTCAGTGGTGGACTTGTAGGCACTGGATCTAACTCAACTGTTTATACAACTTCTTCTAGTTTATCGAGCCTTGGTGGAGATAAAAAAGCAAGTATTGAGATTGTTTACGTGCTTTCTCAAGGTGATTCTAGTGTAGATGCCATCCTTCCTTCCACAACAAACTTAGGTGGGCCAGGCTTTCATATTTTACCCACAACTGTGAATAAAATTGCTTCTAATGGTTCAAACTCTGCGTTAAACACTCCTCGGACTTGGTCCTCTTCTGTATCCGCAGAAAAGACATTATGTTTAGAAGTCCACCAAGAGAGTGGGAATGCCCATGTATTTGGTTGGGAATCTTCTTGTTCTTCGGCAAACCGTGGGACCTACCAATTTGAGGAAGATGGAGTTTCTGCCGATTTTGGAGGCGATAGAATTGGATTGCGAATCAATAAGGCAACTATAAAATCGATCACAATCTATTCTAGTAACATTGGAACCTCAGGTTCCTTTCAATAGATTCCATAAGAAATACTACAAGTGAAACCAAATCGTTTTTCTAAAATCAAAAAGGGGGGAGTGATCCTCCCCCTTTTATTTTCTGTAATTTTGTTTGCCCAAACTTCGGAATGGGAAAAAGAATTAGAAGATAAAGAGCCAGCTAACAAAAAAAATGCGAATACTTCTTCTAAGTCAAAAGATCCCAGTGCTGATTGGGAAGCGGATTTAGAAAAAGATCTCCAAGAACAAGAAAAACGAGAAAAAGGAACCGAAGGAAGTCGTGGAATCACATCTCCCGTTCAATCCAACCAACAAATCAATCGTTCTGCACAAAACCTCATGATGGATGCTTATGCAGCCCTTGATATTGTTGGAGCTTGGGACCGAAACAAACCAAGAGGAACAGGTGAACGAATTGATAACCAACTCGACATCCGCACCGCCGAATTTGGGTTCAACGGTGCTGTTGATCAGTGGATGCGCGCTAATTTTATTGGAGCAGCACACGGTGAAAATGGTAAGTATTTTTTTGAAGTCCACGAAGCTTGGGTTCAGTTTCCTTTTTTACCATTTAATACGTCACTGAAAGCCGGCCAGATGTTTATTGATGTGGGTCGGTTAAATAAAATCCATGCCCATGATCGTGCCTTTACTATGACACCGATAGTTCATGAAAAATTTATCGGTTGGGAATCAGCCATTGATACAGGTGCTGAATTTAGTATTCTTTTCCCTTGGAAGTGGATTACACAAGAACTTGTACTCGGTGCTACCAATGGAAGGAAATGGGGGCATTCTCACGATGCCGGTGTTCAAAAAAACAATCCACTGCTTTATGCCCACTTAAAACATTTTTATTATTTTGGAAACAACTGGGGAACCCAGTTTGGGTTTTCGGGGATTCGTTTTGAACCTACTACAGAAAGGAAAAACCAAAGATTACTTTATGGGGCCGATGCAGTCCTTCGTTGGAACCGGTCTAATTTAAGTGAGATTATGTTAATGGGAGAGGCTTGGTACCAACAAGAAGTGTTTCCTTCTAGTATGGATCCGGTGACCTTTCAAAAATTCAAATCCCCAACCAAAGACCAGTGGGGTTCATATGTTTTTCTTGATTTTAAATTCCACCAATTATGGTCCGTGGGTTTTCGTTATGATTATTTTACAGATAAGTCTCTGGTTGATAAAAATGGAGATCCTGCAAAAAATGCAATAGAAGCGCAATCTTTCCAAATGACTTTCCATAGTTCTGAATTTGGAAAGGTAAGAGGATCAATCGAAAGACGGTACATCCAGGACTACTCGCGTATCTCAGATGAAGAAACCAGAGAGTATCGGTTTTATATCCAAACAGTTGCCGTTCTCGGCTCACACCCGGCTCATAGTTATTAGGACAAAAGGTAAGTTATGTTACAGACAATGTTTTCCAAACAAAGATCCACATTTTTCCTCTATAGTTTTTTTCTTTCGATCTTTTTTGCACCAACTCTTTCGGCTAAAGTTTCACTTGTCACAAGTCTTCCCGATATCAAATACATTGCCGAACAAATTGCAGGGGACCGGGCCGACGTTTCTGGAATGATTCGAGGAACTGATGACCCACACTTTGTGATGACAAGGCCCGACTTTCTCGTCAAACTGAGTGAAGCTGATGTACTTTGTGTGATTGGCCTTGATTTAGAGATTGGTTGGATTCCATACCTCCAACAACAATCTCGTAATATCAAAATTCAAAAAGGCCAACCGGGGTATTGTGATACTTCCTTTGGAGTAAAAATTCTTGGGGAACCAACGGTGATGATGGATCGTTCCATGGGAGATATGCATATCTATGGAAACCCGCATTATTGGAATGATCCGATCAATGCCATCCAAATGGCCCAAAATATTAAAAATGCTCTGACTCGTGTGGATCCTTTGAACGGGGAATACTATGAAAGTAATTTTAATACTTTCAAAAAGAAACTTGTCCAATTGACAAAAGAAGAAATGAAAAAAATGGAACCATACTTTGGGTTAAAAGTTGCCGTTTTTCACGATCAATTTGTGTATTTGGCTTCTCGATTTAAATTTAATGCCAACTTAACCATAGAAGAACGCCCCGGCGTTCCACCTTCTGTTCGTTATATGGACCAGGTCATTAGTTATATGACAGCGGAAAAGATAAAAATTATCTTGATTGGACCCTATCACAATCCAAAGTATGCAGAGTATGTATCTTCTAAGGTTCCAGGTTCTGTGGTTGTCACATTGCCGGTCTCTGTGGGAGGTTCACCTGAGGCTGTTTCTTACGAGGACACCCTTAGGTTGATGTTACAAAAAATACGAGATGCAAGCGACAGAACTAAATAATACCAATCTCCCTTCAACTTTTATCCATACAGAACATTTGAGTGTGGGTTACCGGAAGGAATTTCCTGTTGTCTCCGATATCCATTTACACATTCATCCCGGCAAAACCTATGCCCTTGTTGGTGGGAATGGTGCTGGGAAAACCACATTATTTCGAACCTTAACAGATCTTTTGCCACCACTTTCTGGTTCCATTTCTTTCTCAAAAGAGATCACAACTTCCTACGTACCTCAAGCCAAACGAATGTCTTTGGAATTTCCATTACGTGTGCAAGATGTGTTACTTATGCCAAAGAACATTGGGCTTAGTTTTTTTCCGAAAAAGAAATTTTCTCCGGAAGATATGGCGCTCATTGAAAGAACAGGTGTTAGTTCTTATTTAAAAAAACAAATTTCCCTTTGTAGTGGGGGACAATTACAAAAAGTTCTTATTTTACGATCTCTCCTCACTAAAGCCAATTTGATTTTTTTAGATGAACCTATGGACTCTTTGGATCATAATGCGAGAGAACTGTTTCAGACGGTTTTATCCGAATACTTAAAAGACGGAAACAGATCTTTATTTTTTATCACTCATAGTTTGGAACATGATTGGGGTTTTGGGTTTGATGAAATTTTTGAAATAGACGAAGGAAAACTCTACAATATTACCAGTGGAGAAAGACCTCCAAACTGCCACCATCATGACTAATATACTTTCGAATTGGACTTTGTTTTTACCCCAAATGGTAGTGGGTAGCCTAGTTGGGGCTCTCCTATCGGTTCTTGGAATTTTAATTGTATTACGAGGAATGACATTCTTTGGAGTTACACTTTCCCAAGCGGTTACTTTTTCTGTCGCCTTATCCTTGTTTATGGAATGGCCCGGTGAAATTTTCCCCGTAATGTTTTCTTGTGTATTGGTATTTCCTCTTTTGTATGTTAGAAAACTTCCTGGAATGAAAGAAGAAGTGATCCTCGGTATTCTTTTTGTATTTTTTTCTGCGGCTTCGCAGTTGATGTTGGCCCTTGGTGGGAATGTACAAAATCATTTGATGGCTGCTTTTTTTGGGGATATTTTAACTTCACAAGTACGAGCCGATTCATTTGGTCTTTATATTGCTGTTTTCTTTTTTATACTGTACTTGAGTTTTTTTAGAAGGTTTCTTTTTATTAGTTTTGATCGGGACGAATATAAAATCCAAGTCGGGAATCCTCTTCCTTTTGACCTCTTATTTTATATCATCCTTGCGGCCTCGCTTACTGTGGCGGTAAATTTACTCGGAACTTTTTATAGCATTGCTCATTTGATATTACCAGTCTTCGCTTTACTTCCTCTCATTCGTTCTTTGAAACTTCTCACCCTTGTTTGTGTTTTATTTTCTGTTTTTGCCACCCTCTCTGGATTTTTAATTTCCCTCATCGGATTCGAACGTAATGGTGATTTGATTTATTTTCCCACATCTTCTAGTATCATCCTCGTACTTTGTGTTTTGGCTTTTTTTCTCCACTTGATCCGCTTCCTAACTACTTCCGTTTTTTCCAAATCTGTCCGATAGATATTCTGTGGAACTAATTCCTTGTAATACCTGCGGACAAAACCGCTTCCGTCCTATTTTTACCAAAGAAAGCCCACTTGGGGAATCCTTTGCTATCGTATCTTGTGAGTTTTGTGGACTTGTCCAAGTGAATCCACAACCCGATTTCCTTTCGGTTAAAAAGTATTATGACGATTCTTATTTTACCCAGAGAACGGAACGTGGGTATGACAATTATTATTCCGACAAACTAAGGACAGAGATCTCCAGGGTATTTCAACTCAATCTAAATGATTTGGATTTTTTTTCTTGGGAAAGAGAACGTCTCTCTTCCTTGTCATCTGGAGAAAAACTTTCCTCTTTGGACATTGGTTGTGCGGCTGGTTACTTTGTGGCTTACCAAAAGGATCGGGGTTATGATGCGTATGGAATTGAAATTGCTGACGGCCCAGTTCGTTTTGCACGCGAAACCTTACATTTAAATATCTTCCAAGAGAACTTTCTTTCTTGGGATCCAAAGTTTCAAAACAAATTTGATGTAATCACTCTTTGGGCTACCATAGAACATTTACACCAACCCAAAGAAACTTTGGCAAAGATTCAGAACCATTTGAAACCAGGGGGAGTGCTCATCCTTTCGACTTGTCGTTATGGCCTTCTTGCTAAACTAGCAGGGCTTGCTTGGCGGTATTTGAATGTTCCAGAACATCTGTATTATTATTCCTATCGAGGGTTGAAACAACTACTTTTGGATTTGGGGTATAGAAAACCCGTTTCTTTTACTTATGGAAGTGGGATGACTGCACGTCCCGGAGCTAGTGTATTTTTCAAACTCCGGAAATGGGTGATGGACCGTGTAGTGAAATGGTTTCAGTTAGGGGACATGATGGTGTATATGGTACGAAAAGAATCACTCAATTCCAAGTGACTTAAGTATATCCTGCACACAAAAAGCAACCACTTCGTCTAGGTCCGCCGTTGCATCCACAAATATTGTGGATTCTGGTAAGATTGCCAAATAGTTTTGATAGATACGAATTTGTTCTGAATCAACATCAAACACCTCTTTGGCATCAGAACGAGTGGTTCTACGTTCATGAGCTTCTTCGGGAGACAAATCTAAAAAGTAAACACGATTGGGTTCAGGAAATCCTTTGTCTTCATTTTTGTACAAAATGTCAGCAGCATGTTCCTCATCTCTACCTTGGTATGCTGCAGTGGAAAAATAATATCTATCTTGTACAATCGATTTGCCATTCTTTAACGTTGGTAAGATGACTTCATTCACAGAACATTCGCGATCGGCAATAAAAACTTCAATTTGTTCCTCTTTTGAAAGTTTGAGTTTCCCGTTTAAGAACTCTCTGATTTTTTTTCCGTGTACACTGTCAGTGGGTTCTCTATGCCAGAGATTAGGAATGGATTTTGTGAGTAGTGTTTCGGAAACCAAACGAGAGACTGTGGTTTTCCCTGAACCATCGATCCCTTCAAAGACAAAGAACTGATTATTTTTTGGCATATCCCCTCCATTATAAGAATGGTCGTTTTTTCCTCGACTTATTTACTAAACTCGACAATTTAGTCTAAGGAGCAAAAACATGAAAAAAATTTCGTCTATGCTGATCATTGCTTTTTTGGCTGTATTTATGATTAACTGTGCCTCTGAAGAAGTTAAACAAACACCAGTTGTGGAAGAACCAAAACCTTCTAAAAAGCCAAAATTGGATGAGTCATTCAAAACAAGAGCTAGAGACATTAAGTAATTACTCTTACTACTCAAAGCGGAAGCCATCCCGGGTAACTTGGATGGTTTTTTTTTGCCATTTTGCTTATTCTATAAGCACCAATAATCTTTTTTTTCCTATCTTTTCCCCAATTGCCTCTCCCTTAAGCAAAATGCAGTAAAATTCCCTACAATGCTTACTGGTACCGATCTTGCAATATAGAGATTGTATCCATCAATGATTACAGAAAGAGAAAGTCATAAATTCCTGCGAGAATGGAAAGATTGGTTGTCTGGCGGAACCCTTGTTCCCGTTTTCCAACCCATCCTCTCGTCCGAATCCACTGGTATTTACGGTTACGAACTTTTGGGACGGCTTTCCACACCGGAAGGGCTTGTGAGTCTTGGAGATTTCTTTTTATCCCAAACCTTTGGTTATGATGAAATTTTTTATCTTAAGAAACAAGTGGATGAAGAAATTCGTTTTGCTGCTTTACAAAAGTTTGCGAAGGAAGCACCACCCGAAACCAAGTTATTTTTAAACATTTCCCCGAACGTAATGTACCATGCTCTCTTACAATTGGAAACGGTACTTCCCCAAACCATCCGAATGGTGAGAGAAGTGGGTGTGGATCCAGAACGGATTGTCATTGAAATTACCGAAGAACGTTTCCCTCACAACCTAGAACTTTTACGACCGGTTCTGAATCTCTATCGGCAGGAAGGATTTTCCATCGCAGTGGATGATGCGGGATCGGAAGCAAGTAATCTCGACCGAATCGGACTGTTCCATCCGGAAATTATCAAGGTAGACTTGCAAATGTTACGTAGATCAACCTTCTCCCGTAACTTCAAAGAAATTCTTTTGAACTTATCGAAGTTAGGTGAGTCATTAGGAAGTAGTCTTCTTTTTGAGGGTATTGAATCGGAAGACGAACTATACAATGCTCTGAACTATGGAGCCAGATACATCCAGGGTTTTTACTTTGCCAAACCAGAACCATACTTTGCCAAACGATTTGAATACCGTACCGAAATGCAATCCTCTCTAGAATACTTTCATGCTCGCAAACAAGGAGAAATGAACCGTCAGATTGAATGGGAAACCGTTTGGAAGGACAAACTTTCGGAAATTGTGATGGGGTTTACTGAAGAAAATGGAATTTGGGAATGGAAAGGCGATTTTGAAACCAATGTCTTTGGAGACGGGAATTTCTTTCGAATGTACATCACAAACCCTCTCGGTTTTCAGGTTTCTCCCAATTATTCACGAGATCGGTTTGGTAAAATGGAGCCAGATTATTCTTTTTTGGGTAAAAACTGGTCCTTTCGGCCTTATTTTTTTGAACACCTACACAAATCCAAAACGAGTCGGGATGCATGGACCCTCTCCCAAATGTACCACGACATATCGGAACGAATGATGTTACGGACATTTGCGAGGAACCTTTCCGAAAATTTGATTTTATTTATCGATGTGGTGGTCTCTCGTTCCTGAAAGGTTTTGCGAAAATCCCTCTCTGGGTGGATACTGGCAAGAGATATGGCAAAAATACAATTTTTGCAATTACCGGTTCCGCCACCATCTTACTATGCAGCTACTGGAAATGTTCCTTTAGCAGCTGCTAGTTTGGCGAGTTGTCTTGAATCCAAAGAAGATCCGATCCTTGGAGTGAGTCCTTATGTCGTTCCTCCAGAAGATACTGATTCTTTGGGTGACCGGGAACTTGTTGAGCGGATTGCGAAGGAAGGGCCTGATTTTTTAGGACTCTCTCTTTATTTATGGAATACCGAACGTAGTCTTTATATCGCAAGAGAAGTTAAAAAACGAAACCCAGAAACAACGATCCTGATCGGTGGGCCCGAGGTGAATGAAGACAACCCATATGTATTAGGGGAAGAGGGTTACGACATTGCCGTATCGGGTGAGGCAGAACATAGTTTTCGTAAACTAATGCGAGCCTTAGTTTCTAAATCTTCTTTAGATGGTTTAGAAAATGTGGCTTATCGAAAAGAAAACGGATCTCTCACTTCATTTGGAAAACAAATCGCAGCCGACTTTCCTCTAACCGACTTTCCTTCTCCTTATACAACAGGACATTTAAAAGTAGATTCGAGACGTTCCACTTATTTAGAAACGGTGCGAGGTTGTAAGTCACAGTGTACTTATTGTTTTTATCCTAAATCTTCACAGAACCTTCGCACCCTGGACATTCCAGAAACCATTCGATTGATTTCGAACTTAAAAGAGAAGGGAGCTAGAGAACTTGTTTTCTTAGATCCTACTTTCAATCATCGGCCGGGTTTTGAAAACTTTTTAGATGCCATCGCAGAGGTGAACTCAGATGGAAGGATGTCTATGTTTGCCGAATTACGTTCGGAAGGTGTTACTCCAAAACTGGCAACTAAACTTCGTAAGGCGGGATTCACTCGTGTAGAACTAGGACTCCAATCGGTAAACGAAGAAACCTTAAAACGTGTCAAACGTTACGGTAGCCCACATAAAGTGGCAGAGGTAGCCAAGATGCTTGCTGGAGAAGGGATGGAATTACTTCTCGATTTGATCATTGGACTTCCAGGAGATCGGCCCGATGATGTCGAGAGGGGAATTCATTTCTTTTTGGAACATGGACTTGGAGAATGGGTACAGGCCTTTCCTTTGTCAGTGCTACCAGGAACGGCTATGCGTCGGGATGCCGAAAAGGAAGGTCTTTCCTTTATGCCAACGCCACCTTACCGCATCATCCAAACTCCAACTTTTAGCCCTCGTGATTTAACAGAGTCCTTATATTTTGCAGAGGATCTACTCGAAAGACGTTTGGATGAATTTCCAAGACCATTTTTATGTGCGGCCTTACCCAACAAAAATGATCGTATCGATTTTGTTTTAACGGATTCTAAAAATCCTTTGGCATCCGAAAAACAAACCACTTCGGAAACGGGATTGTTGTCCTGGTCGGGAAGCCGCCATCATAGTGTTTGGTTCCATACAGAGGACCTTTCTAAAGATCTTTCTCGTATTCTGTTTTTGATTGATGCAAGAATCACTGCCGAGCCGTTTTGTACGGTGGATTTTGTTTTACCTTTGGTTCGTGTTCCGAAACCCGATGAAATTTCAAAACTTGTCTCTATTTTGGAAACCAAAAGAAATTCCTATCTCTCTCGTACACTTGCACACCGGGGCGAAAATCTCCAACACCGTTTGGTTTTTGTATTCGATGGAAAAAATAGCGAGTTAAAGAACTGGCGAAATTCTGAATTGGATTCTACTTCCTTTTTAATTTATGAAACCATCGACACGAATCAAATTCGGAATTTGGATCCAACAAAAGAAGCTTTTTATTTGATTACAGGAGAAGAAATAGATACATCTGATTTTGTTTTTCTAAAAGAAGAAATGGATCCTGAGGCCATAACTTTTTCTTCTCGGAAATTGGAAGAAAAATGGTCAATGGAAGTCCTAGGTTACGGAGAACTTTAGATTAGGGTTTCTGAACTTGTTTGCGAAAAAATTCTACGTTTTCTAAGAATCGTTTTTTCTCACCCGACCGAGAAGAGTGACCTGCGATCGCCAGTCCTACTGTTAGGTGACCTTCTTCATTTTTAGTAATGGTTTTGATCGTTCCAAAAGCCGTTAAAGGAGATTGCATTTTAAAAAATATATCAAACTGGAATCCTGATAGTTTCGGAAGGCTTTGGATTAAATCAGGATGGTCAACAATCACTTTTAGTCCTCCCTCGGAGATATCAATCACAGGAAACTTTCCATCCGATTTAATCATATTGGAATGACGAATTCGATCTACCATTTCGAAACATACAGTTTTCATTTCCATAGCTTTGAGTAAATCAAAGGTTTCCGATTTACTTTGCATCTGAATGTAACCAATGGGGATGGACTCTTCTTCATCGGTTAGATAGAGAATAGGTAAAATGAGTTCCGACTTAATTTTTTGGTTTCGTTTGTTATTGATTTCTTTGTCAATATCTTCTTCGATTTCTTCTGAAAATACCAAGAAGTCTTCGTTAGGTGAAGATTCGTAACATTTTCGATCTGTGGCATCTTCAAGAAGTAGGCCTTTTTTTGTTTTTTTGATTTGGCGGATAATTTCGTTGTCATCACTCGAGTTGAAGGTTGAAATTTTTATAAAATCTATCGAGTTCTTTAGTTTGGTTTCATAATCTTGGAAGTTTACTTTTACTGCTGTGGGGACATGGAACATATCCGTTTCTATTTTTGCTTTACTTGAGACTACATTGGTGATCCAAGCGGAACCCGGGGGAACGGGAATCCTTGAGCTTTCTCTGTCTTTTTTCGCAATGGCAATTTTGTCTAAATGTAAAACATATTGGGAGTCCGCCTTTTCTTGTTCGACGGTGCACTCTAGGTGGAGGTATCTCCCCAAGATTTTGTAAAGAGTAATTTTTTGTCCCACAGAGAGGGTGAGTGTTGGACGTACGCTGATAAGGACTTTGTTCCCGTCCGCAGAAACTTTTTTAAGAAAACAACTCTCCCCGGAATGGATATTGTCTTTTAGACTCAATTCTTGGTTTAATAAAAATTTCGTCAAAACGTGGAGTTTTTTCTCTTGGTCGGAAAATACATCCAAAGATCGCTTACTTCTTTCTAGTGTTTCCATAAAAGGTCGTGTTACTTACTATTATCGGACAAATTTCTCCTGAAATTCTCTTGCAAGGAGAGTTTTCTTACCTAAAGTAGAAAAAGGAAGGATAATTATGTCAAATCACCCCCTACCAGGATCGGAGCTTCTCGACGGAGTCAGTGGACAAGAGCTCTTCTCGGTCAACATGGGACTCACGTATCGGGATTTTTTAGTTCTACCCGGTTTTATAGACTTTAACCCAAGCGATGTAGAACTCGAAACCAAACTTTCCAAAAATATTTCACTCAAAAGACCTCTTATGAGTTCACCTATGGACACAGTCACTGAGTCTGAAATGGCGATCGCACAAGCTCTCATGGGCGGAATCGGAATTATACATTATAATAATAGTATCGATGAACAAGTAGACCTAGTTCGCAAAGTCAAACGATACGAAAATGGATTCATTAAAGATCCAATTTTGCTTTCTCCAGAACATACACTTGCTGATTTGGATGCTGTTAAAGAAAAGTATGGGTTTAGTGGGATTCCTATCACTGAAGATGGAACCGCAAGCACAAAGTTAGTTGGAATTGTTACCAACCGAGATGTGGATTTTGAAAGGGATCGTGACATCAAACTCGGCAAGGTGATGACAACTGAGCTCATCACTGCAAGTGTCGGCATCAGTTTACAAGAAGCCAATAATATCCTACGCACTAGTAAAAAAGGGAAACTCCCGATTGTAGATAAACAAGGGAAACTTGTGGCATTGATTTGTCGCAGTGATCTGAAAAAAAATAAAGAATTCCCTCAATCCTCAAAAGATGATCAAAAGAGACTTCGTGTGGGAGCGGCGCTGTCCACCTTACCTGAGTCACGCGAAAGAATGGCTGCCCTTGCCGGAGTGGGTGTGGATGCCATCATCATCGATTCCGCTCAAGGAAATTCTAGTTACCAAATGGAAATGATCCAATGGATCAAATCCAATTTTCCAAATATCGATGTGATTGGTGGAAACGTGGTTACTAAAGCACAAGCGGCCAACCTCATCGCTGCTGGTGCTGACGGACTTCGTATTGGTATGGGCCCTGGTTCGATTTGTATCACACAAGATACAATGGCAGTGGGTCGTGCACAGGCCACTGCGGTATTCAAAACGGCAGAATATGCACAGGCACATGGAGTTCCAGTAATTGCTGACGGTGGTATTTCCAATATAGGAGACATTGCCAATGCTCTTGCGATTGGTGCTTCTATGTGTATGATGGGTTCTATGTTTGCAGGAACAAAAGAAGCACCTGGTGAGTATTTTTACGAGAATGGAATTCGTCTAAAGAAATATCGGGGTATGGCAAGCTTAGAAGCAATGAGTAAGGGTGGAGACAAACGGTACTTCTCCGAGTCACAAAAGATCAAAGTGGCACAAGGTGTTTCTGGATACGTTGTGGATAAAGGATCCGTACTCAACCTCATTCCTTATCTTGTTCAAGGACTCAGACAAAGTTTCCAAGACATGGGATTTCGAAATATTACTGATTTACACAAAGCGTTAAGGGAAGGAAAACTTCGTTTCGAACGAAGAACAGAATCAGCCCAGGCACAAGGTAGTGTTCACGGCTTGTATTCTTACACAAAACCATCCATGAGAGCGGAATAACAACCTTAAATGCGAAAACTTTGGATCTTCATATTCTTTTTTAGTTTTGTTTCGATAGAGGCACAGGCACCGCCTGATGCCAGTTTATCGGCACAAGAACTTTTGGCAAGGCTGGATCGAGAAATGGATTTCGGAAAAGGCCTTGTGAAAGGAACTTACGTTCTCATCCGTAGGAACGGAACGTCGGAAACTTGGAAAATCAATCGGTTTTTTAATGGAGAAGATGCTCTGCTCCTATTCGATAGAAAGGGTCGAGGCCTTGAATCCAAACTACTCACTAAGGATGAAGGGGAAAATGTTTTTTTCTTCAATGTTCTCAGTGCCAAACTCTTTCGAAAAACAGACGATGAAAAGTATGAAGCTCTGATGGGAACTGGATTTTTTTATGTGGACCTTTCTGGATATTCTTATCAGGCCAATTACAATCCACTTGTGAATGCTGATTTGGAGATCGGAGGAGAAGTGTATTACCGCATTTCACTCAAACCCATCCTTCCTTACTTTTACAAAAAGTTAGTCCTTCTTGTTGGTAAAAAAGATTTGAAACCCTATCGTGTTGACTTCCATGATCGGGACGGAATTCTATTTAAAACTTTGAACTTAAAATACGGACCTGTGAAAGTAAAAGAAACTTCTGGAAAAGTGGAAGAAATCCAAAAAGCCTCACGACTCGAGATGTTAGATTTGAATACAGGTAGCATCACAGTTTGGGAAATCCAGGAAGTGGATAAATCAGTCAATCCTGATGCTTCATTATTTGCTGTTGATAACTTAAGTCGTTAAACCTTTGTTAGAACCTGGTCTTATCCTTTTTCGTACTGGGTTTTCCAAAAAACCAACAATAACCCTCACCCCAGAAGAAATGGCCCACTTGCGGGCCTTACGGCTAAGTAAGGAAGAAAACCTAATTCAAATTCGGGATGGAGTTGGTGGTCTTTATAACTACCAGTTTTCACCCCATTCTAAAGAGTTAAAATTCTTAGAAGAAACGAAAGTGCTGAGAAAATCAGCGCGGAAAACAGTAGCCATTGCCCTACCAAAGGGGAACCGTTTTGATTTTTTCTTACAGAAGGTAACAGAGATAGGTCTTGATGCAGTTGTTTTTCTTGTTTTTCGTCATTCCATTCGTAAAGAATTCAATTTGGAGCGGGCCGAAAAAATAGTGAAAGAAGCAGCGGCTCAGTCCAAACAAACAGAACTCCTTACACTTTCCATTGAACCTGCGAGTGAATGGATGCAATCACATAAAGATAGTTTGGTGGTGCTTCATCCGCAAGGATTAGAAACTTTTCGTGCGAGCCATCTATCGGGGAAAATTCCTGTGGTTGGACCTGAAGGTGGGTTTCACGCAGAGGAGGAAGAGTGGATGGAAAAAAATAAAATCCAGAGACTGGTTCTTCCGGGTGGGGTGCTCCGTACGGAAACAGCAGGCATTGTAGCTGCTAGTTTCCTTACATACGGAACTTAAATTTTTAAAGTAAGAGACTTACCCTTTTGTGACTAATTGGTAAGTAGAAGTATCGTGGTGGATAAGTTACAATTTGTGGAGCAAGCGCTAAAACAAGCAGAAGCTGCAGGGTAATTATCTCCAGTTACGTTGGGATATTTGGCAGCGCATCCGGCATTACAGGCTTCGAGGCTTCCTCCCGTACAAGTCAATAGGAAAGTCATTAGGTTTCTTTCCACAGTTTTGTCTTCTCTCTTTGTGCAAGATGTAGAGAAGATCATGACAAAACACAATACTACCAAAACGAACAAACGATTCATATTCCTAAACTCCGTTCTCCCTGCATTTCGTCAATCGGTTCGTAAAAATCTTGACCCTTGTGACTTTTCCTATGCATTGGATGAGATTCTATTATGTCAGACGGTTCCAAAAAGGTTTTAGAAAAAAAAGCGCACGGAGAGTTTGAATTCACCGCTTACGGGGAATTTTTATCCTATTTCCACGCCCATATCGATATTTTCAAAAAACTACTGAAAGCCCGTAAAATGGAACCGGGCAAAGTGGAAGAGGTCGCAAAACAGATCAAATCCTATATGACTGGGAATATCAAAAAGACCGACCAGTTCTTTGAACATCTCCCTCAATTTGCGACAATGTTAGGTGTTCCTCAGAATGAAGTTTCAGCCTATCTCAATACTAACTTTATCGAAGTTTTAAACAAAGTACAAGAAAAACTAAAGGCCCAGGAGTTAGATAAACTCGAAAATGCACCGGCTCCCAGTTTTTCATCCGTGGCCGAGGAAATCATTGAACGATTGCAAGTTTCCCATCCAAAAGACTTTGTGTTTGCACAAAAAGGAATTTTGATCGTCCTAGAAAATCCTCTTACTGGTGAAATCATCGAACCGAAAGGCCTAATGGCAGAATCGGCGAAAGCAGCTCTTGCAATGCCAGCGAGTGCAGATTCAGAAAAAGAACCAGTATCTCTTACTGATGCATTGGCCGTGGCGAATGCTCCTCCTGCACCTGTTGTCAAAAAACAATCCCTCATTGTAGAAAGAGACAAATCCATTCTATTGGAAATTGTAGAAACCTTTGCTGAAAATCTTACTGGTGAACTTTTAGAAGTTAGAATCGGACCAGACCCCAAAGACAACCCCATCCCGGAACCATCCGCAAAAAATGCTACATCCACTTCTTCGGAAGAATATGAAATTGAAGATTTAGAATTTGATGATTCTGATTCTTCTGCAAATGGTTCAACTGCATCAAATTCAAATACAGATGATGATGACTTTTCTCAAGATATAGATGTTGATTTTGAAGAACCGGAACCTGTTGTAGCAATCGATCCCAATCTAGAACGGTTAGAATCTTTTAGCGTAAAAGAATTTATGGATCTTGTGGGGACCATCACAGGATACCAAACCAAGGCCGACCAAGTGGGATACCAAAATTGGTTACGTGGTCTTTCCGAATTTGAAAAGGCAGTTGTGTCTTTACGCACCCAAGTTCTGAAAGAACAAAAAAATGAACCAGTGGATTGGAATTCTTTATTCCAAATGATGAGTTCCAAATCAGATTTGAGTCGCGATGTTTTAGTAGGTATTGTTAAAAAAATAAAGAATTTTCAAATTGTTAAACTGACGTTAGATCGTATGATTCAGGAATTTAAGAAAGGGAATCCTGAGTTTATGCAAATGGTAAAAATGGCTTGGCCATACATCCAAAAAGCATTTTTCGAAGTTCCTAATTACACACAAGTGCAAACTCTTCTCAAAGGCATTCTGTCTCGGGTGACTGATGAAAATCATAAAAAAGATTTTTCTAAGATTTTCACTATGGCGCTAAATTTTATACAATCCAAATACCAGGCCTAATTAATGTTAGGGGGGAAATACTCTCTTCCATTTTTAAAGTTTTTCCTTAAATTGGGATTCATTTTTGTCTTTTGTATTATCCCCTTTATTGTTTTAAACCCAGAACCAAATTCCGGAATCATTGTTGATCCTTTATTACAAAGACCTTGGATTCCCGATGCAGAAGAAGAGGAGAATCGTAGTTTTCATCGTTTCCTTTCCGAATTCAAAAACAAACAATCCACAGTCAAAAAAAAAGACTCCCTTGGTCGAAACTATTTAGTATCCCCATCAGGACAGATGAGGTTTCTCATTGATGATGAATACTATAAAGAATTTCCGGTAGTAGATGAGGCCGATATTGCTTCCAAAGAACTCGAAGCTTTGTATGAGGTTCGTAAAGAAAAAGAAGCTGTATTTCTTGGAAAAGGGATCCACCTCTGTTACCGATTGAAACTAGAAACCGAACCTGGATTTTTCCCAGGTTGGCTTGTTCGTTCCAATGAAATTACGAACAGGGCAGCCAATGAATGGTCAGACCAAACCATTCCCTTGGATTTAGTGAGTGAACCATATGGCTGTTATGTGGGTGATTCCAAACCTAAAGAGTTTTTGGTTTTAGAATCAGAATCTTTTCGATATCGAATTCGATTTTCCTCGAAACTCCGTTATGAAGGTTTGTATGGAAACCGACTTGGGATTTATGGTGAAAACAAAGATTCTATTTATCGAATCGTACGTTTTGTTCAATTCCTTTCCAATTATTTACCGGAAGGTCAAACCGAATGGGATGAAGCATTGAAACTACAAACATCAGGTAAAAAAAAGAAAAACTTGCCGAAAATCATCCTATCCATTGGATCTAGTTTTGATAAAACAAGGCCTCTTCGAAATACCAAAAATTATTTTCGATTTTGGGATTCTATGCGTTCCCTCACACCGGCTCTCATTCGAAAGTTGGGATTCAAACGAACTGAATCTAAATCAGAATATTTGAGTGAATGGACTGAGGTGGATGAAATTGGAAATTCAGTTGCAATGGAAATGAAAGAGTATTATCTTTATAACGCACCTCGTGGTTACTTTCTTTCCTTATCTTATCCCAAACGAGAAAAGGAAATAGCAGAGCTCTATTGGCAAACCATTCGAAGTTCATTTGAAGTTAAGGAGTAATGGATGTTTGTTGGTTTTGTAGAAAATCAAAACAGAAAAAAACCGGAACCAAATGGGGAACCGGCATCCTCTTTTTTTATTTTTTGGGTGGGGTTTTCTCTGATTACTGGGTTTGGGATTTTATTATTACCTTTTGGTGCTTTTTTTCCTCTTTCCATTTCTGTTTGGGCCATTCTCGTTTTGTTTTTACCGGTTCTATTTTTAGGAATCCTACTGACTAAGAAATCTGGCTTCAAAATTCTTTTAGCAGTTTTTTTGTCCTTACTTGCCGGAGGAAACTCCATTTTGTTTTTAGGAGACTCGATTGGTTATAGTTTAGGCATTACTGCAAAGACAGAAGTACTTCCAGAAGAAGTATCTCATTATCTAAATTACCGATATTTATTTCTTCGCGATTTTTATTTGGATGATGTCGATGCAGGAGAATTCCGATCTCCACTTCTTGTTCGAAGAAGGTCGGGGGGATCTGTATATGGCCCTGTGATTCGTTTTCAATACAAACGCATTCGTGCTGTATCCGGTAGAGAAATCAAACCTTCGTTATATGCTCTTTGTTATACTAAAGATGATCTCAAATGTAATCTTTCTAGTTTATATTCGGGGGGGATTGTTTTACAAGAACCAATTTGGGATCGGGAAGAACTTCCTCTTACAAAGGATTCGGTGTTTCTTGTTTGGCGAGGAACCATGGATTCCGAATTTTTTACCAAAGGAATTTATTCATTTTTGTTTTTTTTGTTTCTTTTACTTCTCTGGGCTCTTGTGGTTTATTTCCCGTTTTCGAACGAAAAAGAATCTCTTTAAAAAACCTTTTTCCCCCTTCCCAGGTCTAAAATACGTTCATAGATGTTTCTCCTTATGATACCCGCAGGGAGGGGTCAATATCCCTGATTTTCTTTTTTTTCTTTCCAAGTCGCTTCCCTGTTTTCAAATTCTGTCATGTTCGTAAAGCGCCGGCTTTTTCTTTTCCTTCTCCTTTCTTTGTTTTTGGTTCGTTCGGATGAATCTCAAACTCTTCCTGCAACGATCGAATTTTTCACTCCCAATGGATTTGTCAAACAACCCAAACAAGTGACTGTTCGGTTCACAAAACCTATGGTCGCTATCGGCGACATCCGGCCCAAAATCGATATCTTCCAAATCAAGTGCCCCCTTCCGGGAACCAGTCGTTTTCTGGATTCCGTAACTTGGGTTTATGAATTTGAAAAGGAAGTTCCGGGTGGAGTTGAATGTTCCTTTCAATTGAAAGAGGGAACTAAAACTTTAAGCGGAGAATCCTTACAAGGAGAACGTAACTTTTCCTTTCATACGGGTGGGCCTTCTGTCCAGTATTCTTCCCCCTACCAAGGATCATCGATCAGTGAGGACCAAATTTTTATTTTGCACTTAGATGCAAAACCGGATCTGAACTCTTTTCAAAAATACACATACTTTCGTTCCGAAGAATTAGGGAATCGAATTCCCATTGTGTTCGTTACAGGTTCGGAAAGAAAAGCCATCTTAAAATCTACAGGTGATACAGACAGAGAAGAAACGGTTCTTTTAAAATCCAAACAAACCTTTTTGCCAGAGAGACAAATTCAGTTGGTTCTTGGTAAAGGAACCAAATCGATCTGGGGTGGTGAGATTAGAGAAGATGAGATTCTTTCTTTTACAGTAAGGCCGGTATTTTCGGCTCGATTTAGTTGTGAAAGAGTCAATGCAAAAGCAGATTGTATTCCCATCCTTCCAGTTTCACTTTCGTTTAGTTCGGCGGTTCCTCGGTCTTTATTAGAAAAAATCAAACTCGTTTCGAAAGATGGAAAAGAATATCCTAAGTCTCCATTCACTGAAAAAGGAAACGAATATTTTGAATGGGTGAGTTTTCCCGGACCCTTTCCCGAAAATATAGAATTTGAAATTCAGATTCCAGAGCTTGTTGATGATACAAACAGAAGTTTGTCGAATCGTGCATCCTTCCCTTTAAAATTTAAAACCGATGAATTTCCACCTCTTGCGAAGTTTAGTGCTAAATTTGGAATTTTGGAATCGAAAGCCAAACCAGCGTTACCTGTCACTGTTCGTAATTTAGAAATCAACCTTCCGATGAAATCAGTATCTCTTGGTATGGGTGGCAAAACTCAAAAAACTATGGATATTCTGGAGATACAAAAATGGTTTCAGATTTTATCATCTAGAGAACGCGAACAATCTGTATTTCAAAATCCGCCTACGGGTGCCGGGATCACTTCTTTTTCGCTTCCGAAACCCAATGGGAAAAAACCAATGGAAGTGGTGGGTATCCCTCTGGAAACTCCTGGGTTTTATGTGGTCGAACTCGCGAGTGATATTCTAGGCAATAACCTTCTTGAAAAAAAAGGGAAAATGTATGTATCCAGTGCTGCCCTTGTGACAAACCTCTCTGCTCATTTCAAATGGGGAAAGGACACAAGTCTTGTTTGGGTTACGAACCTAGACCAAGGTCTTCCTGAAGCAGGAGTCCAAATTAAAATTCTCGACTGTAAGGGGAATTTACGTGGAGCGGGGATCACAGGAAAAGATGGGAGTATGCTCTTCGGAAATTTAAATTTTCAAGAGGTTCCTTATTGTGGTTATCATGAGTTAGGTTCTGGTCTTACCATCTTTGTTCAAAAAAATGATGATATTAGTTTTACCTCAAGCACCTGGGACAAAGGAATTGAAAGTTGGCGTTACCAACTACCGAGTGTTACCACGGGTCACTCTAAAGAAATCAAATCCATTGTATTAGATCGAACTTTATTTAAAAAGGGGGAAACAGTTCACCTAAAACATGTTCGGCGTGGTTTTGGAAATAAAGGTCTTGTTCCTGCAGAACCCAAGGATTATCCATCACAAGTCATCATCAAACATGAAGGTTCAGGTGAGGCTTATCCCTTGCCACTCGTTTGGTCTTTTCCTGGACATTCCGAATCAGAATTTAAAATTCCAAAAACCGCGAAACATGGAGTTTATATTGTTTATTATCCTTATTCGAACGATGACTCAAGTTACGGAGAAACGATCACTCAGTTCCGAGTTGAGGAATTCCGACTACCTGTCGTCAAAGGAAATATTCAACTTGCGGGCGAAAAACAAGAGTTAGTATCGCCAAAAGAATCGAAGGTATTATTTGGATTGGAATACCTTTCCGGCGGAGGAGCAGGTGGGTTTCCGGTGAAAATTCGGTCCCAAGTGGTTTCTAGTCATTATTCTCCCAAGGAAGAATACTCCGCTTTTTCTTTTTCTCCTGAGACCATCAAAGAAGGGAAATGGAAGGTTAGCGGGTATGATGAAGAAGAAGTGGAAGAAACAAAACCAACAGTTCTTTCTACATCTTTGAAAACTGATGAGAAGGGATTTTTACAATATACGTTTAGTGGATTAAAACCTGTTCCCGGTTATGGAAGTTTCCAAGTGGAAATGGAATACGCAGATCCTTCTGGTGAAATTCAAACTGTATCTAGAAGTTTTCCTGTATCTCCTTCTGAAGTGCATTTAGGAATTTTACCGGATGGATGGTTGTTTACAGAAGACAATGTTAAATTGCAGTTAGTTGCTTTGGATTCAAAAGACAAAGCCCTTAGTTCCCAAAAAATAAAAGTCACAGCCTATAAAAGAGAATTTTATTCCAACCGCAAACGCCTTGTAGGCGGATTTTATGCTTATGAACATTATGAAGAAGTCACCAAACTTGGCGAATTCTGTGAAGGGAAAACCGATTCCAAAGGGATCCTAATTTGTGAGGGAAAATCACCTAGTGTGGGTGATATCGTATTTCTTGCAGAAACAAAAGATTCCAAAGGCAATTTTACCAATTCTGGATACAGCGTTTGGGTGAGTTCCAAACAAGAAGCTTGGTTTGATGTGAGTGATCACAACCGAATGGATATCTTACCTGAAAAACGTTCCGTTGATGTTGGTGAAACAATCAAAGTACAAATCCGTTCTCCTTTTCGGGAAGCAACAGCACTTGTGAGTTTAGAGAGGGAAGGTGTTTTGGATTATTTTGTAACACCAGTCACAGGTAAAGATCCAGTGATTTCGATTCCTATCAAAAAGGAATACGCACCCAATGTTTTTGTTTCGGTATTCCTTGTGCGAGGTCGTGTGGGAGAACCAAAACCCACTGGGCTTGTGGACTTAGCAAAACCGGGATACCGATTTGGTCTTAGCATGTTAAAAGTAGGTTCCAAACCGTACAGTTTGTCCGTAGCAGTGAACCCAGAGAAAAAACTCTACCAAGTGCGGGAGAGTGCTAACGTGGAACTCGAAATCAAAACATCTGATGGAAAAGTTCCTTTAGAATCGACTGAAGTCACACTCGCAGTTGTCGACGAAGCCTTACTGGAACTTTCTCCAAACCCTACTTGGAATCTCCTGGATGTGATGATGGGGACAAGACCTCATTCTGTGGGAACCTCCACTGCACAGTCGCAGATTATTGGAAAAAGACATTTTGGTCTGAAGGCAAAACCGGAAGGGGGAGGAGGGGGAAAACAATCCACTCGTTCCCTTTTTGATACCTTACTCTATTGGAAAGGAAAAGCCATTGTGGGTAAAGATGGAAAACTAAAGTTTAGTTTTCCTTTGAATGATTCCCTGACAAGTTTTCGAATTGTCGCTGTTGCTACTTCGGGAGCCAAAGAATTCGGAACAGGATTTGCCAAAATCCAAACAACACAAAAAATCCAATCCTTTTCTGGAATTCCACCTGTGGTTCGGTTAGGTGATAATCTTCGCCACGAGGTAACCCTACGGAACGCTGGTGATTCGAAAGAACAACTTCGTTTGCGCCTTTCGGTTACAGATTTCATCAATGGGATAGAAACCAAAGAAGAATTGGAAACTAAATCCGCTATGTTGGCTTCCGGGGAAACTAAAGTTATTTTTTGGGATCTAACTGTTCCTGAAAATACTACCAAACGAAAGTTTCACCTAGAAGTGTCTGCACCGAATGGAACCGTTCTTGACCAAATGTCCGTGGAACAAAAAGTTTTACCTGTTGATTCAGAAAGGGTCTACCAAGCTGGACTATTTTTATATGAATCTCCCATCAAAGAATCGGTGCAGGTGCCAGAAGGATCTAAACCTAACTCGGGTAAGATGGTTTGGAAGGCATCTCCTACCATTCTGACCAGTCTAAGTGGAATCCAAACTTATTTTCAAAACTATCCGTACTATTGTATGGAACAACGTGTTTCGAAAGCCATCGGTCTAAAATCTGAAACTTTATGGAGCGATGTATTCAGTGACTTAAATTCCTTTTTGGATTATGATGGACTCGTAAAATACTTTGCCCGAATGGAACATGGAAGTGAAATTCTTACAGCTTATGTTCTTACATCAGCAAACCTCGCAAACCAAAAAATTCCAGATGATACTTTGGGTCGAATGATAGCAGGTCTACAAGGTTATTTGGAAGGTAGGGTGAGTGGAGAAAGGTATAAATTCGGCGCTGACTCTATTGTGAGAAAAATCATTGTTTGGGAAGCACTCACAAGATACCAGACCTATGAATGGGAACAGGTACGTCCGATCTTTGATGGAATTGAATTTTTACCAACAGCATCTCTCATTGACCTGGCTGAAATTTTGGGAAGAGTGAATGGTGGAGATAGTTCTGTAAAATCTCGCCTGACGAGTACTTTGCGAGCAAGGCTCAATATTCAAGGTTCTGAACTTGTAGTTGCTGATTCTGGGTTTACCAATCCTTGGTGGATTTTGGGAAGTCGGGATTATACAATGGCAAAACTTTTACTTTGGGCATTTGCGGAACCAAGTTATAAAAAGGACATGCCTCGACTTATCAAAGGGTTTGTTAAAATGCAAAAGAGAGGAAGTTACGATACCACCCTTGGAAATGCTTATTCTATTTTGGTTTTTGATCGAGTGAGTAAACTTTTGGAATCAGAGAAAGTTACAGGTGGCAAATTAAAAATCCAATCGAGCAAAGAAATTTTAAATCTAGAACCTAACGGAAAACAATCGGTATCGCAAACTATAGGCACAGCACCGGAATCTGTGACTGTCAGTTATGATGGAAAAGGAAAACCTTGGGTGGAATGGTCAGTCAATTCGATTCTACCTCTGAAAGCCCCTATTTCCAGTGGTTACCGTTTGAAACGAAGTTTTGAGCCGATCCAAGTGGCAAAACCTGGAGTTCTATCCAAAGGGGATACCATTCGGGTTACCATTGAAATCCAAGCGGACTCCGATAAAACTTGGGTGGTTGTGGAAGACCCCATTCCACCGGGATCCCTCCCTCTGGGACGGGGTTTTGGTCGTGAGTCTATCATCACTCAGGAGGGAAAAGCAGGGGATACATCTTATTACTTAAGTTTTGAGGAAAAGACCTTGTCTCAGTACAGAGCGTATTTTGAATATTTGCCAAAGGGAACTCATATCTTGGAGCACAGCTTTCGGTTGAATCATTCAGGGACTTTTCAATTGCCCGCCACTCGTGTCGAAGCTATGTATTCTCCGGAAACCCATGCGGAATGGCCGAATGAAACTGTGAGGATTTCGGAAAACGGAGGCTAGGAAAAGTTTACGGAATCGGGGGTTCTGGAATTATGACTCTAATGGGTCCGAACCAAGCCCCTCTTTTCCCGATCCGAATCCTAAGAATTAGTCTTTGGTTTACGGTTTTTTTTTATCTATTTTTTTTAATCTTTAATACAAGTTTTACCATTATGGGAGTCGATGTTGGTGACTTCCTCAAACAATACTTAGGTGCTTTTTTTGGAGTTTATCTCTCCACAACTTTTAAAGTTTTTTCAGTTTCACTCTTTTTACACCTTAATCTCTTTTCTCTTGTATACTTAGCCTATCATTTTTTTGGCAAAAAAGAAGTTTCATGGTATGTTTTATCCTTTTGGGTTCTTTTTATCGAATGTTTGGCTCTTTGCCATTCGTTAGTAAGTTTTCCTCAAATTTACGGTGAATTCTTTTTCTTTCGTTATCCATCCTTTGCTTCCTTTTTGTATTTTTTAACTGATCATACAAGACCTGGATATTTTAGTTTTGTTTTGGGTTCTCTCCTTCTTGGATTTTTATCGATTCTCTTAAGGCAAATTTACCTTCACAAAAACAAAGAAAGTTTTTTTGCTCTGATTCATGTGTCTGTTCTTGGACTCATACATACATCAGGTCACTATATGATTGGCATTTTCTATTTTGCAATTTTGTTTTGGCAAGGTAAAGAATATCAGAGAATCCATATCAAATCTTATGGTTTAATCCTCATTTTTTTGTTTTTGATTTATTTAGTGCCGAGTGTATGGAATCAAATTGAAGCTCTCACACATTCAGCGGAAAAAGGGAAACCACCTATTTTTATTTTATCTGCCGATTCTCTTCGATATGATAAAATAGGTTCAAAAATTGATGGGAAAACGATCACACCCAATATCGATTTGTTTACTAAAGATAGTTATGTTTTTCATGACCACCACACAACTATTCCTCGTACATTTCCAAGTTGGGCGGATTTATTAACCGGACAGTATTCGATGAGCCATAAGGTTCGCGATATGTTTCCTTCGTTAGAAGAAAAACAAAGGATTGGTTCTGCTTCTTTTCCTACGATTCAACAAATGTTAAAAGGTTTGGGTTATGATAGTTATGCTGTGGGAAGTTTTGCCGCAGATATTTTTCCTCGCGCTAACTTTGGATTCGATGAAGTACTCGCACCGAATTTTAATGCCCGTATTATGACGGTTCAGCGAACCGCCGAATCCCAACTTTTTCTTTTACCTTTTCTTACTGGTTCTTGGTTTTCCGGTGGGATGTATTTGGAAGAAATGGATGGGCTCTCTACTTGGGGAGATGGGGCACGTATATTGGACCGGTTTCGTTCCATTATCAAACGAAAAGGTAATTCTCCTTATTCGGTGACTTATTTTTCGAGTGTCATTCATTTCCCTTACACACCGGCTTATCCTCACTATAAATCATTTACAAATCCAAATTATTACGGTAAGTATAAGTATTTAAAATTTGTGGATCCTACGAATTCATCAGTTCCTGATGTTATTGAAACCAAACAAATTCGCGGATTGTTTGATAGTGCTGTTTCTGCTTTTGACTCGGAGTTTGGAGAGATCATTTCTGAGTTAAAGTCCCGAGGTATTTATGATGAAGCTATCATCATTCTCACTGCCGATCATGGAGAAGCTTTGTATGAAGATGTTCATGGACAAGGTCATGGAGAACACCTCCGCGGTGAAGCAGTAACACATGTTCCATTATTAATCAAATTACCAAAATCTACAAACGAAACAAAACCAAATCATGAATTTTTTGGAATTACATCGAGTGTAGATATTTATCCCACCCTAATCGATTTTTTTGGAATCACCACCAAATCCAAGTTTCCTGGACAATCCTTACTTCCGATCCTTGGTAAAACCAATTGGGAGGAAGAGAGGACAGTCTACGCAGAAACAGGAATTTGGTTTTCAGATAAAGGAGATCATTTTTTCCAAAAACAACGTATTCCTTATCCTAATATTCTTTCTCTCCATCAGGTTGTTCCGGAAGAGGACTACCAGATTATGATCACAGATCCAATTTATCGAGAAACGATAGCTTTCTCAAAACATAGGTCTGTGCAAAATTCGAATTATAAGCTGATTTATATCCCCACACGCCAAGGTGTGGTTTTTGAATTGTATGATCGAAAAAAAGATCCTCTCAATCAAAGAAATCTTTATCCAAATCATCCGGCTGCAGCAAAAATGAAAGACATGTTGTATAAAACGGTGATACAGTGGGAAGACGCAACTCTCGCAGGAGAGTATTTAATACCAAGTTCTTTATCTGAAATGAATGAAACTAAATAAGGAAAAAAGAGGAAACTATGCCGCAACGTAACGACTTAAAATCAATTTTGATCATCGGATCCGGACCTATCGTCATCGGGCAGGCATGTGAATTTGACTACTCTGGGACTCAGGCAACCAAAGCCCTCCGAGAAAAAGGAATACGAGTCATCCTCGTAAATTCAAATCCAGCAACGATCATGACGGATCCAGATCTTGCTGACGCCACTTATATCGAACCACTCACGGTGCCTGTCTTAGAAAAAATCATTAAAAAAGAAAAACCAGATGCCATCTTACCAACAGTAGGTGGACAAACAGCCCTCAATTTAGCTTTAGCACTTCACAGAGAAGGTGTTTTAGAAAAATACAATGTTGAACTTATCGGTGCAAAGGTTGAAGCAATTCGTAAAGCAGAAGATCGGGAGCTTTTTAAACAAGCAATGGAAAAACTCGGAATCCGCGTTGCGAAATCATTTATGGTATCCGACATGGAAGCCGCAAGGAAAGCAAAAGATGAAATTGGATTTCCTATCATCATCAGACCGGCATTTACCTTGGGGGGGACTGGTGGTGGAACTTGTTACGAAGAATCTGAATTCGAAGAAACTGCCCAACAAGGCCTTTCTGCATCTCCCATATCTCAAGTGTTAGTTGAAGAATCTGTGATGGGTTGGAAAGAGTTCGAATTGGAAGTAATGAGGGACCTTGCAGATAACGTAGTTATTATTTGTTCTATTGAAAACTTAGATCCAATGGGTGTTCATACCGGAGATTCCATTACTGTAGCACCGCAACAAACATTAAGCGATAGGGAATATCAAAGACTTCGTGACATGTCAATTGATATCATTCGAGAAATCGGGGTGGAAACTGGTGGATCCAATATCCAGTTTGCTGTAAATCCAGAAAATGGTGATGTTATCGTAATCGAGATGAACCCACGTGTTTCGCGCTCTTCTGCTTTGGCATCGAAGGCAACGGGGTTTCCTATCGCAAAAATTGCGGCACTGTTATCGATAGGATATACTTTGGATGAAATTCGAAATGATATCACTCGAGTGACCCCGGCGAGTTTTGAACCGTCAATCGATTATGTGGTGACTAAGATCCCGAGGTTTGCATTTGAAAAATTTCCTGGTTCCGATCCTACGTTAGGTGTTCAGATGAAGGCAGTCGGGGAAGCTATGGCCATTGGTCGTAATTTCAAAGAAAGTTTTCAAAAGGCGCTACGGTCTTTGGAGACAGATCGTTTTGGTTTTGGAAGTGATGGATACTTAAAAGAACTTTTGGAATGGGAGTCTATTCCAAAAGAAGAAAGAAAAACTTGGCTTACTGCTAAAGTAAAACGCCCCACAGACAAACGAATTTTTTATGTTAAAATGGCTTTTGACTTTGGGATGAGTGTAGAAGAAATTTTTGATATTTGTAAAATTGATCCTTGGTTTCTCTATCAGTTCGAAGAGTTGTTTCAATTAGAAAACAGGTTCCGTAAGGAAGGAAAGGCCATCATTGAAGAGATGAAAAAAGCAGGATTTTCCAATCGCCAACTTGCCTTTTTGACAAAAGAAGAACAAATTCTTGCGCAAGTTCGTAGTGGCGCTGCGATTGAAATTACTAAAGCTAAGGTGGAAAAAACTCTCAGGGAAGAAGAAGAGGTCATTGAAAAATATTTAGAAGAAAAGAACCTCCATCCAGTTTACAAACGTATTGATACTTGTGCGGGTGAGTTTGAAGCCTTTACTCCTTATATGTATTCTTCTTATGATGAGGAAGATGAATCAGATGTAACTTCTAAAAAGAAGGTGATGATTCTTGGCGGTGGACCGAATCGAATCGGACAAGGAATTGAATTCGATTATTGTTGTTGCCACGCTTCCTTTTCTTTGCAGGAAGCTGGAGTTGAATCGATAATGGTGAACTCCAATCCAGAAACCGTTTCCACGGATTATGATACTTCTGATAGATTATATTTTGAACCATTAAGTCTAGAAGATGTAATGGCGATTTTTAAAAAAGAAAAACCGGATGGTGTTATAGTTCAGTTAGGTGGTCAAACTCCGCTGAAATTGGCAAAGTCTCTAGAGAAACGAGGTGTTCCAATTTTGGGAACAAGTCCGGATTCGATTGATCGAGCGGAAGATCGCAAACGTTTTGCAGAAGTTTTAGAGAAACTAAGTTTGAAGTCACCTGATAACGGTATTGCTGCTTCGAAAGATAAAGCAAGAGAGATCGCCAGAAAAATTGGTTACCCGGTGCTTGTCCGACCTTCTTATGTATTAGGTGGGCGAGCAATGCTCATCGTTAACGAAGAGTCAGAACTCGATAAATACATGGAAGAAGCAGAAGAGGTGTCGGAAGATCGACCACTTCTAGTAGACTCCTTTTTACAAGATGCAACGGAAGTAGATGTGGATGCACTTTGTGATGGAAAGGATGTATTCATTGCAGGGATCATGGAACATATTGAAGAAGCGGGAATTCACTCAGGTGACTCTGCTTGTGTGTTACCACCGCAGAATATTTCCCAACGTATGTTACAGGAAATTGAAGAAGCAACTTATCGTTTAGCTTTAGAGTTAGATGTTAAAGGTTTAATCAATGTTCAGTATGCGATAAAAGAAGAAACTTTGTATGTCTTAGAAGTAAATCCTAGAGCATCCAGAACCGTTCCTTTTGTTGCAAAATCAATAGGAATTCCAGTGGTAAAAATTGCCGTTCGCTTGATGTTAGGTGAATCTTTGTCCTCGTTTAAGCTTGGAAAACGTTTTTCTGCACCGATGATCACTGTGAAGGAAGCAGTTTTACCTTTTAGTAAATTTCCTGGTGTCGATACAATCCTTGGCCCAGAAATGAGATCTACCGGTGAAGTTATGGGAGTTGCGACCACAAAAGGGGAAGCATTCGTTAAGGCTCAAATTATGGCAGGGGAAGAACCACCGAAACATGGAACTGTATTTGTAACCATTAATGATAAAACTAAAAAAGAGTTACTTGAGCCTGTAAGGTCGTTGTCCAATTTGGGATATAATATCATTGCAACAGAAGGAACCCATAAGTTTCTTTCTGATAACGGAATTCTTTCTAGTAAAATTAACAAAATTTACGATGGATACTTTCCGAATGTAATTGATTATATCAAAGAGAAAAAAATTCATCTGATCATTAATACTCCGTTGTCAAGAGTCACTAGAGAGAATGCTTTTACAATTCGCCAAGCAGCGATTAAATATAAGGTTCCTTGTTTGACAACGGCACAAGCAGGTAAGGCATTAATTCACGGTTTGGTGGAAATGAAGGACAAGGGATTCTCTGTGAACTCCCTTCAGGAAATTCACGCGAAACATAAAAAAAATTAATTTAAATCAAAGGGTTTAGAGATTTAGCAAGTTTTGTTAGATTTCTAAATCCTTAAGTATAAACTCAATTCGACTTCGATTCACACCCAAATCCGATTTTCCCAATCTAGAGGCAGACCGGAAGTGAAGGAGTTTGTTTTTCTCGTCAAAATAGAATTCCACATCGTCGACATATCGCATGAGTCGAGAAGTAAACTCTGTGTAAATGTAATTTGGATTTTCTTGTATTATCTTTGTTCTGGGACTTTGTTCCAATTTTAGTTTTAAAATAGCAAAAGCATCCTTTAGATTTTTCTTATAAGGAACTGCTGCACGGTAATGTTCTTTATCTGTCGGTTCCGCGAAGCTACTGATACAGTTTGGAGTTGCAGGGCAGTCAGCCAATCTTTCGGATTTAACTCCTAAGTAACTGGGTCTTGTTCCCGTACATCCAAGAATCAAAGAAAGGATTAGGAAAAGGAAAATGGGTATGGTTTTTACATTCATTGATTGCCTTCTGTGAGTTTCCTTGTATTGGACGGTTCCTTTTTCGCATTGGATAAAAATTCACCTCACTGGAAAAGGTAAGTCACTTACTTTTTCCATCGGTGCACTTTTGAAACTTAGAATCCAAAGCAACACCTGCGCGATCGTAATCAATTTACCTACAAAAACCATTACCATTTTCTCTTTTCCCCTCGTTTCCTTTCCTTTGTTTTCTCACTGGAATTTCTTTTTTGCCCAGGTGTACTTGCGCCTATTCCTTTCAGGAGCAGATCGGGTTTGCAATTATTACTAGGGAAAGATCTAATGCTAGATGGAAATAGAGCGGGAAGTGCATAAGATTATGAAAACTAAGAAAAAAAGATGGACAAAGTGTGGTATAAGTAATTATTTAAAACAAACGTTCGATATAAAAAGGATCTTTGCATTATGCCAAAAATAGTCGATCACGATCTCTATCGGATTGAGCTTTTGACAAAGTGTATGCCCATATTTGTCTCGAAAGGTGTCTCTTCGGTTTCGATGCGTGAGTTGTCTAGTGCGCTCGGAGTTTCTACGGGAACCCTTTACCATTACTTTCCTACGAAAGAGATTCTATTTGAATCTATGGTAAAACAACTTGTAGCCATTGATGCAAAATTGATTACCGAACTATCGGAAAATCATTCTGACCTTTCGGACATTATGGATTTCGTCGCAGCTCGTGAATCTCATTTTATGAATTTGATGTTACTTGCGGTGGATGTTAAGCGTCATCTAAGTGAATCTGATGAACTAGTGAAGTTAGTTGAAGATTCATTTGATTTGTATCGGACAGCTTTGGATCGATTTTTTCCAGCTGATCTCAATGCAACGAGCGGAAAGGCTTTTTTATCTTTTTTCTTAGGTGCTTTGTTTTTGAAAAATAAAGCAACGAAAGAAACTGGTTGGCCTGAACTTTTTGAAGGATTGGAGAACTTGAAAGTATTGTTTCAAAACAAAGAATAAGGAGATAGGTATATGAGCCTCACCAAACGACTTAGTTTTTTACTTTGTTATGTTTTGCCAATTTTAGCAGTGTTTGCAGAGCTTATGGGGGGAGTGGCCTATTTGATCGTTCCTATCACTGTTTTTATCATTCTACCAGTCTTTGATTTGGTTTTAGGTAGAGACAAATCCAATCCAGAGGAAACAATTTTTCAGAAATTACAAAACGATTCTTTTTTTCGTTATTTGACTCAAATCTGGGCATATGTCCAGCTAGCGTTTGTAATTTGGTCCGTTTACCGAATTGTTTTCAATTCTCATACCATTACCGAGTTTGTGTTATTTGCAGTTGCTGTGGGAATTGTCACCGGTGGGATTGGAATTACCGTAGGACATGAACTGGGTCATAAAAATACTCGGTATGAACAGTTTCTTGCTAAGATGATTTATATGACAGTATGTTATATGCACTTTTATATAGAGCATAATCGAGGGCATCATACTCATGTTTCCACTCCCAATGATCCAGCTTCTTCCAAAAAAAACCAATCCTTCTATCAATTTTATCCTCAAACAGTCTTCGGAGCTTACAAATCAGCATGGGAATTGGAAAAAAGACGTTTGTCCAAACAAGGTTTAGGTGTTTTTCATTACCGAAATGAAATGATTTGGTATTTAATCATCACTCTACTATTTCTTACGAGTATGGTTGTTATCGGATCGTTCTTTAGTGGGAAAGGAGTTCGTTTGGATGTCCTTTGGTTCTTAGTTTTACAATCGATTGTAGCATTTTCACTTTTAGAGTTAACAAATTACATTGAACATTATGGTTTGAAACGAAACGAAGTTTCTAATGGTCGGTTTGAAAAAGTTTTACCGATCCATTCTTGGAATCAAAATTATTTTGTATCCAACGCTCTTTTGTTCCAGTTACAAAGACATTCCGACCATCATGCCAATGCCGGTAGACGTTACCAAACTCTTCGCCATTTTGAAGATGCTCCCCAATTGCCTTTTGGTTATGAGGTAATGATTCTCATTGCTCTTTTTCCCCCTCTTTGGTTTTCCATGATGAATCCTATTTTGGAATCTTGGGAGAAGAACAACATGGTGAAGTTACAATCAATTCGTTAGGAATGGTTATAACTTCTAAGGTGGGTTTGGTTTGAGTTTCCACTGATTCGCACGGAGACATACCGTCTCCGTGAGTTGGAAAGGACTCGTTTTATTTTGATTCTGATTCTGCGAGGACAGAACGTTTTGTTTTTAGAATCGAAAATAATAGAAATAACAATGCGACAACTCCCAGATAAAAGAAACCAGAAGCCAGATAACCTGAAATAGGTGGGTAAAGGATACTAAAACTAAAATCGGGATTTTCTGATTCCGGGAGGAGAGAGCCAGATTTTACATCATTGTTTTTGATTTCGTCACTAGATGGGTAGGAGTAGGAGTCAAAACTTGCCGGCCATTGGTAGGGGTTTCCATAGTAGAGTGAGTATCCGTCTTTGTTTCCGTCTCCATTAGCAAAAAAATAGATTTCCTCAAGTGGCTGTACGGATGTCACTGTTGTTAGGTGTAGTGTTTCGTTTTCTCCATCATAAATTCGAATTTCAAATTCAGAATTAATGGTTTTCAAAAGTGGAATCTCTGTGTATGGACCATCTGATTTGTTGTGACTTACTGTTCCTTCAAATACTGTGTCCCATTCTTTTTTGTCGATTTTCCCACGGACTGTGATCCTTCGTTCCCAATTTCCTTCTTCAAATTGTAATTTCAGAATTTGAAATGCAGATTGTGTTTCGTTTGGAAATAAAAATTGGCAATCGTTTTCAGCAAGGATGGGGTTTGGTACTGAATGAGATTTTTCATAATACAAATTTTTGCTTTGTTTGGCACGTAGGGCAGTGGGGAATTTTAAATCAGAACCTGGCTCAGCTTCCAATCTAAGAAAACGGTGTTTGGTCCCTCCTAAATCAATTTCTCCAGAAGTTTGATTCCCATATTTATAAAGAAATACTGTTTTTGTATCTATAAATTGGTCGGGATTATCACCTAACTTTAAGGTGATGGATGTTTCGTAGTCATAAGCGCTGGATACCGAAAGTTTTGTATAATTCATTCCTTCCGGTAATTTTGGTAGTTCCAATACATAAATTTCTAAATCATCTTTTTTTGAAAAAAGAAGTTCTGGTTTTACCTTTTCTGTGTTTTTTGAGATTTCTTCTGCATTTTGGATATGGTAAGGTACAATCTCTCCATTGTAAGCGATCCTTAAATCTCCATAAAAAGAATGTTTATAGATATCTTCATCTAACATTAGTTTTACAGTTCCGTTAGGAGAAAGATTTCCCGAAATTTTTATATCTTTTTTATATTTAAAGTTTTGTACAGCAAGTGGCCTACTTGTCACTTGGGTTGTGATTGAAATAAAAAATAGAATAGGTAATATGGATTTTATCTTCATTTTGTTTCCTTTTTGAAATGATTGTATAATGTTCCTGTTACGATAAGAGTAACGCCTAAGAATAAACCTGCCAAAATTCGGTATCCTAAACTCAAATTCCAGAAATCATAAAGATAGAATTTGATGATGACAAGAGCTAATGATCCAAAACCTACATATCGTAGAGATTGGATTTTTTTGCCAAATCCAACGGAAAGAGCAACGAGTCCATAAAGAATCAAACTCAGTGTGTATAGGAATAACTTCTTTTCTTCAGGAAACCCTAAATAGATCTCCACAAAAGTTCCGAGTAACCAATAGGGATAGGCTGCGTATAAAAAAACTTTCGCAAACTCAGAGAACTTTTTGCTATAGAGATACGAAAGTAAGAGATAAACCGAACCCGTTGCAAATACCAAAAATCTTCCGTTGAGGAAGGGAATTTCGTTTTGAGAACGATAGGTAAATGCAAAGATATAAAACAGAGCAAAAAACCAAACAGGAAAGGCAGCCCAATACATATAAAGTTGTTTGGAATAGGTCGAGGCAACTGTCACAAGGAAAGCAAAACTGATGAGGCTAAAGGCTAAAAGTTTTCCTGTAGTGCCTATCACAATCAAACTGACAATGAAAGGGAGGCCAAATAAACCAATCAAATCATATAGTTTTTTCTTTTCTAGACTTAGTTTGGTTCGTCTGAGTGCACGTTCATACAATCCATAAAATAAAATGAGTAGGAGTGTAAGTAAAAATGGTTTTGCGATGGGATAAAATTCTGAGAAAGCCCAATAGGATTGAACAAATCCGAGTCCTAATGTAAATCCAATCGTAATCAGTGTGAGGATTGGTTCTTTGGATTTTGTAGTTTCTAATGTCTGAAACTCTCTTAGTAAAAATAAAACAAAAACACCAAGTTGGAAACTGATCGGAAAAAATGGTTTGGCATCGACTAAATTGTCATTTGCCCAACCAACAAAGATAAGGTGGTTTGCAGCAAGGAGGAGGAGTGGAATGACTTTCCAACCGGTATCCTTTCTTACGAAGAAGAATAATACGTTCCATAAGAGTAAGTATGTGAAAAGGAATGGGTAAGAGTTTTGGCCCGTGGAAAGAAGAAGTGGAACAAGAAAGGCTCCAAGAGAGGCAAATCCAAATAACACTTCGCTTTTTTGTGCATGGGCAATGGCAACAGCCGTCAAACTGAGAATGAGAAGACCAACAAAGCAAGTTTCTGTTGAATACAAATCATACCACAAATACCCAGAATAATATGCAGAAAAGAGGACGGCAATCCCGAGTCCCAAAAGGCTTGGGGAAAGATAGGGTCTTGTGTTTCTGACTCGGTATCCGTAAACGAGGATGGGGATGGCCGAAATAAGACCAATCCAGATACGGACTGATTCATTGATCCAATATTCTTCAATGGCTAGATAGAAAAACCAAATGGATGCAAGAAGAAGTGATAATACTCCTAATTTTACAAACAGATTTTCGCCGATCCATTGAACAAACCAGTTAGGTCCATCATTTAATGGAACTTCTGTTTGGTGATATTCTACTGGAATTGGTTTGGAAACAGTTGGGGTGGGCTGCTTCTGGGTTTGGGGATTTGTGAGAGCCAAAACTCTTTCTTTTAGAAAAGAAAGTTCTCTCTCCATAGATTGAATCCTTGTCAGGATTTCTTTAGTTTCTTTTTCTTCCACGGTGGAAATGGTTCACATCCGTGGGAAGAGGGGAACTACTTTTTATTCAGGATCGGTCCACATTCCATTTTCGCGAATGAGGTCGATGAGTTGGTCGGCAGCTTCTCCTTCGGAGACACCTTTTTTTACAATTTCTTTCCCTTTGTAGAGATGAACCTTACCAATTCCTGCGCCTACATACCCAAAATCGGCATCTGCCATCTCACCCGGACCATTGACAATACAACCCATAACCGCAATCTTCACACCTTTCAGATGTCCGGTTCTTTTTTTGATCATGGCAGTTGTAGACTGTAAATCAAACATGGTGCGACCACAAGACGGACAAGATATATATTCTGTTTTTGTTAGGCGAAGTCTTGTGGCCTGCAAAATATCAAAACTTAAAATTAAAGACTCTTCTGGTTCCCCGTCTCCATAGGAGAGGCGCACAATATCTCCGATTCCATCGAGTAGACTTCCGCCCACTTGGATAGAAGATTCGTAAAGTAGTGATTCTTTATCATTGGAGTGGGTGACAAGGGCAATCGGGTAATCTGACTCTCGTAAATAATATGCCAGTTTTCGAACTGTAAGTAAATCTCCATTTTTTACAGAAAAAACCAGATTTTCTATTTTTCGTTTTTGAGATTCCTTCGCAATTTTTTCTGTTAGGTGAATATCTTTTGTATCAATACTCCATTCGACTGTTCGTTTGTCTTTGGCAAATCGAGCCACAAAATCCAAAAGATCGTCCCAAGACTCTTCGGATTCTTGGAAAAAGATCGAGGGGTTTATGACCCACTTTTGGATCCGATATAGATCCTCTGCCAAACTATCATACTGGTAGGTTAGCTCTCTTGAAAGTTCCACGGAAACCGGTAAAGGGAAGGATCCTCGCCGAACCATAGTTCCAAGCGAAATTAAATCCAATTCGGAATCAATTTTAAAGTGCAACATTTCCGGAATCCGACCTGATTTAGTTTCTCTTTGGATGAGATTTAAAACTTCTTCTGCCGATTCCGATCCGAAAAAAGGAAAACTAATTTCGATACGAACGGGAGATGTGTCACCGACTTTTGTTTCTCCTAAGTTTAGTTCTTTAGAGTAGAATCTTGAGTATTGGAAAGGATCTCGGAATTCAGTATAGATAGTTTCTTTATTTTTGGTGACTGTCTCATCTGCATTGGGAACGGGTAAATTCACACGAGAATTGATTTGGTCTAGGAAACGTTCGTTGTATTTGCGAACAAGTTCTTTGGCCACAGGGATTTCATAAATGGCATCTTCTGTCAGAGAGACACGAATGGTATCGCCGAGTCCATCTTCGAGTAAACTTCCAATACCGATTGCAGATTTGATCCTTCCATCCTTTCCATCACCAGCTTCAGTCACACCTAAATGTAAAGGATAATCCATTCCCAAATCATAAAATCTAGAAACTAACATACGATAGGCTTGGATCATCACTTGTGGGTTGGATGCTTTCATGGAAACCACTATGTCTTTGTAGGAATTTGATTCGGCGATGCGAATAAACTCCAATGCGGATTCTACCATTCCCAGTGGTGTGTCACCAAATCGATTCATAATGCGATCGGAAAGACTACCGTGATTGGTTCCGATTCGCATTGCAACACCGAGTTCTTTGGCTCGCAAAACTAGAGGAGTGAATACTTCTTCGATTCTTTCTAATTCTTCGTTATAATCTTTGTCCGTATATTCGATGATTTCAAATTTCTTTTTGTCTGCAAAATTTCCTGGATTGATTCGCACCTTCTCAACCCATTCTACACATTTTAAAGCCACTTGTGGAGTGAAATGTATATCTGCTACCAAAGGAACTTTTAGTCCAAGTTCCTTCATCCTTTTTCGAATCTCAGGTAAATTATCTGCATCTGCTTGACTCGGTACTGTTAGGCGAACGATTTCGGAACCAGCTCTTTCTAAGTCTGCAATTTGTTGGATACTCGCATCCGTATCTCTTGTGTTAGATGTAATCATGGATTGGATACGGATTGGATTTTTTCCTCCAATTCCCACACCTCCCACCATCACTTCTCGGGTAGGACGTCTTTTGTAGAAAAATGGCGATTCGTTATATTTGGTGCTCATTTGAATCTTATGTTCTCATTATCTAGGAAATTAAATTCGAATTTTTGGGCAAGCAGTATGAAAAAAATCCGTGGGTTTCAATTTCCCTCTCCCCCTGACCGAAAATCTATTTAGGAAGAATACCTCGAGTTTTTGAAACGATGAATACTGAAGTAAAACAAGGATTACAGCGAAAATACCGGGTGCAAGTCACTGTGGCGATCTATCGCGAGGGAAGTTTGTCTTATAAAAGCGAAATCCTGTCACCAGCCCATTACGACAAACGTCAAGAAGCTCGTGACCATATTCGCCAAGAAATTCGCGAAAGGTTGGCACATTCCAAATTCTTCCGTTCCACACGTTTGGATTACGATCTCGTCCGTTACACTGAAGAGGGGAGTTGTAATACCTACCTTCGTTACAGCATACAAGATTCGGAAATTTGATACCTCAAAAAAAACTACACGACTGGTATCAAATTCACAAAAGGGATCTCCCATTTCGAAAGAAAAAACAAGCATATCCAATTTGGATTTCTGAAGTTATGCTTCAGCAAACTCGCGTTAACGCGATGCTTCCGCTATATGAAGCTTTTATCAAACGATTCCCCACACCAGAAACTTTAGCATCTGCCACAGAAGAGGAGGTGCTTGCCCATTGGAAGGGACTTGGGTATTATAGCAGAGCTCGTAATATCAGAAAGGCTGCTATTTTTCTTGTACAAAATTATAATGGGGCATTTCCCAAAGATCTTGCCAAGGTTTTACAACTTCCGGGAATTGGAAACTATACTGCTCGCGCCATTCTTTCTATTGCTTATGACTTACCTCTTGCCGTTTTGGATGGGAATGTAAAGCGGGTGCTCTCTCGTTATTATGGCTACACAAAGAACATTTTGGGTGCCAAAGCAGACAGTGATTTACAAAACAAAGCAGATGAATTTTTAAATATCGACCATCCCGGTGATCACAACCAAGCTATGATGGAACTTGGAGCAACGCTTTGTTTGCCAGAATCTCCGAAATGTCTGTTATGCCCTTTGACTGATTCCTGTTTTGCGAGGATCCATCAGAAGACAAGTGAGATTCCGATTCGTGAAAAGGATAAAAAACAAATCCAACTTTCCGCAGAGATATGGGTTCTTTTTCACAAAGAGTCCATCCTCCTCGTTCGGGAACCGAAGATGCGCTTTTTAAAAGGAATGTTCCATTTACCTTATGGATTTACCGGAGAAATTCCAGCGGAAGCCTATGAACCCAGTCCGTTCTTTTTGTCCTTAAGGAAAACTTTGTCGGATCCAAATCCCAAACCCATCGGTCAATTCAAACATACGATCACCCACCATAAAATGGTTTTTTCCGTTCTTTCGGCGCCACTGGATGAGAAGGTGGGGGTGGAAGGTCTGACAAAGAAATTTGGTATAGAAAGTAAGTGGGTCACTCTTTCCACTTTGGATACCGAATTTCCCTCATCACTCGCCTCCAAAGTAAAAAAGATTTTGCTTTACTTAGAACTCTAGTTAGTTACGATTCACGGGCTATGGCCGAGATCATCGTTTGGATTGAACACCTTGTTTCCAACATTCCATTGCCTATTTTGGAGGTTTGGGGCCGGTTTTCATTTTTACTCGGTTCTATTATTTCTATATTTGCATTTACCGGTTTTACCTTTCGAAACGGGAAAACGTTTCGAATTTCTAGGGAAGTTTGGAATTGGAACCTAACTAGTTTCTACTGGTTTCTCATCACCTTTGTTTCCATTTTTCTTACTGGGTATTTAGGAAGTTCCATTGTCCTCATTCCTGGGGCCCAAACACTCGAAAGTTTAAAAGACCTTTCCGTTTTTCTTTGTTTGAATTTTTTTGGTTACCCGGCCCTACTGGCAGTGCCTTTTGCCTATGGGCTTTCTGATTTGATTGAGGGAGTTCCTCCTGAATTCCTTTGGGATTGGTTACCCGGTTACTTTATCAACCCCAGTTTGTTTTGGTTGTCATACCAAATGATTGGTAAATCACCTGACTTTCGTAAGGTTCGCATATGGGTGTATTACTTTTTATTTGTATTTTTGTTTTTTATTTTAGAGCCATTTTTGTGGGGTTATTTGTGTTCAGAACAATTTGGAGCTGAAATCTCATACCATACAATTAGTTCTGCACTTATATTCACAACAGGGATCACTTGGATCTTAGCACCTTTTGTTATGTTGTTTGTATATCCGCTGGTAAGACGGTTGGGATTTTTTTGGGCGGAGGTTCCAGACCAAGTCAAAGAAGTTACACTTTCAGAACCAATTACCATTTGGAAATCGGGTCCAGATGAATTTGAAACCTTACAAGCCGATTTAGAAACAAGAACAGGGATTTCGTTGCAGTTATTCATAGTGACACCTTTTGTCTGTTTGGTTTTGTTTTTGGTTGGTGTCACCGCTTACGTAACACTTAAAAATGCAGAACAATCAGCCTTCCAGATGGTGGAAGTTTTACATAGGCAATGGTCAAAAAACATCAATCTTAGTTTGGACCGGTATTTATCTGAGCTACCACTCTCTGATAAAAAAAATTATGATATGAGTGGACTCATAGACGTTCTGGAAGTTTCCAAAGTGAATACTTACGGTCGGGTATTCTTACTTGATGAACACTTAAATCCAATGGCCTCTCTATCTTCAGAGGTGGGAAAAACAAGATTATTGGAAACTGTAAGAGTGGAACTCAAGAAACTCGGTAACGAAATCAATACCGCAGAAAAAAGATTTAGTTTCGCAATTGTTACCAAAAAACCACTCGCTCGTGAGAATTGGAATGCAATGGTCACCATTTACACCCATCCTAATTTAAAAGAAAAAACATATCTCATTACTTTGTTCCCTTATTCATTTTATCTAAGTGGAGTGATTACGGGCAATAGTGAATCAGCAATGGTATTTGCTTGGGCCATTCTTCTCAGTTTATTACTTGCGATTGTCCTTGCGGAGTTTGTGACGAGGCCTGTTCTCTCTTTTGCCAACGCATCTAAATCTCTTGCCAAAGGTGATTGGGACATCCCTGTCGGTGAGAGTATGATTGCTGAACTCAAAGACCTTTCCGTGGCTTTACGTTTTATGTCTTCGGAACTCAAACAAAGTTTTGAACGTGTGGAAGAAAGCCAACGTTTGGTGATGGAGACCAATTCCAATTTGGAAGAAAAAATTGGTCAAAGGACAGAAGCATTGATAGAAAGTAATCGTAGTCTTGTTGAGATGATTGAGACAAAAGAAAAAATCTTAATCGACTTACATAAAACACAAACCCAACTTCTATTAAGCGAAAAATTGGCTGCTCTCGGTCAATTTGCTGCAGGGATCACTCATGAATTGAATACACCTCTTGGTGCCATTACTTCTAGTGTGCGTGCTATGTCCGAAATTATTAAAAATGATATCACAAACTTACCTGATTTTTTAGAGTCTTTGGACCATTCGGAGAGAGAAGACTTTCGACAACTGTTACATATGGGTGTATCTTTTGGTTCTCGTAATTCAGGATTACTCAATCGGGCAGAAAAAAAGGAGAGATTAGGAATTTTAAATTCTCACCAAATTGAAAATCCAGAAGAAATGATAGAAGATCTAACTTCTCTTGGTATCCTGCAGTTAGAAGAACCACTTTTGAAAATTCTAAAAAAACCAAGGTCAGGAATTATATTACAAAATGTACTCATTTTAGGAAGTTTATACCGTTTGGTATATATTGTTCAAACAGCTACAGAAAAAGCTTCTCATGTTGTGAATGCACTCAAACATTATTTATACACAGATCGTTCTGAAACAGAAACAAACTTTCAAAATGTTCATATTCCTACAGAGTTAGATTCAATTCTTACTTTATACCAAACAAAAATCAAAAATGATGTGGAAATTACCAAATTTTATTCAACAGCTGATTATTGTTTGGCGGAAAGGGATAAACTCAATCAGGTTTGGATCAATCTCATTAATAATGCGTTACAAGCGATGGATTATCGTGGAAAATTAAAAATCACTGTGTCATCGAATGCAGATTCTGTGATTACATCAATTCATGATTCAGGGAAAGGAATTGCCCCTGAAATTCGCGATAAGATTTTTTTGCCTTTTTTCACTACAAAAAAACATGGCGAAGGTATTGGCCTTGGGCTTGACATTTGTAAACAAATCGTAGAAAAAATGAAGGGAACCATAGAATTTTCGTCAGATGATACGGGAACGGAATTTAGAGTTTGTTTGCCAAAGGCACGAGAAGGGGAAAGAGATTGAATATTACGCAGCTACAACATGAGAAAAACGCAATCCTATGTGTGGATGATGAGCCTATTCTTCTTCTTTCGCTCGTACAAGAACTAAAACGTGAGATTGGCGGAAGTTATACTTACGAAACAGCTCAAAATCCAGAAGAGGCTATGGAAGTCATTGATGACCTTTGTGGTTCAGGAGTTGAAGTCATTCTCATCCTTTCGGATTGGCTGATGCCGGGAATGCGGGGGGATGAATTTCTCATCCAAGTCCACCAAAAATACCCACACATCAAATCCATCCTCATTTCAGGCCACGCTGACCGGGACGCCATCAACCGGGTCAAAGAAGAGGCAAAAACCTATGCTATTTTTTCCAAACCTTGGAACACTAGAGAACTGCTAGATGCGGTTCGTTTCTGTTGCAATTTGACCTAAGTCCCATTTTCTGGACTTAAGGTGCGTACCATCTACATCCGAAAACTCCGATTTGAAGAGGCTCGTATCAAATTAGAACGAGAACTCCATGAGGCCTTTATGGACGGGGAATCCTATGTTGAAATCTTACATGGGATCGGGGAAGGAATCCTCCGCCGAATGGCGATTGACTACGTAGCCACTTGCGATTTTCTGAAACTAGTGGAGACCGATCCGATGTTTCGGTCCAATCCGGGCGCAACGATGGTGGAAATTCTCGCTCCGTCCAAAGAATACATCAACCGATTGAAATCATGACCGAATCTAATTCTCGAATCGAAATCCTTGACGTTACTTTAAGGGACGGGGAACAAACCAATGGTGTTTCTTTTTCCTGGCAACAAAAGCTTAATATCACCAAACATTTATTAAAAGATCTGAAGATCGATCGAGTGGAAATTGCAAGTGCCCGAGTTTCCCCTGGTGAGTTCGAAGCAGTTAAAAAAATAGTAGAGTGGGCAAAATCAGAAAACCTTCAGAATCGAATTGAAATTTTAGGGTTTGTTGATTACGATAAAACAGTCGAATGGATGAAGGGGACAGGGGTTCGAGTTCTCAATCTTTTAACAAAAGGTTCCCTCAATCACCTAACCAATCAACTACGGAAAACTCCGGCCGAACATTTCTCTGACATTCAAAAGACAGTAGAGTATGCTGCGGCCGCAGGAATTACTGTGAATGTTTATTTGGAAGACTGGTCTAATGGATACACTCATTCAAGAGATTATGTTTTAGAATATTTGGATGTAGTATCCAAATTTCCTGTGAGTAGATTTTATTTAGCAGATACACTCGGTGTTTTGTCACCTCTAGAAGTGAGGACCGCGATCACCGATTTGGTGAAAGAATTCCCAAAACTTTGGTTTGAGTTTCATGGTCATAATGATTACGATTTAGCTGTTGCCAATTGTTTGGAAGCTGTACAGGCAGGGGTCAAAGGCCTTCATGTTGCAGTGAATGGGCTTGGAGAAAGAGCCGGAAACTCACCCTTAGAAGCAGTAGTCACCGCTTTACACGATAAAACAAAATATAGAACCTCCGTTGTGGAAAGAGAAATCACAAATGCATCAAGGCTTGTGGAAGTTTTTTCTGGAAAACGAATTTCAGACAACCGTCCGATTGTGGGTGAAGATGTTTTTACACAAACTGCTGGGGTTCATGCCGATGGTGACAAAAAAGGGAATTTGTATGCCAATCCGATTTTGCCGGAAAGATTCGGTCGAGCCAGAGTATACGCATTAGGAAAGTTAGCTGGTAAGGCAAGTATTACTGAAAACTTAAAACAATTGGGAATGGTTCTATCTCCCGAAATTGAAAAAAAAGTATTAGAACGCGTGATTGAACTCGGTGATCAAAACAAAACTGTCACGAAAGAAGATCTGCCTTACATTATCTCCGACATTACTGGCGAAAATTTAGAAGCAAGTTTTCGAATCGAATCCTGCACTGTTACCAGTGGGATAGGAGTAAAACCTAAAGCAGAAGTTAAGGTCAATTATCAGGGAAAGTATTTTGAAGCCAGTGGATTCGGAGACGGCGGATACGATGCTTTTATGAATGCCCTCGGTAAGATTCTTAAGGAATTAAACATTCAAATCCCAAAACTTTATGACTATGAGGTGAGGATACCTCCTGGTGGGAATACAAACGCTCTGGTAGAAACTGTAATCACATGGAAAGGGGATGGAGATACACATCCTATTCGCACTATTGGAATTGATTCTGACCAACAAGTGGCTGCTGTCAAAGCCACCGAACGATTGTTACATATTTTACTCGGAAACGTATGATCCATTTTTTAATTGTAGGCCTTGGAAATCCAGGGGATAAATATAAAAATACACGCCATAACATTGGTTTTATGATACTTGATGCTCTCGCTTCTAATTTCAGTGTTTCGTTTAAAGATTCTAAAAAGTATTTAGAATCTACATATAGTTGGGAAGGGGAAAAAATTCACCTTTTAAAACCTTTGGAATTTATGAATCTTTCTGGGAAGGCAACACAAACCCTAGCCAATTTGTATAAGATCCCCGCTACACAAATCCTAGTCGTCCAAGACGAAGTAGACCTACCTTTCGGTAAGATAAAAAATAAAATTGGCGGCGGAACTGCGGGTCACAACGGACTAAAGGATATAGTGGCAAAACTGGGAACACAAGACTTTCACCGGTTGCGGTTCGGTGTAGGAAAACCAGAAAAGGGTGGAATGGAAGTGGCGGACTTCGTTTTACAAAATTTTAATTCAGAGGAACGAAATAGTTTGGATGCACTGATTAAAGAGTCGGTCACTAAAACAGAAGAATGGATTAGAACCAATCGAAATTTAATTCGTAAAGAAAGTGGAAATTGAATCCAAGTTTGTTTTAAAAAAGGTTAGCAGAGGTTAAATTCGTAAAATATGACAAAAGAAAAAGAGACGTCAATCAATCTTAGAAGTCTCATCTTCCAAACTATTCTTTCTATTGTGTTAGTTCTTATAATTGTTTTTGGATTGGCTTTTTTCTTTCGCAAAGAACTTTTAGGTTTTAGCGAACATTTTGTTCGAATTTTTGGGTATTGGGGACTATTTATCGGAATGATTTTTTCGGATAGCCTTCCCGCCTTTGTTCCTCCCGATGCTTTTCTAATGCTTGCCATTACAGGGGAGATGGATCCTCTTTTTACTATTCTCTCTATGTCTTTTGGAAGTATCATTGGTGGATCATTTGCTTATTGGATCGGTTTGTATCTCATTCCGAGGTTTCATTTAGGAAGGCAGATGGTTTTACATTATGAAGACAAACTCCTTCCCTATATCCGTAAATATGGATTTGGGGCAGTGGTGCTTAGTGCCCTGACACCAATCCCATATTCATGGATGGCTTATACAGTTGGTACATTTAAAATGCGGTATTCGCTGTTTTTACTTGGGTCACTTTTTCGTTTTGTGCGGGTTACTGTTTATTTTTATGCTATGTATCTTGGATGGATCACTGGGGGATAAATGTTAGAAGAACGTTTGTTCCCAAAATCTGTAGATGAAGTAATCTTAGAGAAAGTCAGGTTTTTCTTTTTGCCGGATCGTACAGCTGCCTTCGTTAAAAACCTAGTGGATGGAAAGGTATCGGAGCGGTCTCTCATTTGTTGTAATTCTGGTTGTGATGTTTGTAACGAAACCATTTACAACTGTTATATGGCAGTGAAAAAAGAATTGGAAAGAACATAAGGTGGATTCCCTTTTTTCCCAAAATAAACAAGTTCCCTTGGCCCATGCAGTTCGGCCCAAAAATTGGTCTGAGTTTGTTGGGCAAACCCAAGTGGTTCAATCGCTCAAGTCCATTCCTAAACCCACCTCTATTTTATTCTATGGTCCTCCTGGATCTGGAAAAACGACTCTTGCACACCTTCTTACGCAAACATGGAGTTTAGAAAAAAGATACTTAAGTTGTGTGACCAGTGGTTTGAAAGAAGTTCGGGAAGTTTTGGATGAAGCTAAACGTCGCGGAACTATCGTTTTGTTTCTGGATGAAATTCACAGGTTTTCTTCTTCACAACAAGATGCTCTTCTTTCTGCTGTTGAAGAAGGGGAAATTATTTTAATTGCTGCGACTACAGAAAACCCTAGTTTTCGAGTCAATAAAGCTCTCCTTTCAAGAATGTTAGTTTATAGGCTTACCTCTCTTTCTGAGGCAGATGAAAATTTTATTTTTGAATCATGTCTTACCAAACTAAATCACAAACAAACTTTCCCAGAGGATTTAAAAAAAGAACTCTTTCGCAGAAGTTCTGGGGATGCTAGAAAACTGCTGGGGTATTTGGAACGAATACTGAATGCGACGAAAGAAACAGATCAAATCACCGAAGAAAAGTTAGCTGAAATATTAGGTGAAAATGTAATTTTTTATGATAAAAATAGTGAAAGCCATTATGATATCATATCTGCTTTTATCAAATCCCTTCGTGGGAGTGATCCGGATGCTGCCTTATTTTATTTAGCACTGATGATCGAAGGTGGAGAAGATCCACTTTTTATTGCAAGGAGACTTGTGATTTTTGCCAGTGAAGATGTGGGAAATGCAAGTGTCCATGCTCTTCCACTTGCGATTGCTACTTGGCAAGCCGTGGAACGTGTGGGGATGCCGGAGGGACGGATTCCTTTAGGCCAGTGTACTACTTTTCTTGCTTCTGCTCCGAAGTCTAACGCTAGTTATCTGGCGATTGACAAAGCGTTACAATTGGTTCGCGATAGGAAAAGGGAATTTCAAATTCCAAACCATTTAAGAAATGCGCCAACTGCCACTCATAAGAAGGAAGGGGCTGGAAAAAATTACCAGTATCCTCATGATTTTCCCGACCACTTTGTGAGAGAAAAATACTTTCCTGATTCTTTTTATCCAGAACCGCCTGAGTTTTATAAACCAACAAACCAAGGAATGGAAAAAAATCTAAAAGACAACTTACGGAAACTCTGGGGCGATTCCAAATAATATCCCTTTTTTCGGCTTTGACTGATCGTTTCTGTTGGTTTAAAGGCACTTGATTCGGGTAGGTTTCGTCATTACAGAGGAGTCACTCGCTATAACGTCCATCTATCTAGAGGAAAAGTAAGGTTTCGGTAGACGACAGGCAATGGACTTCCAAGAGATCGGAAGGGCCTTTGTATTTTTTGGATCTAAAAAAGATTCGCGCACGGAAAAAGCAGCCGATTCCGGTAGTGATTTGAGTGACAAACCTCATTTGTTGGTTTTAGGAAAGCCAGTTTCTTTTTTCAGTGAATTCCCTTTTCCCAGCAGTTTCGATCGGTCGTAACTTTCCTTTTTTAGGCGATGAAAATCGTAAATCATGCGAATTGGAAACGGCAAAACTTTTGAGAGCCATTCTCAAATAACTGCTTTTTACCTATCTAAATTGAGAAAACTCCATCGAAAAGAATCTCGTCTTGACATTTCAAAATAAGGATGAGATCATTCAAGGAATGGGTTCTGCACCAGATAGTTTTGCGCCAATCCTCTTACAACTTTTGCTCGGAGTCGGTTTCTCCGCTCTGATCTTGACCCTTGCTTTCCTTCTCAATCCGAAGAAAAAATCGAAACCCCAAGACACGTTTGAATGTGGGGTGACATACTACGGTGATGCGAGAGGGCTCTTCAACATTAAGTTCTATCTTGTCGCGGTGCTTTTCATCCTCTTCGATATTGAAGCCGTCTTTTTATATCCTTGGGCAGTGAACTTAATTAGTTTTAAAGAAGCGGGTCTTGGAACTTTCTTCTTACTCGAGATGTTTTTCTTTTTACTCATACTTGTTGTGGGTCTATACTATATATGGAAAAAGGGAGCGCTGGAATGGGATTAACAGAAACATTATCCAAACCCGGCGAGATGTTTGGCGACATGTTTCAGGTCGCAACACTCGACAACGTAGTGCAGTGGGGACAAAGTTTTTCTCTTTGGCCGTATCCTTTCGCGACAGCATGTTGTGGCATCGAATACATGAGTACTTCTTGTTCCGATTATGATATCGCTCGTTTTGGAGCGGAACGTCCTTCTTTTTCTCCACGCCAAGCGGATATGATTTTAGTACTTGGAACCATTACTTATAAAATGGCTCCCGTATTACGTCAGATATACGACCAACTTGCGGAACCAAAATTTGTCATTTCCGTCGGAGCTTGTGCCTCTTCTGGTGGAATGTTTCACACCTACGGCGTGTTACAAGGTGTAGACCGAATCCTCCCTGTTGATGTCTATGTTCCTGGTTGCCCTCCAAGGCCAGAAGCACTTCTTGATGCTCTTGTCAAACTGCAAAAGAAAGTCCAAAGCCAAGGATTGGAAGCTAGACGACAAGAAGTGATGAGAAAAATCGAAGAAATCAACGAACGCAACAAACCTCTCGTAGTCGCATGAAAGAAACAATTACCGAATACCTACACTCACGGTTTTCCGATGTATTACTCCCGCAAAGGGACATAAACACGAATTTACTTTATTTTAGCATTAAAGCGGATGCGCTCCCATCCGTCGTACAGGCGTTAAAGGATCACCCTGAGTTTGCTTTTACTTATTTGAATGACCTTACGTCTGTGGATTGGCTCGGAAAAAGAGATCCGAGGTTCGAAGTGGTGTATTTACTTCGTTCTCCTAAAAACAAACACTTCCGTTTGCAACTTAGGGTGCCTGTCGGAGAAGGGGAAGAAGTTCCCAGTCTATCAGGTATATTTCCGGCAGCGAATTGGCCAGAACGAGAAGTTTATGATTTAATGGGAATATCGTTTTCCAATCACCCACAGATGGAACGGCTCATTATGCCTGATAACTTTGTGGGACATCCTCTTCGTAAGGATTATCCTTTAGAAGGTCCAGGTCAAGATTATCTCATCGAAGACTTACTCACCATTCATGTGAATGAGGATATAACCGGTTAGGCGGTAGGAAATCATTATGGTAATGTACGAAAAAACAGCCGAACATTTTGGCAAAAAATTCAAAGACCTACCGGAAGGCCATTTACTTGTCAATCTCGGGCCAAGTCATCCTGCAACGCACGGAATTTTACAAAACGTAATTCAAATTGATGGAGAACGTGTTGTTGATACAGAATCTGTCATTGGTTACGTTCATCGATGTTTTGAAAAACTAGGCGAACGTTATGATTACAATCAATTCTTAGTTTGTACTGATCGTATGAATTATGTATCCACTCCACTCAATAATATTGGATGGATACTCACTGTAGAAAAGATGATGCAGATTGAAGTTCCCGAGCGTGTGACCTATGTTCGTATGATTATTTCAGAACTTTCACGAATGATGGATCATATTATCTGCAATGGAATTATGGGTGTGGATCTCGGAGCTTTTTCTGGACTATTGCATTTATTTCACCATAGAGAAAACATCTATCAGATTTTGGAGAAGTTAACAGGCGCTAGATTAACAACAACCTTCTGTCGTGTGGGTGGAATGGAAAGGGATATCTATCCTGAATTTCAAAAAGAGATTAAAATCATCATCAAAGGCCTAAAACCTGCGTTGGATGAATTTCAAGATCTTCTCATTCGTAATAAAATCTTTAATGAAAGAACTGCTGGAATCGGCGGACTTTCTCAAGAGAGAGCCATTGCATATGGATTTTCTGGACCAAATCTAAGAGCCACTGGTGTTCCTTGGGATGTTCGAAAGGACGACCCTTATATGTTTTATGACAAAGTAGATTTTGATATTCCAGTCGGGCAAGATGGATCAGCTCTTGATAGAACCCTCGTTCGTATGGAAGAAATGCGTCAGTCTATGCGAATCATCGAACAACTGATTGATGGGATTCCTGAAGGTGCATATCACGCTGATGTTCCTCATACCTTCCTCCCACCGAAGGACAGGGTGTACAATAATATGGAAGAACTCATTTATCATTTCAAAATCATTATGCATGGTGTGAAGGTTCCTCCAGGGGAATACTATATGGCAACGGAAGCTGCAAACGGTGAACTTGGATTTTATGTAGTCTCAGAAGGAGAAAAAACGCCTTGGAGAGTTCATGTAAGACGTCCTTGTTTTTGGTATTACCAGGCATTTCCGGAACTCGTTAAAGGAGGACTCCTTGCTGATACAATTGCCACTATGTCTTCACTCAACGTGATTGCAGGGGAGTTGGATTGTTAATGGCTTATCAATTTTCACAAGATTCGGAAAAACGATTCCAAAGGTTGATTCCGCAGTTCCCGAGCAAACGTTCCTTAATTTTGCCATGTCTTTTTCTTTTACAAACTGACAAGGGTTTTGTGGATCAAGAAGGGATGCAATACATTGCAGACCGAATTGGTGCTCCAGTATCTCTCGCACAAGTACACGGAGTGGCTACTTTCTACACCATGTACAATAAAAAACCGGTAGGAAAATTCCATATCCAAATTTGTGGAAATATTTCTTGTTACCTCGCTGGATCTGATTCGATTACAGAACATGTATGTTCTAAATTAGGGATTGAAGCTGGCGAAACAACAAAGGATAAAAAATTCACTGTGGATGAAGTACAATGTTTGGGTGCTTGTGGGTTTGGGCCTGTTGCACAAATTAATGATCGTTATTATGAAAATCTAACCCCTGAGATGATTGAAAATATTCTCTCCGAATTGGATAAGCAGGTATAAAATGGGACTAAAAAACCTACTCACAACACATATTGGTGCCGCTGATTCCCATACTTTAAACCATTACCGTTCTGTCGGTGGGTATGAAAGTCAAAAAAAAGCTCTCTCTGAAATGACCGCCGAACAAATCGTAAACGATGTGAAGAACTCTGGTCTACGTGGCCGCGGTGGTGCTGGTTTTCCTACGGGAAACAAGTGGGGGTTCATTCCTAAAACTGACAAACCAAAGTACTTAATTTGTAATGGGGATGAAGGAGAACCGGGAACATTCAAAGACAGACTCCTAATTGAAAAACTTCCTCATATGCTCATCGAAGGTATGGTCATTGCTGCAAAGGCCATTGATTCCCACCAAGGTTATATTTACATTCGTGGTGAATTTCACAAAGGGATTCGTGTTGTGGAAGAAGCCGTTGAGGAAGCATACAAAGCAGGTTTTCTTGGTAAAAATATTTTAGGTCTTGGATATGACTTTGATTTGGCGGTTTATTCGGGGGCAGGTGCCTATATCTGCGGCGAAGAATCTGCACTTATTAATTCCCTCGAGGGAAGGAGGGGCCACCCTCGTCTGAAACCACCATTTCCTGCAGTATCCGGTCTTTATGCTTGTCCAACTGTTGTGAATAACGTAGAAACTTTTTGTAACGTCCCACATATCATTCGTATGACAGGGGATGAGTATAAAAAGATTGGAACAGAAAAATCTCCTGGAACCAGACTATTTGCGGTGAGTGGGCATGTGAAAAAACCAGGAATTTATGAAGTCGAAATGGGAACTCCAATGAAGGAGCTCATTTACGATATTTGTGGTGGAATCAAAAACGATAAAACTTTAAAAGCTGTAATTCCAGGGGGAAGTTCTTCTCCGATTCTTACAGCAGAAGAAGCAATGACTGCAACTATGGATTATGAATCGATTGCATCCCTAAAATCGATGTTAGGCTCTGGTGCCGTTATTATTCTTTCTGAGGTTGCGGATCTTGTGGAAACCACATATCGATTGGCAGAATTTTATTCTCATGAATCTTGTGGCCAATGTACACCTTGTCGTGAAGGAACACATTGGGTTAAAGACCTTCTCCATAAAATTAAAACAGGAGAGGGAACAGAAAAAGATGTAGAACTCATTTTTTCTTTGTCCAGAAATATGGAAGGAGGAACAACCATTTGTCCGTTAGCGGACGCATGTGTAATGGCAGTTCGTCCTACCATGACAAAGTTTAAAGGAGAGTTCTCGGCTCGATTGAAAAAGGAAGTGAGTATTTCTCACTAAAGGTCACCGAAACATTATGGACTGGGCTCTATTACTTGCTTGGGGGATAAAAATCCTCTCATTATTTTTTGTAATCCTAACTGGCGTAGCGTATTATACACTCGCTGAACGTAAGTTTGCTGGTTTTATCCAGGATCGTCCCGGTCCGAACCGTGCCGGCCCTTTTGGAATTTTTCAACCACTCGCAGATGGAATCAAATTCATCGCCAAAGAAGAAATTTTTCCTAAAAATGTATCTAAGGGGATGTACCTTTTGGCTCCCACCATCTCGATGACCTGTGCCATTATGGCCTGGGCCGTGATTCCGTTTGGAGGAACTCTTCCTGCACCGGAATGGCTTGCGGCACTCACTGGTGTTACCACCATCGATTTACAAATTGCCAATCCTGATTCTGGTGTTTTGTATTTACTTGCCATTTCCTCTTTGTCTGTTTACGGAATTATGATTGCTGGCTGGTCAAGTAACAATAAGTATTCGCTTCTCGGTGGAGTCAGATCGACGGCACAGATGATTAGTTATGAACTTCCGATGGGACTTTCTATTATCGTCATTGTTATTATGACTGGATCTTTGCGTTTAACAGATATTAGTGATTCTCAAAAAGATATGTGGAATATTCTCTCTCCGCCTGGGTTTGTTGCTTTTTTTATTTATGTTACGGCGATGTTTGCTGAAACAAACCGTCTTCCTTTTGACTTGGCGGAAGCGGAATCAGAGCTCGTTGTGGGTTTCCATACGGAATACGGTGCCTTTAAGTTTGCTTTATTTTTTTTGGCGGAATACATGAATATGATCACCATGTCATGTCTTACCACCTTACTATTCTTTGGTGGATATAATGTGCCCTTCCAACTGGGAGCTGGTTCTGCCTACCAAGCTTTTTATGGACTTGGGTTTTTTATTTTAAAGGTTCTTTTCTTTGCCTTCCTTTTCATCTGGGTACGTTGGACTCTTCCTCGGTTCCGTTATGACCAATTAATGAAACTCGGTTGGAAAAAGATGATTCCATGGGGGCTTTTTGCGGTGATGTTTTCGGCAGTTTACACTGTATATTGGAAAGAAGGATGGATGAAATTATTTATATGAATATAGAATCTTCTCCTTCCTTTTTATTGTTTATATTTTTTGGAACGGTGACTGTTATCACTGCGCTTAGTGTTATCTTTCAAAAAAATCCTGTTGTCTCTGCTGTTTCCTTAGTATTTACGTTCTTTGCGCTTGCAGGGATTTACGGGATTATGGGGGCACTTTTTATTGCCACTATGCAGGTGTTAGTTTATGCCGGAGCCATTATGGTACTCGTGGTATTTGTGTTGATGTTACTTTCCCAAAGGGCGGAAACTTTGTCCAGATATCGGGAGTATCCAATTCGTCTGGTGATACTTTCTGTTTTTATCTTTGGGTTTTTCTTTTTATTGTATTCTGCTCTGACGACTGGCGTTCCTCATTCCGAACAAACGGGAAAAGGATATGAACTCTCTCAATATTCATTTCCTATCCAAGGAACTGCTGCTGTGAATGCAAAAGGGAACGTTGCTACCGTTGGTGCATCAACTTATTTGGATTATTTACTTCCTTTTGAAATGATCTCCATCTTACTTCTCGTTGCGGTCCTTGGTGCTGTTATCCTTGCCAAAAAAAGAAACACAGAAGTAGAACAAACAAAGGATACAATCCTATGAACCCAATCATTAATGAAATACCCGTTTCTTACATCCTCGGACTTGCTGGAATTTTATTTTCTATTGGTGTTCTTGGAGTTCTCATTCGTAGGAATATTGTGATCATCTTTATGTCTGTAGAATTAATTTTGAATTCAGTGAATTTAGTTTTTGTCACCTTTTCGAAAGCCCTTTCCCATATATCCGGTGAAACAGTTGTTTTCTTTGTGATGGCTATCGCTGCAGCAGAAGCAGCCGTGGGTCTTGCACTTGTGATTGCAATCTTTCGTCATAAAAAGTCCACCAACGTGGATGAACTCCAATCAATGAGATGGTAATCCTATGTTAGAGATATTTCCTTTAGTTGTCTTCTTTCCTCTCGTTGGTTTTTTATTCAATGCTCTACTAAAAGGTAGAATCCCACACCGGATGGCGGGTGCCATTGGAACTTTAGCTGTTTTTATTCCGTTTCTTATCACCTTAGGTGCGTTTAACGAATTTAGACCTATGGAGAGAACGGCCCCACACTTGGTTCCCGTTTTTGATTGGATTGTCATTGGAAATTTTAAATCTTCTTTTGGATTTCAAATCGACCAACTCTCTCTTTATATGACTCTCATCATTACGGGAATTGGATCTTTGATTCATTTGTATTCAATGGGATACATGAAATCAAATTTGAGTTACAATCGATTTTTTGCTTATTTGAATTTGTTTATCTTTTGTATGTTGAACCTTGTGCTCAGCGATAACCTCATTTTAACTTTTTTAGGTTGGGAAGGTGTAGGACTTAGTTCCTATTTACTTATTGGGTTTGATTATGATAAAAACTCTGCTGCTGAAGCAGGTATGAAAGCATTTGTTCTCAACCGAATCGGGGATGTTGGTTTTATTCTTGGAACTGGATTTTTGTTTTGGTTTGGGGGAAGTTTACAATATCTAGAACTCCAATCCAATTTAAGTGGGCTTACTCAGTTTGCTCCTTATGCCAATATTGTGGCTTTATTTTTCTTTATTGCTGCTATGGGAAAATCAGCACAGATCCCACTTTATGTATGGCTTCCCGATGCGATGGCAGGTCCCACTCCAGTATCAGCTCTCATCCATGCCGCGACAATGGTAACTGCTGGAATCTTTCTCATCGCTAGGTTAAACTTTGTATTTTTACTCGCACCAGAAACTTCCTTTTTCATCGCTTGTATTGGTGCTACAACGGCTCTTTTTGCGGCAACCATCGGAACTTTACAAAACGATATCAAAAAAATCTTAGCATATTCAACTGTATCTCAACTCGGGTTTATGTTTCTTGCTATGGGAAGTATGAGTTACGTTGCAGGGCTTTTCCACCTAATGACACATGCTTTCTTCAAAGCTTTGTTATTTCTTGGAGCTGGTTCTGTAATCCACGCACTGCATCACGAACAGAATATCAAACATATGGGAGGGTTGTTTGGTAAAATCAAAATCACTTCCTTTACCTTCTTACTCGGAACGTTTGCCATTGCAGGTTTTTTTCCTTTCTCTGGATTTTTCTCCAAAGATTTAATTTTAGAAAAAACATACACCTTTGGTGCTTACGGTTCTATCCTTTGGACAATGGGGATTGTTGCGGCTTTTTTTACTTCGTTTTATATGTTCCGTCTGGTTTTCGTTGTTTTTTTTGGTAAAAACAATACGGACCCACACCATAAAATTCATGAATCCCCGTGGACTATGACTTTTCCGCTCGTCGTACTTGCGTTTGGTGCTGTAGTCGTTGGGTTTTTACAAACTCCACATTTCTTTTTGCATATTGATACTTTGGAAAGATACTTTGCTCCCATCTTTAGCAAAGGTTATGAACTTGCATCACAACACGGAAGTTTGGCTGAACACAAATCGCTTGTGCATGATGTAGAACTCTCTCTTGCTGCATTTTCGGTAGCGATTGGAACTGTGGGACTAATCCTCGCTTACTTCCTCTACCAAAGAAGACAAAATCCTGTTCTGGAAGAACATACTGGTTTTCGAAAGATTCTTTTCCATAAATACTATGTGGATGAAATCTATGATGCAGTTTTGGTTCGTCCTTTTCTTTTTGTTTCGAAAGGTATCGCTTTCTTTTTTGATACTAAAATCCTAGATCGTTTTTTCTTAAACATTGGGCTTAGTTTTGGTATCATAGCTAATGGCCTGCGCAGGTTACAGTCGGGATTTATTGGCGATTATGCTTTGTATGTAGTCATTGGTACATTTTGTATTTTAGTGTATCTATTAACGAGGGGGGTGTAAGGTGCCGGAACAAATTCTTTCCTTCATTATCTTTTTACCAATTCTTTCTGCCTTTGTAATCGTTTTTCAGAAACGTATGGGGACAGTGGTTGTTATTTCTGCTTTATCGTCTGCATTTACAACCATCCTGTCAGTGGGTTTGTTCTTTTTGTATGATCCAACCAAATCAGGCCTTCAGTTTGTACATTGGATTCCCGATTGGATCCTTTCCGGAAAACTCAGCGTAGATTATCATGTTGGTCTTGACGGTGTGTCTCTTTTGTTATTTGGACTCACCGCCTTTATGTTTTTTCTTTCAAGCCTTGCTTCGTGGTCGAACATTCCGAAAAAAATCAAAGAATTTCATATTTGCCTACTTGTTTTAGAAACAGCTGTCCTTGGGGTATTTGCTGCCGGTAATCTCGTTCTTTACTATGTGTTTTGGGAACTTATGGTTTTGCCTATGGTTCTTATGATTGGAATCTGGGGTGGAGAAGATCGAACCAAAGCAGCACTAAAATACTTTCTGTTTTCGATGGCGGGTTCTTTGTTTATGTTAGGTGGCATTCTCACTCTTTACTTTAAAACGGGGAAAACATCGATTGAGTCTTTAGCAACGGCGGACTTGGGAACATATTCCGAACCTCTTCAGTGGTTTTTATTTTTTAGTTTTTTCTTAGCATTTGCGATTAAAATTCCATTGTTTCCTTTTCATACATGGATGCCAGACGTTCATACCCAAGCACCTACTGTTGGTTCGGTGGATTTAGCCGGAGTATTGTTAAAGATTGGTGGTTATGGTTTCATTCGGTTTTGTATCCCGTTTTTCCCGGAACAAAGTTTGTTATCTCAAAATGGAATCCAAATCCTTGCCGTTATTGGAATTGTATATGGATCGATGGCTGCTCTTGTGCAAACTGATATCAAACGAATCATTGCTTATAGTTCCTTATCCCATTTGGGTTTTTGTATTTTAGGACTTTTTTCTTTCACGAGTGAAGGAGTTGTTGGGGGGATGTTACAAATGATATCCCACGGTGTTTCTACTGGGATGCTCTTTCTTATGATTGGCATGATTTATGAAAGATCTCATACCAGAAACATTGCAGAGTTTGGTGGTCTTGCCAAACAAATGCCAGTTTTTTCTACTTTCTTCCTCATTGCCGTTTTGTCTTCATTAGGTTTGCCTGGAACCAACGGGTTTGTGGGTGAGTTTTTGATTCTTATGGGGGCCATCAAATCTAACGTATGGCTCGGTGGAATTGCTGCGACCGGTGTGGTGCTTGGTGCTCTTTACCTTTTATGGTTTGTTAAACGTTTCCTATTTGGAGTGAATAAAACCATCCAAGCCAAACCTTATAAAGACCTAAGTTTTAGGGAAGTTGGGATTTTATCTCCACTTGTCATTTTTATATTTTGGATCGGAATTTATCCCAAACCATTTTTAGAAATTTTACAATCCTCAGCCAATGTATATTTAAACTCTGCATCCATTCAATCCATTGCAGAACGAAAAGACATTCAAAAGGATTTTCATTCGGGAAATCTGAGCCGACAGTTTTCGGACTACAATAGTTTAGGAAAAGAGCCTCTTTCGTTTGAAGAAAGATTAGGGTCTTTTCAGTCGAAGTTTGCACTTCCGACTTTTGTTTCCCTAAAATCAAATCCACAAAATTTAAACTTAGACAATTTGGATGAGTCCATTGAGTCGGATTTTGAATTGGAACCAACCCCGAAAGAGACTATAGGAAACTAACCCATGTCATATACGCCTTCTTCCAATGACTTGATCGCCATCTCTCCCATGCTTATTCTTTGCGGAGTGGCTTTACTTTCCCTTGTGGTTCAATTCCTCATTCCGAGAGAAGAGGATTCTAAACCACTTTGGGTTCTTTCTATTTTAGGAATCATCGGGGCTATGTATGCTTTATATCATACAACAGGATCACCGGGTTATGGAAAGTTTTTTGGATCACAAATTTCTTTGAGTCCACTTACAGTATGGCTCAGTGCAATTTATCTAATTGCGGGATTGATTACTCTCCTCATTGCACCACCCTTTCTTTCTGAACACAAAACTTTGTTCCCTGAGTTTTTCCCTCTCGTATTATTTTGTTTGTCGGGAATGATGTTTTTGACCTCAGGGTATGATTTTATTGTAATCTTTGTTGGTTTAGAAATCCTTTCTCTCTGTTTATATGTAATGATTGGGATGGCTCGTTCTTCTGTTTCTTCATTAGAAAGTGCGATGAAATATTTTTTACTCGGATCATTTAGTTCCGGATTTATGTTACTCGGAATTGCTTTTTTGTATGGAGGATCTGGAACCACAAACTTGGATGGTGCCCTCCGTGGTCTTTTTCTAAAAGGTTATGAGTCCAATTTTTCTAAATTAGGTTTTGGATTGTTTTTGGTAGGGGTTTCTTTTAAAGCAGCTCTTGTTCCATTTCATTCCTGGACACCTGATGTGTATGAAGGATCACAAACACCGATTACTGGTTTTATGGCGAGTGCCGGAAAGGCATCGGCCCTTGGTCTAATCATCGTATTATTCAATCATGTTCCGATGGGTGAGATCGGAGAATCTTGGAAATTCCTTATGGGAGCCATTGCTCTTGTTTCCATGACTTGGGGCAATATAGTCGCTTTAAAACAAGAAAATCTGAAACGGATGTTAGCTTATTCATCCATTTCCCATGCAGGTTATATTGTGGCGGGGATTGTCTGCGGGGCTGGTCTAGAAGCATTGTATTATCTTTTTTCGTATTCCCTTCTTAACTTAGTTGCCTTTGCCATTATCTCCTACTTGGAACAAGGTAAACATGAAGTGACAGTGGAAGGAATTTCCCATCTAAGCGGCGAACATCCATTAACTGCTCTTTCTCTCTCTATTGTATTTTTGTCTTTTGCTGGTTTTCCTCCTCTCATTGGATTTTGGAGCAAACTCTTTCTTTTACAAAAGATTGCAGAGTCGGATCTATTGTTTCACCGCATTTTACTTTTTGGTGCCGTAGCAAATTCCTGCGTGGCTTTTTACTACTATATGAAGATTACCATCCAATCCTATATGAAACAGGAAACGGGAGATGTCGCCGGAGTCCGAGACCTCCCAAGTATGCCGACTTTGGGTTTTCTTGTGTTTTTACTCAGTCTTTTCTTCACTGCTGGATGGCTCTTCTTTCAACCAGGGGCTTTGCTCTGAATCTGTTATAGCAGAAATAGTTCCAGGATAGCGAAAAACAGATTGATGGATTTGGCAGGGCGCAGAGGCTAGTCGATAAGTAGGTACTTCCTTATGGCAACCATTGTAAAAAAATCAGAAACTTTAACCGATTTAGATGTGATCAAGGCCTTCCTTGTTTCCAAGGGCCTTGTCTATGAATCCTATAAAACACCAGAAACTTTGGATCTGATCCTTGGTCAAAAGGGTCTCAGTGATGCCGAAAAAGAGGAAGTTCTTTCTGGGTTACAATACCGGTTTGACCAATTGAAAAAAGAACATGGCTATAAAGCCAATGACCTGGTTGTTTTACATGATGAAGTGCCTGGAATCCAAGACATGTTAGCCAAATTTGACAAACTTCATATCCATACAGATGAAGAGGTTCGTTACATTATCGATGGCAGTGGTATTTTTGGGTTTATCATTGATGGAGAAAGATTTGAAGTCCATGTCGGTAAAGGAGATTTCCTTTCGATTCCGGCTAATACCAACCACTGGTTTACTTTAGATAAAAATCTAAGAATCAAAGCGGTTCGTTATTTCAAAGACAACTCCGGATGGACGCCTGTATATGTGGATGAATCCAAAATTTTAATTAACGTTTGATGGTTTGGAAATTCTTTCTGATCGGAAGGAATTTCCCGAACATTGAATAAATCAAAATGTTACCTTAGGTTGGATTTTCTGTGGCAATTCCAAACCACTCCACAATGAATTGTAGGGTGGTTCTACCTTGGTAGAAATTCTCTTCCAAACTTCCCACTAAGTCAAAACTTCCGTGTTCTGACATAAATTTTTGGAACTCATCTCCCTTATTCCAAAGCATATATTTTAAAGATCCACTACCAATCAAATGAAATCGAACATGTTTCCCTGCACTCAGTGGTGTTAGGTGGATTGCTTTTGCATTCCGAATCGCAAGTTTTATATCGGGATTGCCTTGACCAAAGGGTTCTAAATCTTTCCATTCTTTAAGAAGCCGTTCCCCCATTTCTTCCGTAAGAACGGTAAAGTCAGTTTCTATGGAATGGGTGGTTGATCTTTCTTTGTCTTTAGACAACCACTCATCGGCGGCTGGGTATAAGGCTGCTTCAAAACCGGGGATTTTGTCTATTTGGATGGAAAATCCTCCCGCTTCGGGATGGCCTCCGAAATGTAAAAAATGTTCGGAAAGAGATTCTAGAAGTTCAAGGACATTTTCACGGCCATAAGAACGAATGCTTCCTCTCGCATCACCATTGTCAGGCGCTAAAAAAATTGCAGGTTTTTTATAAGTATCCACCATTCTTGTAGCCACAATGCCGCTGACACCTGGTTCCATATCGGGTTCATAACAAAATACAATTTGTTTGTTGGTTCGTTCGGGTTTACGAGCAAAGTAACGTTCCACCCGGTCCATATTCCGTTTGGTTCGTTCTTTTCTTTCTTCATTGATCGATAACAACTGTTTTGCTTTAGTTTTGGCATCCTGGCTCGTTTCCGATAAAAGTAGGGAGACCGCTTCTTCGGTTTTTCCCATCCTTCCGGCAGAATTGAGAACAGGACCAATCGACCAACCCAGATCCTTTGTTGTAATTCCATGGGGATTCAGTTTTAGTTCTTTTAGGAGTTCGGAGAGGCCTTTTCTTTTTTTGTCGCCTGTATAAAGTTTGGTGAGAGATTGTAAGGCTAATTTTACAAAATGCCTGTTTTCACCAGTAAGTGGCATCATATCCGTAATGGTACCAATCCCTGCAAGGTCTGTTTCCTCTTCGAGTCCGGAAAAAAAATCAGGAATTCGGGAACACTGGTAGTAAAAAAGTTTTCTTTCCGTATCGACTGGGATGGCGGTGATAAAATCTTCCGGAAAGGGCAAAATGTCCTTTTCTTCTAAGTTTTGGATTGTGAGTGATTCTTTGGAAATTCGTACTCCGTTTTGGAAATAGAGAGTTTCATCTTGTTCTGTGTTTTTTCCATTGGTTTTTACATAGACTTGATTAAACTCTTCGCTCATTCGAAAAAGGATGGCAGATACTAGTTTAAACGATAAAACGGCAGTGCAAATTTTCTTTTCTGGATAAACCGAATCGGTTCTTCTTGGATTCACCAAGGCACAGTTAGTTGGTATTCTTACGGGAACTTCATGATGGTCAAGAACAATGACTCGGATTCCTGTGTTGGTGAGTTCTTCAATTTCATCCGCTTGGCTGGATCCAAAGTCCAAAGTAACAAGTAGGTCCGGTTTTACTTTTTTAATTTTAACCAGTGCTTCTTTACAAAGACCGTAAGGATCACTTTCCGAAGATACCATCACTTCTAAGTTGATATTGGAAAACTCAGGATGGGACTTTAAAAAGAAAGCAAGTAGACAGGTGGAACTCACTCCATCTGAATCGCGATCTCCATATAAAAGAATTTTTTTACCGTCTTTTGCAAATTGGAGTAACAACTCTACCGCATCGGATAAATCAGGAAGAGAAAAAGGAGAATGTAAACAAGAAAAATCGGAAGTAAGAAGTTCCTTCGGATGGATATTACGAAGCCCCTCACGTTTATCGACTAAGTAACGTAATAGGGGCCTTTTAGAATCAACTTTGGTTCGAACTTCGGACAAAAGTGGTCCGAAGTGAACCTTTGTTACATGATGCAATTGCCAATAATTTTGGAACCGAATTCAACTTCGAGTCCCGGTGTTTTGATATCACCTACAACCTTACCATTTTTTTTAAGTTCCACTTTTTCTTTTGCGTCAACGTTTCCTTTAAGGTTTCCATGAACCACAAGGCTTCCTACTTCCACATCGGCTTCCACATCACCAGTTTCATCGATGATGAGTTTACCTTGAGATGTAATTGTGCCTTTGAACTGCCCTTTGATTTTTAATGTTTGGTTGAAGGAAAGGGTTCCGCGAAACGTGATGTCGTCGCTAATAATGGTGTCTATAGATTCGTCTTTCATCGGTAGGGATAGTCTTGTGTGACATCAGAGTTTTGGCAACTACACAAGTATTTGTAACGAAAAGGAAATAGAAAAAAGTTCATATTTTCAGGGGATTTCTCTTGTATCTCCACTTCAATTCTTGAACCTGGGTGTCAGATAGGAAAAAATAGTGAAAATTAGACGCTTCTGGAAGTCAGGGTTCATCCTACTTTTAGCGGTTTTCATCAATCTGAATCTGGTCGATGACCGGTTTTTTTCTCCTCTCGAAGATTTGGATTTCCAATACCAATCCTACGAGTTGGAAGAAACGACTCGTGTGCTTACTTCCACCAAGGAATCCAATACGGTTTTAAAATTGGTTCCTTCCCGTAGAGAGCAGTCTCTGGTTAAGGTTTCTGTCCTTCGTTGGGCTACTATCTTTACAGAACCTATTTTTTTTGCTGAAATTCCCATCTTATTCCACTTTCTTTACCTCCCACCTCCTTTTTTGGCTTAATCGTTGCATGTAGATTAGTCTAGTATCAAAGTCCAAGTTTGGTCTTTGTAGTGTATTTAATTTGAAATAGGAATTATGTTAGAAAAAATCATTCAGTTTTCCATTCACAAACGAGCCACAGTTCTCGTTTTGACAGCAGCGTTAACCATTGTTGGTTTTTATAATGCACTCCATCTTTCTATCGATGCGATTCCCGATGTAACCAACGTACAGGTATCCGCAGTGACATCTGTTCCTGGTCTTTCTCCACTGGAGGTGGAGCAGTTCATTACCTATCCCATCGAACTTGAGTTTAACGGGATGCCCAAAGTAACAGAAATTCGTTCGATCTCAAGAACCGGTGTCAGTTCCGTTACGGTGATCTTTGAAGATGGAACCGATATCTATTTTGCAAGGCAACTTGTGAATGAAAGACTAAAACAAGCAGAGAACTTCATTCCTAAGTCTTATGGACGACCGGAACTTTCACCAATTGCCACCGGTCTTGGTGACATTTATGAATTTGCATTGGTTTCAGAAAGTCATACTCCTGAAGAACTCCGAACCGTTATGGAATGGGAAGTGGCAAGACAACTTCGTTCTGTAAAGGGAATCATTGATGTAAACGTTGTAGGGGGAGATGCCAAACAATTCCAAATTAAAATTGATCCCAAACGTTTGTTATCTCATAATTTAACTCTCTCTCATATCACAGAAGCTTTGGAAGGCGCTAACGTCAACCTTGGTGGTGGATACATCCAAAAAGGGGAAGAGCAGTTTGTAATTCGAGGCGAAAGCCAATTTAAGTCAATTGATGATATTGCAAGATTATCGGTAAGAACATCACGAGATGGAATTCCACTCACACTTGGCCAAATTGCAAGGGTGGAAACAGGACCGGCATTACGTTTTGGACTGAGCACTATGGACGGCAAACGTGAAGTGGTAGGTGGGACTGCTATGATGTTACTCGGCAGCAACTCCCTACAAGTGGTGAGTCGAGTGAAAGAGAAGATGAAAGAAATTGAATCCCGACTTCCCAAAGGGATGAAAATTAAAGTATATTATGACCGCTCTGAATTCATTGGCCGAACCCTTTCTACAGTATTTACTAATTTGGTGGAAGCCGCCATCATTGTACTCGTTTGTCTTATTTTAACATTAGGAACCGTTAAAGGAGCTTTTGCCGTAGCATTAGCAATTCCTGTTTCTATGATGGTTGCGACCATCCTAATGAATGCCTTTGGGATTGTGGGAAACTTAATGTCACTCGGTGCCCTCGACTTTGGTCTACTTGTGGACGGTTCCATTGTGATGTTAGAGTCCACTCTTCATGGATTTTTACTACGTAAAAGTTTCCTACTTTCGAAAACTTCCGCCCAGGACATGGAAGATGGGATGGAAGATGTCATTATGGAGTCTTGTATCAAAGTGGTGCGGGCTTCGGCATTTAGTGTGGGAATTATTTTACTTGTTTATTTGCCTTTGATGACACTGGAAGGAGTGGAAGGTCGGATGTTTCGACCGATGGCTATTACCGTAGCATTTGCGTTAGGTGCAGCACTTCTGTATTCGATTACAACTTTTCCGGCTCTCATGTCCTATATTTACAAAAAACCAATCCTTCATGAGTCAGCTTTTTGGGAAAAGTTCCAAACTAAATATGCTGAAGTTTTAACTTATGGGATGAAGTTCAAACGCCAATTTACTTATGCAGGGATTGGTGTGGTATTATTATCTTTTGCCCTTGCCTCCACTTTAGGATCAGAATTTTTACCTAGGATTGATGAAGGGGAAATTGCGATTGATATCAAACGTTTGCCTTCCACGGCCATCAATCACTCTCGTGACTTAAATTTGGAAATGGAAAAGGTGATTTTGAAGTTTCCGGAAGCTGTAAGTGTTGTTTCCAGGCAAGGTCGGGGAGAATCTGCCGCAGAACCCATTGGTTCGGAAGAAGGTGAGATGATGGTCAAACTCAAACCCCGGAAAGAATGGGTTTCTGCTGATGACCGTGAAGAACTGATGGAACTTATGAAAAATTCTGTGAATCAGAATGTTCCATCGTCATACATCAGTTTATCGCAACCTATTGAAAACCGCGTCAATGCGTTGTTATCTGGTTCCAAAGCGGATATTGTGATTAAAATCTATGGTGATGATTTAAAAACCTTAAAATCCATTGCGGATAACTATGCCTCAAAAATTAAAAAGATCCAAGGTGCCGCCGACTTACGAGTGCAAAAACTTCTTGGCCTTCCTTTACTTGAGATCAAAATGAATCGTGGGAATATGGCTCGTTATGGGGTTCGCGCAGAAGAAGTCTTAACAACCATAGAAACACTTCGTGTGGGATCTAATGCAGGAAAGGTATACGAAGGATACAAACGATTTGATCTTATTGTCCGTTTGGACGCCGATGTCACTGATATTGGAGTGATTGAAAATGTTCCCGTTATGACTGAGCTCGGTGGAACGGTTCCTCTTGGCCAAGTCACTGACATTACGATGGCAGAAGGTCCGGCAGCACTTTACCATGAAGGTCTGAAACGTAGGATTCTTGTCGAAGTGAATGTTCGCGGACGAGATATGATTGGATTTGTTAATGATGTCCAATCTGCCACTCAGTCAATTGAATCCGGTCTTCCCCAAGGGTATTATGTGGATTGGGGTGGTCAGTTTGAAAACTTCAAACGAGCTAAAAATCGGTTGGCTTTAGTAATTCCGATTGCAGGAGCGATTATTTTTGCGATGCTCTTTATTGCCTTTGGAAGTGTCTACTATGCATTGGGAGTTTTTATCTTAGTGCCATTGTCACTTTCAGGTGGTATCCTTTCGCTTGTCATTAGAGGACTTCCGTTTTCGATTCCTGCAGGCGTTGGATTTATTGCCGCTGCCGGAATATCAGTGTTAAACGGAGTTGTCTACGCATCGGCCTTAAAAGACCAATTGAAAGTCACACGTGATCCGTCTAAAGCTGTAGTGGAAGCTGCGGTTTACACACTACGGGCAGTTGCGACAACAGAACTTGTGGCCATCATCGGATTTTTACCAATGGCCATTGCTTCCAGTGCTGGGGCTGAAGTGCAAAGGCCATTGGCAACAGTGGTTATGGGTGGGGTACTCGTTGCTACCATTCTATCTCGTTTTTTGCTTCCCATTGCGTTTGAGTTTTTAGTGAAACTAGCGCAGAGACAAGAAAGCAGACAAATGGAAAGGGAACGTAAGATGAATGAATACTTTGTAGAAGAGATGAGGAAATACAAAGCATCAGAGATTCACGATACAGATTCACACCAAGAATTTATGGATCATCAAGACTTGAAAGATGGCGATGATTCCAAAACAAATAAACAAAATCAGAAATCTAAAAAAAGAGGATCTAAATGAAACCGAATTATTACGTAGCGCACCCATGGCATGGATTGGAACTGGGACCAAAAGCTCCCGATGAGTTAGATGTATTCATTGAACTCACCCCACAAGATACTGTAAAATATGAAATCGATAAAGCATCGGGATTCATTCGTGTGGATCGACCACAAAAGTATAGTAACCGTTCTCCAACTCTCTATGGATTTATTCCAAGAACCTTTTCGGGTGAAGCTTCTGGTAAACATTGTTCGGAAGTTGTAGGAAGAGCCGACATCATTGGTGATGGAGACCCTATCGACATTTGTGTTCTCAGTGTGAATCCAATCACTCATGGAAATATGATCTTAACAGTAATTCCAATTGGTGGGCTTCGAATGATTGATAAGGGCGAGGCAGATGACAAAATTGTCGCCGTTCTCAAAGGAGACGAAGTGTTCGGTCAAATCAAAGATATTTCAGAGGTTCCGAAAGCACTCATCAACAAACTTCACCATTACTTTTTAACTTATAAATTGGATCCGAATTCTCCTTCAACAGGAACTGTCGAAATTACAGAAGTTTATGACAGAACTGAAGCAATTAAAGTCATCCAGTATGGTATCGAAGACTATATAAAGAAATTTGTAACTGTATGAAATTCATTTGGAAGTTTTTGTTTTTTTTCCTTTTAGGAATGTTTTCCATCGCTATTTTTCCGAAAGAAAAGGCAGTGTATGAACTTCATTCTAAAGAAGAATTGTTTTTCCTTGGTGAAGATTCTCGGGCTCAAGACTCAAAAGAAAAGTGGAACTTGGACGAATTAGAAAACTTTGCCGTGACTAGTAACCCGCTGTATCTACGTGAAAAACAAAACATTGGTATGGCCCGTGGCGATATCATCACTGCAAGTTTGTATTATAACCCGATTATGAATATGCAACAGCAGTTTATTGGAGCTTCCGCTAATGCAGCAACAGGGAGAGCAGAAACTTCCTTTATTTACAACCAACCTTTCGATATGAGTGGGGTGATTCCTCAGCGAGAAAAAGTCGCCAAACAAGAGTTTTTAGGAACGATAGCTAGTTTTCGTGATTTTGATCGTTTGTTTCGTTTGCGTCTCAGACAAAATTTTTGGACTTATCTTTACGTAACAGAACAGATCAATTACCAAAAAGAGTTTTTGGAAAACTACCAAGACCTTTTGGATCTGACAAAACTGAGAGCCGAAAAAGGCGATATCTCTTTTTTAGAGTATGATCGATTGGCATTAGAGCGAGTACAAATTGAACGAGAATACCGAAATGCAAGGATTCTTCGTGCTCAGGTGGTTAAGAACTTAAGGATTCTTATTGGAATTTCCGATGTCAACTCTCCCTTAAGTATCAAGGGGAGATTAGAGTTTATATCCACTCGTGAGTTCGGGATTGATTTGAACGATTTTGATATTGAAGAAAGACCTGATTTGGTTGCTTTAAAAATTCGCCAACAGAAAGAACGAATGAATATCGAATTAAAAAAACGAGAGATCATTCCTCCTTTAACCCTTGGTATCGAATTTTTGAATAAAGGAAATGAGAATGTAACTGGTTTGTATGCAGCAACCCCACTTCCTTTATTTGATCGGAAACAAGGGGAAATTCTAAAGTCAGAAGAGTCCTATAAAAAATTAGGATTTGATGTTGATGCCAAAAGAAATGAAATCATGTCAGAAATTTCTGCTGCGATTAAAGAGTTACAAGCACGGGAATCACAATTATTAGATTACCAAAAAATGGGACTTCTAGAAAAAAACAAAGAAGTACAAGAGAAGTCAAGGCTTGCTTACATTCGCGGAGCATCGAATTTAGTAACCTTTTTGGAAGCGGAGAAAAACTATCTTAGTGTCCTTCGTAGTTATTATGAAATCATTTATCTCTATTACAATGCTTTGGAAGGATACAAAGCTTCTATCGGAAAGATGGATAGCTCGGAGTTTTAAATTTATATGAAAACAGAATTCAATTTTAAGAATATTAGATCTTTGAGTATCCTCGCACTTGTTGCTAGTTTGGCATACTTTGGTTATTTCAGGTTTTTTGGTGCTGGTAAAAAAACGGAAGCATTAACCGAGGACAAATCGAAGTTCGTTATCTCTCAAGAAATCCAGAAGAACCATCCATTTTCCATTGTTTATTTGGAAGAAAAAGCTCTCGAGGAAGAACTTCAACTTCCTGGAACCGTTTCGTATGATATGAATAGTGTGGCCAAAGTTGGGTCGAGAGTGAGCGGAAGAATTGTACAGGTTTTTGTGAAGGAAGGGGAACATGTCAAAAAAAGCACTGCCCTCGCTTCTATTCAATCGGTGGAACTGGGAACCACAGAAGCTAATTATTTAAAAGCCAGAGCAAGACTTGAGGCACTCAAAGTCCAAGCAGACAGAGCCAAAGATCTTTATGAAAGAAAAGTGACTTCAGCCAAAGAATACGAAATGTCTTTAATGGATTATAAATCTGTCAAAGCGGAAATGGAAACATCTAGAAATGCTTTGGAAAATTTAGGCCTTAATGATTCTGAAATCGCTAACTTGGAAGCAGGAAAGTATAATTCCAAAAACTTATACATTAGGACCCCCATTTCGGGAACTGTTACTGAAAGAGAAGCTATCATTGGTCAGGCGGTAAATGCACGTGACAATTTATTCACGGTTGCAGATTTGAGTGTACTTTGGATTAATTTAGAAGTATATGAAAAAGATCTAACATCCATTCGTATGGGTAACGAGGCCAAAGTCATTCCTATTGGTTCGAAAGATGAATCTTTAAGAGCCGTGGTCTCACATGTAGGTGATGTGATTGATCCTATTAAAAAAACAGCAGAGATCCGATTGGAAGTTAGAAACTCTAAAGGGAGACTTCGTCCGGGGCAAAGTGTGACTGCAACCGTTGTCGGCGCTATGGTTGAATCATCGCTGAACAAAGCAAAGGTGATTCCTTCTGATTGTATCCATAAAATCGAAGGGGAGAATTATGTATTTGTTCGTAACGGAGACGGATCTTTTTCTGCCAAAAAAATTGGAATCGGTAAATCCTATGACCATTGGGTTGAGATCACAACGGGTGTGGAATCAGGGGAAGCCATTGTGGAAGAAGGAAGTTTTGTTTTGAAAAGTGAGTATTTAAAGTTATAACCCCTAGTTTTTTGTTGACATAACACCTATTTCCTAGTTATCTGTTTAGTATGAAAGATCTCACGGAAAAACAGGAATTTGTTTTACAATATATATCGGACACGGTGCGCGAGAAAGGGTTCCCGCCCACCATTCGTGAGATTGGTGACCAGTTTGGGATTACGGCTAAGGGTGCTTACGATCATCTAAAAGCCATAGAAAAAAAAGGGTACATTCGCACTTCTAAAAACCAAAGTCGAGCCATAGAACTTCTAAAAGGAAATGGGGACGAGGCACTTCTCGTCCGTGCTTCGGGAATTCCTCTCCTGGGCCAAGTGGCGGCGGGTTCTCCTATCCTTGCGGAAGAAAATATTGAAGAATACATTGCGGTTCCAGAAGACCTTGCAACAAAACCAGGAACCTTTGCCTTACGTGTGAAAGGAGATTCTATGGTGGAAGCAGGGATTAGTGATGGTGACATTGCCATCATACAAAAAAAAGACACGGCCAGGAATGGGGAAATTGTTGTGGCGATGATTGAAAACGAAGCCACCCTTAAAGTGTTTTATAAAGAACCAGACATGATTCGTTTGGAACCAAGAAACGTGAAACTGAAACCCATTCATACAAAAAAGGCTACGATTATTGGGAAACTAATCGGACTCTATCGCATTTACTGATTGACCAAAGTCTGGTTGGGAGTGAGTTTAGAAGGGATGTCGAAACATCTCTTCTCTTTCCCAACATTTCTCCTTCTCTTCCTTATCCTCTCTTGCGCTCCTAAAAAACAAGAAATTGATGCCTATGACTTAAAACGTGTTTTGGAAAGGTTTGCTCAAAACCGCATCCAGACAGGTCTTATGGCAGACACCAAACGGCCGACACCTACGGACAGTGCTCTCTTTGAAGAGGCCTGCGAAGTCTACCGGTTGTCTATCCCGGAAGCAAAAGAAATGTTAAAAAAAGAAAACAAAGCCCTGTATGAGTCAATTTATGGAAATGAATAAAATCAAAATATCGGAACGTATCATTTGGGGGACTGTTACCTCTTGTTTGGTGGCCCTTGTTTTTTTTGTGAGCCAGGAGAAGGTAAAAGCCATTTCCACTGATGGTGAAAAATACTTACAAATACTCCATGAAGTGGTTTCTTATATTGAAAACGATTATGTGGATCCACAAGACGAGAAAAAAATCTATACTGGTGCCATTCTTGGCGCCTTGCAGAGTTTAGGTGATCCTCACACTAGATTTTTAGACACCGATGAATTTGGTGAATTACAAAATGAAACCAAAGGAAGTTTTGGGGGAATCGGCGTAGAGATTAGTTTCCAAGAAAATGCTTTTATCATTGTGGCCCCAATCGAAGGAACTCCTGCTTGGAAGGCTGGTCTCCAACCTCAAGACAAAATCATTGAGATCAATGGTAGAAGCACCAAGTCTGTTTCGTTATCAGAATCCATTGGCATGATGCGTGGGGACGTCGGGTCTTCTATTTCGATGAAAATAGAAAGAAAGGGAATCAAAGATCCTTTTGTTGTAAACTTGGTCAGAGAACTCATTCAAATTCGTTATGTTAGATCGCATTACCTTCCTGAAACGGAGACTGGTTATATCAAATTGGTTCAGTTTATGGGGAAAGAAACCACTGCCAAAGAATTTGCAAACGCCGTGACTGCGATGAAAGATGCCGGTGCCAAAAAACTAGTGATCGATTTAAGAATGAATCCAGGTGGACTTTTGGATTTAGCGATTGATCTTGCGGATCTCTTTTTACCTTCGGAAGCAGAGATTGTATCGGTTAAAGGTCGTGGTGGGATCCTTGTGAAAAGTTATAAAGCAGATAAAAAAGAGAAAAAGTTTTTAGACATTCCGATTGCCATTTTGGTGAACGGGGGTTCTGCGAGTGCTTCGGAAATTTTAGCTGGTGCTTTAAAAGATAACAAACGCGCTGTTGTGGTTGGAACACAAAGTTTTGGAAAGGGAAGTGTGCAGTCGATTTTCCCTCTATCCGGTGGAACGGGTGTTGCTATCACCATTCAAAAATACTACACACCATCTGGTGTATCCATTCATGGAAAGGGAATCACACCTGATCATATTGTGAATCCAATTGCTGCTAGTGAAGATGAAAAGTATGCTTTGGAAAAACTTTTTAAAAAGAATTTGATTCGTCCCTTTTTAGAAACCCATGCCGAATACAATGATACTGCATTGGCCGATTTTTCCACTCTACTCAAAAAAGAAAATCTAACTATTTCCGACTCAGTCACTCGTATCTTTTTATTCAATGAAATGAGAGCCGGTTCTTCCAATACGAAACCAAGATTGGATTTAGATACACAACTTGCCGAAGCGATTCGTGTTCTGAAATAATGACCTACGGGTTAGGAATCGAATCTAGTTGTGATGAAACTTCAATTGCCATCGTTCGCGATGGTAAGGATCTTCTTTCCCTAAAAATTTATAGTCAAATTGATTCTCATTCCCCTTACCGCGGTGTGGTTCCAGAAATTGCTTCGAGAGCCCATTTAGAAAAAATCAATTCTCTCCTTGCTGTTTCCATGGAGGAGGCAGGCATTGAATATTCTGATTTAGCTTATGTGGCTGTTACCACCTACCCAGGATTAGTTGGCTCACTTATGATTGGCGCACAACTCGCACGATGTATTTCTCTAGTGCATCAAATTCCGATTGTGGCCGTCAATCATCTGGAGGCTCACCTGGCAGTGATTGGTCTGGAAAGAGAACTCCCTCCCTTTCCTTGGTTAGGGGTTTTGCTTTCCGGAGGAAATTCATCCATTTATCTTTATAAAGGATTTGGTGATTTGGAAATTTTTGCCGACACAAGGGACGATTCTTTAGGTGAAGCTTTTGATAAAGTAAGTGCGGTTCTAAATCTTCCTTATCCGGGTGGTCCTTATCTCGAAGCCAAGGCAAATGCCTACCAATTAAAGGAAGTTGAGGTAAATCCATTTCCGAAACTTTTAAAAGAAGATGGAGAGGATCGGATTCGATTTTCTTACAGTGGGTTAAAGACGGCCGTCCTTTATTACCTGAAATCCCAAACAACACCACCTCCCGTGGAAAAAATTTCCTATTTCTTCCAAAAGACAGCCTTTGAACTCGTCACCCGCAATATCCGCAAAGCCGTTGCCAAAACCGGAATCCGGACCGTGGTTGCTGCCGGCGGGGTGCTTGCCAACGGGACCCTCCGGGAAAGTTTGGAGGCCGAAAAAGAAAGGTCCAAATTTGATCTATTTTATCCTGGTAAAAAAATTTACTGCACAGATAACGGAGCGATGGTGGCATGTCTTGGATACCATCTCTGGAAACAAAAATCTTTTGTGGGGCTCGACTTTAAGGTAAGTCCCAAACGAAACTTTGAACAAACATTATGAAACTAAAACTTACTTGGATTCCCAATACTCTGACTCTCGGAAACTTAACCTTAGGTTTTGTTTCTATGTTACTTGTTGCTGAAACAAATCCATCCCACTCAAATTCCCACGAACTGTATTCCCTTGCTGGAGTATTTATCATCTTGGCCGCGTTATTCGATGGTTTTGATGGAATGGCTGCCCGTGCGCTCAACTGTACGAGTGAACTTGGTGCTGACTTAGATAGTCTTGCCGATCTCACTACATTTGGAATCGCTCCCGGATTTTTATCTTACAAGATGTTTTTCTATGATATTAAATTGGATATCTTTGATAAACCAGACTATTTCCCTTTGGGTATGTTCATCGCTGCTTTGTATCCAATCTGTGCAGCATACAGACTTGCTCGGTTCAACGTAGCTCATGACCCGAAATCTTTTAATGGACTTCCTTCTCCTGTAGCGGGAGTAGTGATTGGGATTTTTCCTTTGGTGTTTACTGTCTCTCAAGTTCCTGTTTGGACAGCGGTTCTCTTTTTTGTGATCACAGCCCTACTTATGGTTTCAACTCTTCGATACAGTAAACCACAGGTAGCCATTCGTGGACTTTTTTCTTGGAAAAAATTAGGGATTAGTATTGTGGGTCTTGGTTTACTATTACTAGCCATTGGATTCTATCGTTGGCCTTATGTGATGTATGGTGCCGTTGGGTTTTATGTGTTTTCAGGAATTGTATCTTTTCTCATCCAAACCATTCAGGACTACCGAGTTTAGGTTTCTTCTCTCAGTTGAAAGATATCTAAAAGGTTGGCAACGGTAAAAATGGTTCGTACTTCGTCAGAGAGATTTATGATACGAACCTGTTTGTTTTTTTCCTTTGTCCAACTATAGGTGTGGAGTAGTATCCCGACTCCAGAAGAGTCTAGATAACTCAAGTTTTTAAAGTCTAAAACTAGTTCCTCAACTTCCGGTGTGTCAATTAAGGTTTTGATATCTGCTTTCAGTTTGGGAGTATCACGAAGGGATAGGGATCCTTCCAAGAGGACCAAGGCTTTTTCATTCTCTCGTTTGATTTCATGCTGAAACATAACTTCAGTTAAGACAACATCTGAAAGAACCAAATACAATCAAAAAACGTTTGATTTTTCAAAAAAGGACTCTAGAAAAAGAGCAATGAAAATCAAGTTTTGGGGTGTCCGTGGTTCAATTGGTTCACCCATTCGGCCTGAAAGTGTTAAACACAAAATTGAAAAAATCCTTTCTTTGGCAAGTCCTACAGACATTCAAAACGAACAAAGTATCCATAGTTTTCTCAAATCTTTAAGTTTCTCCTCATCATCAACTTACGGCGGTAATACGACGTGTGTGGAGATTCGTGACAAAGAAGATAACCTGATCATTATTGATGGAGGAACAGGTCTTCGGGAACTAGGAAACCAAATCATGAGTTCCGATTTCGGAAAAGGAACTGGGCATGCCTATTGGATCTTAACACATACCCACTGGGACCATATCCAAGGGATTCCTTTTTTTGTTCCTCTTTTTTTACCAGGTAATCATTTTGAATTTATTTCTTCGATGAATGACGCAGAAAAAAGGTTAGAACATCAATTTGTTTTTACCCATTTCCCTGTTTCCTTCGACCACTATGCGGCCAACAAAACTTTTCAGTATGTGGAAGAAGGAGAGACCATTACACTTGGACCCCATATCCAAGCCTTCAGTAAAGCGGTGCGCCATCCAGGAGGAAGTTTCTCTTACCGGTTTATGGAAGATGGAAAGGCAATTATCTTCGCTTCCGATGCAGAATTCAATTTGGAAGAGATGGAAAATATCGACACTTATATCGATTATTTCCGAGATGCTGATGTTTTAGTTTTTGATACACAATATACATTCGAAGAGTCTTTACAAAAAATTGACTGGGGCCATAGCTCTGCGTCCATTGCAACAGACATAGCTCTGCGTGCTAAGGTAAAAAAACTAGTGATGTTTCACCATGATCCATCTTATGACGATGAGAAGTTAGATTTAGTATATTTAAGGGCTCTCAAATACAAAGAGATGTTTGATCCCCATGGAAAATTAGAAATCATTATGGCTTACGAAGGTTTGGAAATAGAGGTTTAATATGGCAAAAAAAAATTATATCATTGGTATTGATGCAGGGACTACAGGAATTCGTACGTTTTGTTTTGACGACAAAGGAAAAGTAATCTCATCGGCTTACCAAGAATTCAAACAATACTATCCGAAACCAGGTTGGGTAGAACATGACCCAGAAGAAATTTGGGTAAAAACGCAGAAACTCATCGGAACTGCTATAAAGAATGGAAATCTAAACCCAAAAGATGCGGTTGCGATTGGGATCACAAACCAAAGGGAAACATCTGTTGTTTGGGATAAAAAGACCGGCAAACCAGTGTACAACGCCATTGTGTGGCAATGCAGACGAACTTCTGATATTTGTAAGGAATTAAAAAAACAAAGTCTTGATTCCAACTTCCGAAACAAAACGGGGCTTGTTTTAGATGCTTATTTTTCCGGAACTAAAATCCAATGGATCCTTGATAATGTAAAAGGGGCTCGGGCGAAAGCAGAAAAAGGTGATTTGTTATTTGGAACCATCGACACTTGGCTTTTATACAAACTTACCGGTCACAAAGAACACAAAACGGACCATACCAATGCGTCTAGAACTCTTCTTTTTAATATCCAAACCAAAGAATGGGATGAAGAACTTTGTGATATTTTACGAGTTCCTATGTCAATGTTACCCAAAGCGTTTAACTCTAAAAATCTATTTGGATTCACATCAAGTGTCAAATCTCTCCCGGATGGTATTCCTATTTCGTCACTTGTTGGTGACCAACAAGGTGCCTTATTTGGCCAACTGTGTACAGAGCCTGGGGAAGCCAAAAATACATACGGAACGGGATGTTTTTTACTCTTCAATGTGGGTGATGAATTTAGAATTTCCAACCAAGGTCTCATCACAACCCTTGCCCTCGGTCCAGAGGGAAAAACTGTCTATTGTTTAGAAGGATCTGTTTTTATTGGTGGGGCTGTGGTCCAGTTTCTCCGAGACAATTTAGAATTTTTCAAATACTCCAAAGACTCTGAAAAATTGGTGAAGGCCATCAAAACAAAAGATGATTTGGTTTTTGTTCCTGCCTTTGCCGGCCTTGGAGCTCCTCATTGGGACCAAGAAGCTCGTGGTGCCATCTTTGGACTCTCTCGCGACACAACACCAGCACAGATCACAAGAGCTGCCCTCAAAGCCATTGCTTTACAATCTTATGAACTAGCAAATGCGATGGAAAAAGAAACAGGGAAACCATTGAAATTCTTACGTGTGGATGGAGGTGCGACTTCGAATGCATGGCTTATGCAATTCCAAGCAGACATTCTTGGAACCAAAGTGATCCGACCACAGAACGTGGACACAACTGTACTCGGTGCTGCTTATCTTGCAGGACTCGAACGTGGATTTTTTAAATCGGTGGCAAGTCTTAGAAAAGATGCAAAAATTACCGAGTTCCAACCTAAGATGAAAGATAGTGAAAGAAAGGAAGAAATTAGTAAATGGAACTGGGCCATTTCTCGAGTTAAAACAGGAAACTAATAATCAAACCAAAGGAGGGAAAACTCGAAAGGTTTTCTCTCTTTTGTAATGCCTCCGCCGACTAGAAAGATTCCCGTTTGGTAATAAGGAATTTCGATGAGTAAGTCGGGAGGAAGTCTATGAAATTCTGTGGTTTCCATTTCTTTTCGAGATAAAAAGAAATCAAATCGGAGGACATCGATCCAATCATTTGTTTTAAAAAATAGTTTGGTTGAGGTTCTTCCATAAAATTGGAGAGAGTTACCAAAAATAAAAAAATTAAATTTTTCTGCATTCACAAAGGGAATCTCTTCTTTTCTTTCTTCTTCTCCTTTTTCTCTATAAGTAAAGATGGATCCTTCTTCATAATAAATATTTCTAGCAAAACGTTTGAAAAGTTCTGTTTCAATGACTGTCACCAAATCCTCACTTTCTGGAGGTTTTTGGGAAGGGCCTTCTAATATATGTTTCATTTTGTTTTTGGAGATGGAAGACCGAACCACTTCTAAAACAGGTTTGGATAGTTGTGGCAATATGTATTTGATATACCGTTCATCATGGTCGCGAAGAATCTCTTGTAGGAAAGATCCATGGATCAAAGGAATCATTTCCACGGTAAACATCTGTTTGTTTAAGAAATTGGCAAATTCTGATTCATGACGAAATAAATTCGAAACTATGGTTTCTTCTTCTTTTGGAGTTCCTGAAAAAAGAATGGATACCAATCGAAAGAGAAAGGTTTTACTTTTCGGATCAAAATATAAAGACTCAATTTTTTCTCGCACTAAACTTTCAGAAAGTTCTGGATGGATGATGTCTCGGAGTGATAAATACTTTGCCGATTGGAATTTGTCTCTTTTTCCTCGGTAAAGAAAGAAGGGAGAGTTTCGGGTCCCACCGATTGTTGTGGATAACGGTGAAAAACCTGTTTTTGGTTTGGTTTCCTGATCCTTTTGGATCTTCTTATTGCCCATGTAAGTGGGTGTAAATACTGGTTTTGGGTCTAGGTTTTGTCTATTGTATTGTAAGCAGTAGAGAAACTGTGGAAAAAGAATTGGATCCGTGGTGACGGAAGGGAGTTCCGGTATTTTTTTCTTAGGAACAGGATAGAAAGGATAAATAGAAGTTTGGAACCTTGCAACAGAGTCCGCAGTGCTTAAGAAAAAATGGTAATTGTTTCCTTGTCTGTATATCAAAGGGGAGGGGATTTTTTCAGTTTTTTCTGAATTCTAATTCTAAAGTGCTCCCAATTATAATCTGTTTTTAAAATTTCCAACTCATTTTCTACACCATAACGCATGAAGTCATAGATCTCTTCATGATCCATTCCCACTACAATCGATAGGTCTTGGATGACTCTAAGTAATCTCCTCGCATCGCGATCGCTGAGGGAAAAAGTTTCTAATAGTTTTTTTTCGAATTCCGAAAGTTGAATCAAGGGAACCTAAAACGCAGCCACGAGGATGGTTTCGATTTCATTTTTAGGAAGTTCTCTAGGAAGACAATCAAGAAACGAGTAGGTTGCCGCAAGGGTGGCAATCCCTGGTAAATCAATTTTTTTCACTTCGTATTCTGATAACCTTTGAGGAATTCTAAGTTCTAAGTAAATTTTACGAATCCCTTCCACCGCTTTGATCGCAGCTTCAATCACAGAGATATTAGTTACATCTTCATCCAAAGCCCTGGCAATCATCACATATTTACCAGCGGACGATGTCAGGTTGTATTCCATTACGTGTGGGAGTAGGATCGACATACTTTGAAAGATATCTAAATTGGTTACAGTTGTTACCGCAAGTGATAAGGCATAACAAAGACCAAGGCTACTTGTGGACTGGGCAATACCTGCGAGTAGGCTTGCCGCATAAATTGAGTTTTTCGGTCCTAAGTTCCTTGGTTCACGGATGGCCGGAACAATGTTTTTGGAGATAAGTTCAATGGAGCGTAAGGCAGTGGAAGATGTGATCTCATTCGCATATTTAGAAAGGATGCTGTCAACGGCTGCAGATAAAATGGAGATCCCTGTTTTGGCAGTTTCGGAACTAGACATACCTGCACCAATTTTTGGATCAGAGACAATGAGTTCTGGAAATACCCATTCGTGAGCAAAGTATTTTCTGTTTTTGTCTTTATCATCTACAATGGAAAAGAAAGGTGAACATTCATTTCCGAGTAGGGGTTTTGTTGGAACCACCACTAAAGGGAGGCCTTTTTTCTTTGGTTGTTTTTTCCCAATTAGTAAATCATCTGCAAAAAAATCATTGGTAGCGAGTAGAGAGGCCGCCTTACCTGCGTTTACTGATTCAAAAGAACCGTAAGCAACTACACAATCTGCATTGGAAATTCGAAGGAAGTGGGCACAGGAATCTAAATCTTTAAAATGAACACGGTCTACAATATCATCATAGATGATCACACCTTCTGCGTGTTTTTCGAGACTGGTTTTGATGATGGAAAGTTCTTCGGCGTTTTCTAATTCTTTTTGTGTGGTAATAAGAACCACACGGGATCCAATGTTTTTTACAAAAGATCCGAGTTTATACCCACAGTCGATTTCGAAGTGAATTTTAGGAGGAAATTGAAAATTAATCCATTCGGGGAGGACTGGCATACGATCCCCTAATTATGAATAAACGGAGTTAGAGAAATCCTCGGAGAGGATAATAAAAAAGGATCCCTCACCACCCGTCCTTTTTACTGCTGCCCGAGGAATGTTGACGCGATTTGATCGGAGATTTTATCTAACATCTCTGTGGAGAGGTTATCGTAGTCGCCGTTTTTCAATCGTTCTTTGATCGCTTTGATTTTTTCCGTACGATCTTCTTCTGGAGGAGCTTGTACAATTTGTTTTGCGATTTGTTTTACTTCAGCTTGCAACTTTGCTTCCGACGCAATTTTTTTAGCAGCATCAGAAATGGAAATTGTGTCTACCGGAGTTTGTGATTCCGTTTCCCTTGGCCCTTGTGGTTTTTTTGGTTCGTACCCGTAACCACCAACTCGTCCTACTTTGTCGACGTTCATATATTTAGTCCTCTTCCTACATCACATATCGGTGGAATCCGAATTTCCCTTAAGTGTTTTTTTTCGATGATTTAAGAGAAAAACAAACTCTCCCTTGGCATTTGGCGGTTTGTGAGCCAGTTCCCTAGGATTTGCATAGTAAAGTACCTCTTCAAAGGTCTTTGTCAACTCCCTTCCCACAAGAACTTCCGTCTCCGGAAAAAGTTCTTCAAGCATCGGATAGAGTCTGGGAAGTTTGTGGACCGATTCGTAAAAAACAACGAGTCCATCAATCTCACTTGCTCTTTCTAATTCTCGGCGTTTTTTACTCGGTTTTTCAGAGAGGAAACCCAAAAAATACGTGGGATTGACCTGAAATCCTGAAACGGAAAGTAAAGCAGTGAGTGCGGAAGCACCAGGCACAGGTACAATTCGAATTCCTTTTTCCCTTGCGGTTCGGACCATCTGGCTTCCTGGATCGGAAACACCTGGAGTTCCCGCATCAGAAACAAGAGCCATGGATTTCCCATTTAAGAGTTGTTCTAGGACATTGGAGTAGGGAGATTCTGAATTATCTTTATAAAGGGCAAGAACCGGAGTGGTTATTTCTAATCGAGAGAAAAGAGAGCGAGTTTCTTTCGCCGACTCACAAAGGACAAGGTCCACTTCCTTGAAAATTTCTAGAGCTCGCAAAGTGATATCTCCCAAATTTCCTATGGGAGTGGCCACTACATAGAGAGAACCTGACTCGCGTTTATGGGCCAACGTATTGGCATCCTGGAGGAGAGGCACCAGCGGGGCAGGTACAAGCCAGATCGTTATTGCCTTTGGTGCAAGGGTTACAAGCGGTTCCTAGGGCACAGGCAGAGGGGGTACCACAAGCCGCATTGGCACAAATCGTTGTATTACAGCCGGCTCCTGTTGCACAAAGAGTTTGGATGTCGTTCACCCGATTCGGAATGGCACAAGTGCTGATCGGGGTGGAGGGATTGGAAATCAGTCCTCCCGTTAACATTGAACGCAAAGTAAAGTTATAGATTTGGCATTTTTGAAAGAATTCTGCTCCCGGAGGAGGAACGGCAAAACGAATCCGTTTGGTTACTATTTTTGAGGATTCAGTGGAAGCTTCGTAGGGAAGGTGAGGGAAACTTGGTTGGACCCCATCCTCCAGCCATTCCCCTTGGATGGTCTGGATGATCCCAGGAAAAGCAGTAGTTACATAGAGATTATAACCTAAAAATTGCGGTTCTCTGTTGGTAACATAGTAACGGATGATGTATTCCGGTCTTGGGTCTATATTGTAATTAAAAACATCAGTTTGGTAGTCGTTGGTAATGTTACTATTCACGGCGACAACGGCAAGTAACTGCGGAACATTGGGAGGAACTAAAAATACAAAAGGGGCCACGGGCGTATCTGTATTGATTCCGCATTGAAAAAAAGAGAGAAAAGATATGCAGACAAAGTAAAGTGGATGTAAAGAGGGAAAACGCATTCTATTTCTCGTTTCCCTTCCAAGTTTTCAGGAATTCAATCTATGGGAATCCAAAAAAAATTACTCTTTGTCTCCATTTCTCTGATTGGGCTTTTTTTTCTCATCTTACTCGTTATGGGTGGAGAGGACGAAGAAGAGGCTCGGCGTAAAAAAGAAAGAAGTTCGCAGGCCCTTGCCTTATTTGGGGGTGGAACCGGTAACCCCAAAGGAACCAATCGTTTGGGAGTGCGTGGGGAAGACGCAGGCTCCATCTTTGATTCCGACTACTACAATGCGGGTGGGATGCGTTATGAGGAAGATGGTAGTCTTGCCGGCTCAGAAGCAGGTGAGATGCCGATCAATCCGCAAACTGGCAAACCCTATCCTCCAGAAGCTATGCAGGCTTTTGATGAACTTAGGGAACAATTCCCTGATAATGATTTGATTCCGAAACGATTGACCCCAGACGACAAAAAAAAGCAGTCTGAATTCAATCAAAAGTTATCGAGAGCCACAAACTCTGTGTTTGGTGGAACTCCCAATGCAACCGATATCACCTTGTATTACAATCATGTGCGTAAACAAGGAAAAGACCGATTGGAAATTATCAACTACCTGATTGAATCGCAAGGCGGTGATGACCCAGAGATGGATAAGAAGTTCCAAGAGATTTTGAAAAATATCCAATACCAAAATGAACAGGTGGAAAAGGAAGCAACCAACGCCTTCCAAAAAGCGGGGATTTCTCCTTAATTTACATTTCACCTGATAGGATGGGGTAACGGTAACTGGATTTTGGGTCCAGGCCGTACTCATCCAAATGGAAGGAGGGAGGTAACCTTTCTCGTTTCCATTGTGAGATACCGAATAATTTTTTAAATTTCTTTAGATATCCTAAAAGATTGTCCATTGTTTCCCAAGGGAATTCTTGTTTTAGGTTTTCCAAACAGTCTAGATCACTCAGACCAAGAAATACCAATTTTTTTTCTATCGATTGCAAAATGGGATAAGGCATTAAATCTTTTTCATCTTCTTGGTGTTCTGATAAAGGTTTTAATTCTGCCGTTGGTTTTGTATTCCGTAAGATGCGGATGGAATCCTTTGGCGAAATGAAACGGTTGTTACCGTTTTGTATATCATCCAACCAATCGAGTAAAAATTCTTTACTCACTCCCGCTAATGGAGCAATGGAGCCGGAGGAATCACCGTCCATGGTAGTATAACCAACAGCGGCTTCACTTCTGTTTCCTGTTGATAAAAGTAAATGTCCATTAATATTCGCAAGTAACCAAACGAGGGGAGAACGAACTCTTGCCTGGATATTTTGCAGAGGTAGGTCGTGTTCCTTCCAATTCAATGTTTTTCCAAGAACCGATTCGATTAGTTTTACGGAAGTAACAACAGCTTGGTCTATGGGTATGGAATAAAAAGGACAATCCAACTCTTTTGATAGAGCTTTTGCAATTTCTTCCGTGAGAGTGGAATTGTTTTCTGTTTTTTGGTAAATGGTGACAAGTAATTTCGTTTCATCGATTCCGAGAGATGGAAAGATAGAGTCACCATTTTCGCGTTTGGCGATCTCTTTCATTGCATTCACAAGTAAGGCACAAGTGGCACTGTCTGCCCCACCGGAAAGGGAAAGGGTAAAACCTTTTGTTTTTGATTTTCGTAAGTAATCAAAAAGACCCAGACAAACCGCTCTTGTGAATTCCTCATACACAGAAAGGTGGAAGAATTCAGAACTTAATTCTGTGTTCGTATCTATTTCTTTTCGTTTGTCCAAAAGAGAAAAACCAACAGAATCGTTTTCGTTTGTTTTCTTTACCAAACCAAGTTGGATTTTGGGAAACTCTGCTCCCTGCCATTTCGGTTTTGGATCTCGAAAGGAGCGAGCTTTGGCCGCACGGATCTCCATAGGATCAAATGTGTATGAAGTGATTTGAAAAGGAGAAAAGGAAAGTCGCGGACCTTCTTTTACTAATTTACCCACAGAAGCAAAAATGGCACCTCCTTCAAAAATGATCCGCCCGGATTCATTGCCGGAAAGATTGGTAAACACTTGAAGATTACATTGGTTTCTACTGGACTCGGTGAAAATTTGCCTACGTATATTTTGTTTTCCCATCGCAAAATGGGATGCCCCTGGAGAAAACAAAACATCCATTCCTTGTAAGCTATAAAAAGAAGCGGGTTTTTGTACAGACCAACTGTCTTCACAAATCTCCACTCCAAAATTCCAATTTTGCGATTGAAAGATAAAATGTCCAAAAGGAACTTCTTCTCCAGCAAAGTGGATGGTTTTGTTTAAAAATTCTGATTCGGAGTGGAACCATCTGCGTTCATAGTGTACGCCGGTATTTGCTAAATTTAATTTAGGAACAATGGCAACTACTTTACCACCATACAGCACAGCCATACAATTGTATAAAAATGAATCAACAAAAACAGGAAGGCCCAAAATCACAATTTGATTAGGTGATTGTGTTTTTATTTCTCTAATGATTTCTTCGGAACGGGTCCAAACATAGGGTTTGTAGAATGCATCTTCACATCCATAACCAGAAATACAAAGTTCGGGAAAAAGAATACAATCCGCTTCGTTTGCTTCTGGACTTTGGATTGCCTGGAGGATTGATTCACAGTTCCCTGAAAAATCTAAGGGAGTTGTATTTAGCGTAACGGCGACAATTTTAATTTTGGGCATCAGCGAAAACTCGGTTATAAATCTTTTCCGACGCACCTCTGTTTTCTACAACAAAGTTTCGATTTCCACGGCCCATCTTTTCTCTCAGATTTTTATCTTTGATTAAAAGGTCTAATTTTTGAACAAATTCAAATTCATTTTCTGTTCTGAATAGACCACCTAATTCTTGCATAACGATGGCTTCGGGTGCATTGGAAATTTTGGGACCAGTGATCACAGGTAGACCCAGGGCAGCAGGTTCAATCGTATTGTGAACCCGGTGGCGCCATGCTCCACCTACATAGGCAAAACTTCCATACTGATAAGCAAAAGCAAGGATTCCCATGAGATCGAAGAGAAGGAACTTCGGCAAAGTTTCCTCCTTTTTTAATCTGGAAAAAACTCCCACGGTTCCATACTGTTTTAGAATCGGAATCCAGTTTTCCATACGATCTGATTCCCATTTATGGGGAAAAATCCAGTAATATGCATCATCAGAATGTGTTTTTAAATAACTGGTAAGTCGTTCTTCACAGACCCCGTAAGTGGATCCAAAGATGATAGGTTTGTTTTTGTTTAAGAATTCTTTTTGGTCAGAAACAAATTGGGTGAAGGCCGGGTTAGGGGATTTGGTTTCCAACTTTCCAAGAACCGATTCAAATCTAGTATCACCTAACACTTGGAAATCCGTTTTGGATGAAACAAGACCAATAAATTCTTTGGCCATTAGTTCATGGCTTGGATAAATTCCGGAGAGGTATTGGAAAGAAGCTTTTGTCAATGATCGTACCAGTGGATTTTTTCTGGAAGACCCCGAGGACAAACTTGCACAACAAAGATAGGACTTAGTTCCCATACGAGAGGCTGTTTTTAAAAGATTGGGCCAAGTATCCCAAGCCATCACCAGTAAAACTTGGGGTTTAAAATGAGTCAAAATTCGATCATAGGCATAAGGTTTGTCCAAAGGAAGATAAAAATATAAATCCGCCAAAGGATCGGTAAACGAAGATTCTTTTACGGAGGAGGAGAAAACCGATTGGATGATAAATACGTTTTTATTTTTTTTACGAATGGTTTCCGAGAGAGCTTTTGCTTGGTCCAATTCTCCAACGCTTGCTGCATGGAGCCAAATCACAAATTTTCCCTCTGCCGATTTCGAAAAAATTCGGCTGATAGAACTCTCTCTTTTTTTTAATTCTTCACGAACTGATTTTACGAATAAGGAAAGAATTTTTAATATAAAAAAGATAAGAAGGATAAGGGTGTTGTAAAAAAAATATACCATTTAGCGTTTGTTACCCCAAGTATCGTTCACTTCGGAACCAGGGTAGATGAAAGTTCTTTTATCAATGACAAAACTCAAATTGTCAAAGTATAAATGAAACTCTCCTTTCTTTTGTGAAGTTAGACTTTTCAATCGAAAGGAAGCAAAGGAAATGGGAAAAGACATAGATTGGATGAGCCTTGTATTTTCTTTAGGAAGGTTGATCTTAAATTCCAGGCGTCTCCAACCTACAAAATTTAAAGTTCCCAAATCAAAATACAGATCCTTCGATTTCTTTTGAGAAAGCCCCATACTTAGGTTGATATGGTGGCCCTCTGAGTACACCCAAAGGATTCCTTGGATCGGCATTCCGAGTGGCATAAGAATCGGTTCTTTTGGTCGCACTTCCCAGTGGTCGAGGCGCGGATTTTCTACATAACTTTGCAAAAGAAAGCTAGTTTGGTTTTGAAGATTTGGATAACCCGACTCTTTTAAGATGGTTGTTTCTTGTAAAAAAGCTTCTGATTTTGGAACGGAGGCAGCAAACTGAGTTACGGCAAGAAAGGAATCAACTCGGTAAAAATCCCAAGGTCTTTCTCCTTCAAAGTCTTCTACAAGGAAGAGAAGGTAACTGGAATCAATGCTGAGGGCAGATTTTAAAATTTGGACTCGACCGGCTTCGTCGGGATCATGGGGCCGCGGAAGAGACAAAAGACCGGAAATCATGAGTAGGAAACCCAAACCGAATGTAAATTTTTTTGCAGTTTTCATGATTTCTCACTTTTCGAAAGACCAAAAACGTGTACTCTATTTTTATCAAAGGAAAGGAATCCGCACGTCATGGGCCGCCGCGACAATTTGAAAATACTCACAACTGCCATTCTAGTGGTCCTACTTCTTTCATCGTTCATTTTTGCATTTATCTATAGAAACGAAATTTACCAAAAGCTCCAAACCATCGGAAAAAACAAAGATGTTGAGGTAGTGGATCGGGAAATTGAAAGAGAATCCACTGGGATTCCTGCACCCAAAGAAGATTTTTCTAAAAGGGATACAAATCCTTCGGCGGAAGATCGTTCCAAACTTCCAGAATTACCTGGGTTGGATGAAATGGAACCCGATACGGATCGTCCTCGTTCTGTATCGGTAGCAGCTTCCACCAAAGCCAAAGAGAAGACCGATCCTTCTTCTCGATTGCAAGAAAAATTAGACCAAGTGGAAGAATCTTTTTTACCCAAAGAAGAAACCAAAAAAACAAAGAAATCCTCTAAGACAGAAGAATCAGTTTCGGAAGCAGTGGACTCCAGTTCTTTCACCAAACAATCGAAAGTTGATTCTAAAGAATCTACTAAACTGACAAAAAAATCAGAATCAAAATTATCTAAATCTTCTAAATCAGTAACCAGTCAAAATCGCACAAAAAAATATAGTTCTGTAACGGATAAACGACAAGGTACGAAATCAAAAAAATCATCTTATTCGCAAAAATTGCAAAAGAACAATTATGAGGATACTGGTTCCTCTTCTTTAGAAGTTCGGATGCGCACTGTGGAACAAAAACTTTCTACACAAACAGATCGAAATGAAAAACGATTTGTGGAGATCGAACGACGTATTGAGTCTTTAGAAAAAGCGTTAGCAAAGTAATCGAATCGTGTCCGATTACGGTTCTACTTATCTCTCCATTCAAAAGTCATTACAGGATTTGTATCCTAACAGATCTCCGGTATTGATTGCCGTTTCCAAAACCAAACCTTATGAAGTGGTAAAAGAGGCATATTTACAAGGGATTCGCGAGTTTGGGGAAAATTACATTCCAGAAGCCGTTTCCAAATTCACAAAACTCCGAGAAGAGTTTCCTGAATCTGCCACGTCTGTCCATTTACATCATATTGGTCCTGTTCAGTCAGGAACCTTGCGCAAGTTATTCGGAATTTTTTCCTATACACACGGAGTCGGAAGTATCTCTTCTTTGAAGGAGTTGTTAAAACGGGCAGAAAAAGAAAAAACTCTTATCCGCTATTTTTTACAAACAAATCTGACTGAAGAAAATACCAAACATGGAATGGGTTTTGAAACCCTTCGTAATATGAAAGAGACTCTATCCGGTTACCAAAATCAATATTGTATTTGGGAGGGGTTTATGGGGATGGGACCATCTAGCGGAAATTTGGCGGAAACGAAGGAAGTGTTTTCGCTTCTCGCAGAACTACGTGATACATATTTTCCCGATAAAAAATTATCTATGGGAATGAGTGGTGATTATGAAATTGCTACCGACTTAGGATCCGATTATTTACGAGTTGGATCTAAAATTTTTGGAGAGAGGGACTATGCAAATGAATCCATTTAAAGCTGTAGGAATTGTCGGACTTGGTAAGATGGGGTCGGCCATTGCTACCGCTCTTGTGAAAAAAGGAACTAAGGTGTATGGGTTTGATCCGAACCTAAAGGAATCTCCTGTTTCGGGAGTGACTCTCGTCAACACTCTCGATGCCATCGGTAAAGAATCCGAAGTGATTGTCATTGCTGTGAAGCCGAACCTGGTGGTTTCCGTTCTAAAAGAATTTTCGAAACCTTCCACCTTTGTTTCCATTGCTGCCGGTGTTTCTTATTCTACACTTTCTCAATCGGCACCCAAAGGTTCTTTTTCAGTTCGGGTGATGCCAAATTTACCACTTGTTTCTGAACGAGGGGCAATGGCGTATTTTTGTGAAGACCAGGTTGTTTCAAGCGTAGAACGATTGTTTTATGGAATGGGAACTACCACAAGGATCACAAAAGAATCACTTATGGATGCAGTGACTGGTCTTTCGGGATCGGGTCCGGCTTATGTTTTAACCTTTTTACAGGCTCTGGCTGAGGGCGGTTTGCAAGAGGGTTTGAGTTACGAGGAGTCTTTGTCTTTGGCGATGGAAACCATTGAGGGAACCCTTGTTTATTTTCGCACTCTTCGAAAGGAAAATTCCAACCTCCATCCCATGGAAGTACGCAACTGGGTGACTTCTCCTGGTGGAACAACCATTCATGGACTGGATGCTTTGGAAAGGGGAGGATTCTCAACCGCCGTAAGAGATGCTGTCAGAAGAGCGACGGAGAGAAGTAAGGAATTGGGAAAAGGATGAAAACGGTTGCGCGGACAGGATTCGAACCTGTGGCCTTTGGGTTATGAGCCCAACGAGCTACCAGCTGCTCCACCGCGCGGTATAAGACCAGTATTTTAAAGATTGGTAAATTGTCAACGTAAACATTGTGAAAACTTCTCTATTTTCTTTGGATCATAAATTTATCGGTTTCCGCCAAAATCTTACTTTACAGTAGTCAAAAAGGACGAATGATTCCTATCTTATACAGAATTCTGGCGGTGCGTTTTGTCTTTTAAAGAAAACACTGATATCGTTTTTGAGCATTACGAAAAAAAAATCTACGACCAAAAACAACTACTGGAAATCTCTCGTGCACTGAATTCCACGCTAGACTATAAGTATCTCATTGATGCGATTCTTAACATCTGTTTGGCGCAGTTGCAGACTCTCCATGCAGCCATGTATTTGGAGCCTGAAATTGACTTGGGGTTATTTAAATTAGAACCCCAGTCTATTAAAGGATTTGAGCTGAGTCCAGAAGAACAGAATTACGAAATCAAAATTGATAGTCCTCTGATTCATTATTTTGAAGAGAAACCCAAAGCCATTACGATGGATCAAATCCTACTTATGGACAGTTTAAAATCCATCCCAGACATTACTTACCTTCGGAAAATGGGAGCTGAGATTTTGGTTCCACTCAATGCGAAGGGGAAGGTGAATGGACTTCTTGTTCTTGGAGACAAGATGACTTCCGAAGAGTTTTTGGAAGATGAAAAAGAATTTATGACTACCCTTGCGAACTTAGCAGGGATTGCCGTGGACAATGCTCGGTTGTATGAATTGGCCACAGTGGATATGATGACGGGTTTAAAAATCCATCACTACTTCCAAACCAAACTCAAAGAAGAAATGGATCGTTGTCGAAAAAAAGGATCTAAACTTTGTTTACTTTTCACAGACGTGGATCATTTCAAAAGTTTTAATGATACTTATGGCCACCAGGCAGGTGATGTGGTTCTCATTGAGGTCGCAAAACAAGTGATCAACGCAGGTCAAAGACATCACATTCCTGCACGGTATGGTGGGGAAGAGTTCTGCCTTGTGATGCCAGGAGCCACAGAAGAAGAGGCGATGTTAAAAGGAGAGGAGATCCGAAAGGCGGTGGAATCGATGGTAGTCAAAAACCCGAACGATGGAACCGATCTTAAGGTCACTTTGTCAGTGGGGGTGTCTAGCTTTCGAATCACGGATCGTAACAACAAAGATCTGATCGAAAGGGCCGATAAAGCCTTGTACCAGGCGAAACATTCTGGTAGAAATCGCACAATTTGTTATAAAGATTAGGAAATTTGCCGATGGGTAGAGTATGGCAGAGCCGGCATACCTACTCAACGATCTCTCTCCATCGGTTTCCTCCGATGTATATGAATCCATACGAAATCGGGCCTTGGGTCTTTCTTCGTATGATTTCCAACCATACTCTTGTTTCATCGAATACAAAACTAAGGACGTAAATACGGGAATTGAATACCGTGATTGTATCGTAGATTACACAAGATGTCCAAACTCTCGCTGTATCAAAAAGTTAGTATAAGTCTTTCTTTGTTTTTTTTAGGGGCTTGTATCCAAGGCCCCGTGCGCTCTCACCAAACTTCTGTTTTATATCAATTTCCCTCAAATAAAACCCTTCCACCTCATGTTCGTATTTCTGTTGTGGACGAAGGAAGTTATCTTTTACTTACGGGAATTGAAACCAAAGGAAAAACGTTTTCATTTTTATGGGATACGGGATCTGACGTAAGTTTCTATGAATCGGCCGGTTCAGAAGAAAGTTCTGTTTTCACTTTGGGTGGTTACTTGTTTCATCTCAATCAAAGAAAAGGAATTCTACCGGAATCCATTCCCGGGCTCATCGGTTTGGATTTTTTTTCTGGAAGTTGTATCTTCTGGTTTGGAGAAGAGTTGAAACGATTTCCAGGTGATTCTCCTTTTTGCGAACATCCAGATGCTTATCTATCTACAGATCTAAAACTTCTGAATACAAAAAAGAAGGGAGATCATTACTATGTTGCGTTCGAATATCCGGAAGGCCATACTTCTTTTGGTCTTCTCGACACAGGATCCTCCTTAAACCTTCTTCCAAGTGCTCCCAGTGACCGGTTTCTTGGGGAAAAAAAGGTCTTCCTTGCCGGAAACAAGATCCAAACCGCAATTCATAAGGAATCGACTTCCGTTTTGTATTTAGTGGCCAAATCAGGAATTCGAGAAGAATACAGACAAGTCCAGTTCCTCACAGGAATTTCACTTGAGAATTTCCTTTTGCCGGGGGACAAGGATAGGGAAGAGGTTTGGGTGATCGGTTTAGACATACTTCGGACACGTCCCTTGTTCTGGGACTTCTCTCGGGGGCGTGTGGGAATTGTTCACACCAAAAACTAAGGTGAAAGAAAAAGAAAAAATCATAGTAGCGATGAGTGGTGGGGTAGATAGCGCAGTGGCGGCAGGACTTCTGATGGAAGCCGGCTACGATGTGATCGGGGTCAACCTACGTACTTGGGAATATGAAGCTCCCGCCTGTGATACTACTAAAAAATCCTGCTGTTCTCCTGAAGACATCCGTGATGCAAGGGATGTGGGACTTTCTTTAAACATTCCTTTTTACGTGATCAAAATGGAAAAGGTGTTTGGGGAACGAGTGATTGATCGTTTTATCAATGATTATAAAGATGGAAGGACACCAAATCCTTGTGTAGAATGTAACACCTTCGTAAAGTTTGGTGCTCTTTTTGAACAAGCAAAAACTTTAGGTATAGAAAAGATTGCTACTGGTCACTATGCTCGCGTTGTGGAAGTGGATGGTCGTTATGCCATTCGAAACGCAGTCGACATGAAAAAAAATCAAACGTACTATTTGTACGGATTGTCTCAAGAAAATATTAAAAATACTGTTTTCCCTTTGGGTGAGATGGACAAGGCCGAGGTACGTGAGATTGCAAAACGTATGGGCTTACCCGTTGCGGAAAAACCAGAATCTCAAGAAATTTGTTTTATTCCTGAAAATGATTATAGATCCTTTTTGAAGAAAAAGGGGATGGAGTTCACTCCTGGATTTTTCAAATTGGCATCCGGCCAAATCATCGGGAAACACCAAGGAAAAGAAGGATTCACTATCGGCCAAAGAAAGGGACTTGGGATTGCATGGAAAAATCCTCTTTATGTTCTTTCGATTGAAGATGATGGAACTGTTGTACTTGGGGAAGAAGAAGAAACAGTTTCGGAATCTTTTATTTTAGAAGAGATTACCTATCAAGCACTTACGCCAATGGAAGTGGGTGAATCCAAAGAAATGAAAGTTCAAATTCGTTACAGAAGTGCACCTGTTCATTGCAAGGTGACCTCTCTTGGAAATACCTGGAAAGTCGAATTTTTAGAAGATGTAAAAAGTGTCACTCCTGGACAATCAGCAACATTTTATCCGACAAATGGTGATTATTTATATGCGGGTGGGATCATTCAAAAAGGATCCATCACTCGTAAGGTAAAAAAGGCTACGGTATTAGAGGCGGAGAGCGTTACCATTTGAAATCTGTAGAAGGCAAAACAATCCTCATCATTGGGGGAGGATTGTTACAAGTTCCCATCATCCAAACTGCAAAAACGATGCGACTGCATACAGTGGTAGCTGATATGAACCCCACCTCTATCGGATTTCAAATAGCCGATGAAGCCATTCTTATGTCCACAAAGGACGTAGAAGGGATGGTTCGAGAGTCTAAAAAATTTGTGCAAAACTCGCCAATCCATGGTGTGATCACCGCTGGAACTGATGCTAGTATGACGGTGGCTGCTGTTGCCTCTGCGTTACAACTTCCTGGTATACGTTTTGTAGATGCAGAAGCTGCATCTAACAAAGTAAAGATGCGGCAAAGGTTGAAAGAATTTGGAATGCCTATTCCTAGTTTTGCTCCTGTTTGGTCATTGCAAGATGCAAAAGATGCACTTGATTCTTTGACTTTTCCTCTTGTGATGAAACCTGCTGACAATATGGGAGCTCGGGGAGTCATCAAAGTAAATAATAAAGATGATCTCACCAACGCTTTTCGTCATGCCAAAAGGTTTTGTCCTACGGGAGAGTTGATTTTGGAAGAATATATGGAAGGTCCTGAACTTTCCGTGGATGCTTTGGCTTTCCAAGGTCAAATTCGAATGACAGGTATTGCCGATAGAATCATCGAACGTGAACCTTATTTTATAGAAGTTGGGCATAACATGCCTTCTGCGATGTCGAAAGAAGTATTGGATGAAGTGGAAAGAGTGATGGCAGGCGGAATGCGAGCTCTAGGGATTCATCTCGGTGCAGGAAAAGGTGATATTAAAGTCACAAAAGACGGCGTAAAAATTGGTGAAATTGCTGCCAGGCTTTCTGGCGGATTTATGTCTGCGTTTACCTATCCCTTGTCTACTGGTGTGAACTTAAACCGTGCCGCGCTTTTGATTTCCCTGGGAGAAACTCCCGACAATCTAGATCCAGTAATTACTCGCGTATCCATCGAACGTTCGTTATTATCTCAAGCAGGAAAACTCGTTACCATTGGTGGAGTGGAAGAAACCAAAAAAATTGATGGTGTTTCTGAGGTTTTTATTCAATCCAAACCTGGAGATATCATTAAAGATCCAACAAACAATATCGATAAGTCGGGTCATGTGATCATCGTTGCTGACACATTAAAAGATGCAGAACTAGTTTTTGAAAAAGTAAAAAAAACAATTCGTTTCGAAGTGGATGAACAGTTTTCCATCACCGAAAAAGAAATTGGTGATCAAGCACGGATTCGATTTGGTAAAGATATTTGTTGGGTTTGTAAACAATGTGACGGTAGTAATTGTGCCTCAGGGATTCCTGGAATGGGTGGGGTGGGTCGTATGGAAACTTTCCATGACAATAGCCTGGCTTTATCAGAATATTCAATCCTACCTGGTTATATCAGAGACCATATTCTACCTGAGATCCAAACTAAGTTTTTAGGTTATGATTTAAAAACTCCCATTATGGCTGCTCCTATGACAGGTGTAGGTACTAACATGAACTTTGTGATGACCGATGCTGATTATGCTAATCTTGTGGTTCGATCTTTTGTTCAAAATGGAAGTTTAGCATGGCTTGGAGATGGTGCTTCTCCTGAAAAATATAAAATTATGTTAGAAGCATTGAAGAAATCTGGTGGAAAAGGAATTCTCATCTGTAAACCAAGGGCAGATGAATCCATGTTAGTGGATCGATTTAAACAAGCTGAAGCGGACGGAGTGTTCGCTCTTGGAATGGACATTGATGCTGTAAATTTCAAAACCATGGTCCAAAAGAATTTATCCAGTATCACAAGGCCATTGGATCATTTGGTTAGATTAAAAGAAAAAACCAAATTACCTTTTATTCTCAAAGGGATTATGAATCCGGAAGATGCTAAATTGGCCGTAGAAGGTGGGTTTTCCGCAATTGTTGTTTCAAATCATGGAGGACGGGTTTTGGATGGAATGCCGGGAACGGCTCGTATCCTTCCTAAAATTGCCGAGGTGGTAAAGGGGAAAATCCCAATCCTTGTGGATGGTGGAATTCGTTCGGGAATGGATGTTTTTAAAATGTTGGCCCTTGGTGCCGATGCAGTTCTCATCGGACGACCTGTAGCCATTTCACTTGTTGGTGGTGAAGATGCTGGAATTCGTTTTCTTTTACAAAAATATTCGGAAGAACTAAAACAATCAATGAGTGTTACCGGAGCTAAAACTTTAGTGGACATCAAGCGAACTATGTTGCTTCATAAACTTCACGGTTGAGTATGGAAAAGGAAATCAAAGACCCCGATGGTATTCTGAAAGTAATTACCGCACTTTTCGGTAAACTTCCTGCATACATTATCAATGCAGAAAAAGAATATCCCGTAAAAATCATTGCCTTAAAAAATAAAGCCCTTATCATCAATACTAACCTAAAGTTTCCCAATCGGGATCGTGTTCTCACTGTTGTCCACAATGGTAGTAAGTTTTTTGCTCATTTCATTGTAGCGGGTGGGGATGGAAACGGTATCGAAATATTAACTCCTGTCAAAATCCAAATCGCAGCGGCGACAAGACAAGGGGCTCGGGTGGAAGCCAGTCAAATCCAAACAGGACTTGTTGTTACCAATATCATCAACGTAAACGACGTATCGAAAGCAATCGGATTTGATGATAAAAAAGTAGATGCCATCCTTCTTGCCTATAGAACCAAACTAGCAAAGGCATTTCCTCAATCTTCCATCTTCTTTGCTGGACGTATGGACAATCGCCTTCGTCTAATGCACCACTACGATAAAGATATTTTTATCATTGATCGTAAGGAGAAGTCGACTGCATCACCTGCTTTTTTTCCATTTGATGAATACTTAAGAATTTTCGATAATTCTAAAATTCCTGATACCTATACTTCTGAAATTTGTGTTCCGATCAAATATAAAGGTTATGTTCACCTTGGTTATGTCCAAGTTTTATCTGAAAAACCCCTCGACTTTGAAATTTATAAACAAATCCAAACCTTTTCGAATGCGGTCAGCCGTGACATCATTAGCACGGGTGTTTTCCAAGAATCAAGAGATGTCTGTCAGGTAATGGACTTAAGTATGGGGGGGATTAGTTTTATCCATGCACCTTCCCGTTCTTTTTCTAGGTCAGTCACTTTGAATGGAACTATCCTTTTTGATTTAAATTTAGAAGAGGGAAAACGTGTCACCATTCGCGGAATTATCAAAAACATCCGAAACCAAGAAACAAACTTCCGGGTTGGATGTCAGTTCTACAACCTAACAGAGAAAGACGTAGAAGTATTAGAAGGTTTCTTGAATACAGGAAAAGAAGAAGAAACGTCTGAAGAACAGCCGTTGACAGGGACAAATGAAAATGGAGATCTAGAAGCCACTTCCGAACCGTCCGAGGAATCGACTGTTGTAGGCGCTGTGGATGAACCTGGTGATCCTTTTGCTCAAACAATGGAGCCAGAGTCAGATTTTCCTTCAGAGGAACCTCTCCCTGAACCTTAAGTAATGACTTCTTATCAATCATTGATTCGATACCCTTATGCGGGTAGGACGGTCTTTGAATTCCTTACCACTAAATTTCCCTACCATGATCCTGAAGAGTGGGCATTTTTACTCGGAGAGAACCGTGTTAAAGTCCAGGGCGAAGTGGCAACTCCCCATTTAGTTCTTCGGGAGGGAGATACCTTAACCTATGAACCCATTCCTGGCCGGATCAAGGAACCGGATGTGGATACGAATTATACAATCTTAAAGGAAACAAGTGAGTTTCTTTTTATTGATAAACCTGGTAACTTACCCATGCACCCGGCAGGGAGGTACCGAACTCAGACCTTACTGAATCTATTGGAGATGGTTTATCCCACAGTGATTCCCGTACACAGACTTGACCGAGAAACTTCAGGGATTGTGATCTTTGCAAAAACGGAAGATAGTCGTACTTGGTTACAAAAAAAATTTGAATCGAGAGTTGTGAAAAAAGAATATTTGGCAGTGGTTCGGGGGAGGATGGAAGCGGAAGTTTCTTTGGAAGGGTTTATCGGTCGGGATTTGGATTCCGCCATTCGAAAGAAAATGAAGTTTTCTCCGCTCGAGTTTCTTGATTCCAAATCAGTATCTACCCATTTTATACCCATTGATTATAATGAGTCACAAAATATTAGTTTGGTGCTTATTCGGCCATTGACAGGAAGGATCCATCAAATTCGGGCAAGTTTACTCTATTTAGGTTTTCCCATCCTTGGTGATAAATTGTACGGTCCAAGAGAAACTATGTTTTTGGATTTTGTTCAGTCAGGCCTTACTCCTGCTTTACTTGTAGAACTCGGATTCGAACGTCAACTTCTTCACGCACATAGCATAAGTTATGTGGACGAAAGAGTCCAGAGGGAAATAAGAGTCCAATCGAATCCGCAGACTGAGATCCTTTCCTTCTTCCCTAATGTAAAGACTATGTCCCATAGGTTTTAATAAAAATCCAACTTAAGAATCGCCTTTCCTCCGATCTTTCTATAAAGAGAGAGGAGGCTTTTGCAAAGGATGGCAGGAGCAGGCAGACTATTAAAGGATTCCGATAAGATCGTATTTGGTGAGTTTTGGACAGCAAAACAACGTCAAGGACATCCAATTCATCATACAGTAAGTTATAGAGCATCATTCAAACCGGAACTTCCATCTTTCTTTATGAAGGAATTCCTAAAAAAGAAGAATCTGGTCGTTTATGATCCGTTTGGTGGAAGGGGAACAACAGCCATTCAGGCCAATATTGAAGGGCATGTGGCAGTTCATAATGACATCCATCCTTTGTCTATTTTTCTTGCGAGTGCGAGACAATATGTTCCTAAACTCGAAGATTTAGAGAAAAAGTTAAATTCTTTGGATTTAGAAAGAGAGGTGGAGGATGATCCCTTTGACGTGAACCTTCTTCCTTTTTTTCACCCGAAAACTTTAAAGGAAATCAAAAATCTAAAGAAATACATGGCAGAGGATCTTTCTGTCGAAATGAAATTTATTTCTCTTATCGCCTTGTCACGGTTACATGGTCATAGCACTGGATTTTTTTCTGTTTATACGTTTCCGCAAGTTTCTATTCCTTCGGAAGCCCAAGCAAAGAACAATATCAAACGGGGACAAACTCCAGAATATCGGCCGATCAAACCCAGAATTTTTCAAAAGATGAAAAGAGATTTGGCACTTCCCATTCCACCGTTCTACCATGAATTCTCTAAAAACAATTTGTATTCACTAAGTTCGGCAAATTCTGTTCCGAATTTAGATTCTGAATCAGTCGATTTGATTGTGACTTCCCCACCTTTCCTCGATAAGGTGGACTATGAGGGCGATAATTGGTTGCGTCACTGGTTTTTGGACATTAAAAAATCGAAAGATCGAAAACTGAGTATTTTTAGTAATATCAGTGATTGGAATGAATTCATTCGTTCCACCTTAAAGGAATCGGCAAGGGTTCTTAAAAAAGGCGCTTACATGGTAATGGAAGTAGGGGAAGTCAAAAAAGGGAATTCCATTCTGTATTTGGATGAAGATGTGGTAAGAATGGCTGAAGGGACCGGTCTTGTTTGGAACAAAACCTATGTCCATACGCAAAATTTTACAAAACTTTCCAATTGTTGGCAAGTTTCCAATAACGAAAAAGGCACAAATTCCAACCGTTGTGTGGTTTTACGAAAAGTTTTGTAAGTCTAATCATTGTATGAAACAAATTCAGTTTTTTGCCTTATTCTCTTTTTTGATTTCTTTCGGATTTGTAGGTTGTAATGATTCTATCAGTCAATTGAATGCGGATCCCTTAGAATCACACCCCATTGAAATTTCCATCAAACAAAAAGCAGTTGGTAAATATGAATTAGAATTGTTTTTACCAAAGGACTTTGGATTTCAAATGGAAGCACCACATCGAATTTTTTTGTCTGGTGCTGATGGATTAAAAGTCACAAATGCAGATTTAAAACTGAAAGGGCCAATTCACCCTAAAAAACCAGAATACTTTGAATACTTAAAACCCTTAACCTTCCAAGTAGAAGGTAAGGGTAAATTACAATTAGATGCAAAATTATTCTATTGTAACTTTGTGAAAAACATTTGTATACCTGCTAAGGTTAACAGATCTTTTTCTATCTAAAATTCTTAATCATTCTAGGTCTTTGGTCACAAGGCGTTTTAAGTTGGCTTTTTGAATTTGATATAAGAAAAAATACCTTCCACCAACGGACACGTTTTTATCGACTATTTTGCCTTCTTTTGAAATCTCACGAAGTTCTTTCCTGCCCTTATCAGAAAGATTCGGGATGGTATATGTTTTTAATAAGTTCAGCGATTTTTGTTCGGCGATGGTTTTTGCTTCTTCGGTCCGTGCCGATTCCGTTTCTAGAACACTTGAAACGGCAACCTGGAATAAAGATTCAGAAATAAACCCTTCCTTAGCTTTCGTAAATTCTAGAATCACTTCGTTTTCAGTATCTTTGGCTTGTGTCACAACTTCTTTGGTTTCTTTGGACTTACAATTCCAAACGAGAGTTACTATAGCGAAAGAAAGGATCATCCTTGTTAGCGTTTGTTTCATTTACAATTTCCTAGGTTCAGAAATGGGAGTTTTCTCCACACGTTCCATTAATTTAGGTTGGATGTTGCGGAATAGGAAAGCACATTTTGTTCTATCCGTGTAATCTTCTTTGTAAAGCTTGAGACCGTCAAAAAACCAAGCAAAGTTGTGCATCATTTCAATTGTGTTCTCTTTATTGCCTTGGGGATTCCCCGGTGTCGCACCCGGGTTCTGTCCGCTGGTTTGAGTTTGCGATGCATTTGTAGTGGTTTGGCCTTGGGAAGACTGCTGACTGCCTTGTGACTGTGTTGTAGTAGAACTTTGTGCGGGGTTGGTTTGTATTCCAGATCCAGTGCCTGCTGCGTTTTGTGGGGAATTGGCAAGTAGTCTTGTGTTTCTATCCTTTCCTTCTAAGGACTGGAAATATTCGGAGAAACCTTCCCCGAACTGATGTTTTTGTCTCTGTATTTTTAAGAGAAAGGGTAAACTTAAATTTTCCCTTTCTACAAATGCTTTTCGTTTACAATCATCCCTTCGCTCTGTACCAGAAAGTTCTTTATAAGTTACAGGGATTTCTACTTTGATTTGGAAAAATTCTCGAGAGATAAAACCTTCATCGGTTTCATTCATAAGGGCTCGTTCCACATAATTGGGATCAGCAATTGTGAAGAGGCGGCAAGAACAAAAGAGGCTTAAAATTAGAAGTTTACGAACCATTTCCAACTTCAAGACTAGTAGATGATGTCGAAATTACGAATCTTTTTCCTTTGTTTCTCACTACAATTTTTGCCTCTTTTCTCCCAGGACCAATTTTTTGGAACCTCTGAATCCCAGTTTCGTGAAAAGATAAAGACCATTCGTTTGGACAATGGACTTACCGTTGTGCTGATGAAACGGGGAACTTCTCCGACTGTCGCTCTATACATCAAATTTCTTGTGGGAGCCGTGGACGAAACTCCAGAAGAAGCAGGCACCGCCCATCTTTTAGAGCATATGCTTTTCAAAGGAACAAAGACTGTTGGAACCACCGACTTTGAAAAAGAAGAAAAATACCAAAAACAAATCGAAGTTTGGGGAACTGAACTTGATGATCTTAAATTAAAAATACGAGATCTTACCACACGTGGAGAAACCATTCCCCCTTCGTTACAAGAAGAGGCAGATACTTTAAACCGACGTTTAAAAAATCTGATTCAACTCCAAGATGCCTTTATTGTCAAAAATGAAGATTCATATATTTATGAACAAAATGGCGAGGTTGGGTTCAATGCTTATACTTCCCAAGATGTCACAAACTACCAAATCCAACTGCCTAATAACCGAATCGAAGTTTGGGCAAAAATTGAGTCCGATCGTTTGAAACATCCTATTTTACGAGAGTATTATACGGAACGAGATGTAGTGATTGAAGAACGTAGAATGCGAACTGATGATAGTGGAGCAGGTGTTCTGCGGGAAAAATTTTTCTCTTTGGCTTTCGAAAGTCATCCATATAGAAAACCTGTAATTGGTTATTCCACAGGTCTTCCCTTTTTAAAAATAGAAGATACAAAGACTTTCTTCCAAAAACACTACACTCCAGATCGAATGGTAATTTCGGTTGTGGGACAATTTGATTTTGAAGAAACGGAATCCATCATTCGTAAATATTTTTCAGATTTAAAACCAGGCAAACCAAGACCAACTTATAAAGTAGAAGAAAAGTCTTTCCCGGGTGAAAAACGATTCAAAGTGTATCACCCTTCCGGAAGTCAGATGATGGTGGGTTTTTTAAAACCTCCGTATCCACATAAAGATAATTCTTCTTTTGATGTATTGTCGACCATCCTTACTTCTGGAACAGGATCAAGGTTGTACAAACGCCTTGTTTTAGAAGAAAAATTAGCAGTCAGTGTGGGAGCGGCCAACGGTTATCCAGGGGAACGTTACCAAAACTACTTCGTTTTCTTTATCAAACCGAAAGAGGACGCCAAACCAGAAGCGATCGAAAAAATCATATGGGAAGAACTTACAAAAATTAAAGAAAACGGAATTCCAAAAGAAGAGTTGGATAAAGTAAAGAATCAAATGGTTTCCGATTTTATCAAAACCTTAGATGAAAATGGAAGTATTGCCGACTTACTTAGTTATTATCAGTTGTTATATGGAGATTGGGCGGGGCTTTTCCGTCAATACACATCAATTATGAAGACCTCATCAAACGACATTCAATTGCTCATTCCTACCTATCTTTCTAAAGATAAAGTTGTGGTTGGTATATTGGAAGACGTAAGGAAAAAATCAGAATGAAACGTATTTATATAATTTTATTAACTTTTTGTTTTTCGACGATCTCTGCTCGGGAGATGGGCGATTTTGTTCGGGATTTACAATTCAAACCCCTGGTTTTTGAAGTTCCTGAAATTTCATCCATTAAACAAACATCAGGTGTAGAAATTTTTTCACTCAAAAATGCTGAGTTTCCTATTGTCTATGCGGACATTTACGTTTACCATGGGAAAAAACATTTAGGCAAACGTCCTGTTGAAATTGCCAGATTGTTAGAGGATAGTTGGGAGTTATCTGGATCTGCTACCTATCCAAAAGAGAAGTTTTTAGAAACACTCGAGTTTTATGGTGCTTCTTTTTCGGTTTCTATCGATTACGAAAAAACAGTTTTTAGCATTACCTACTTAAAATCTACAGAGAAGGAAGTTCTTCCTGTATTGAAATCTTTTTTTGCCACACCAAATTTAGATGAATCCTTGATGGTGACAACGAAAGGAAAACTAGGTGAGGAAATCAAACGTAGAAATGATAACCCTACCGCACTTGGGTCAAGGAAAGCTAAAGAGTCACTATTTCGCGGTACCATCGCTGGGACTTCGATGCAACTACCTTCTATGGAATCACTGAAACTTACAGACCTCATTCAGTTCCAAAAAGAAATTTTAGCTGAACCTAAACGGAGATTCCTTGTCACTGGTGACTTTGATCTGAAGTCTTGGGAGAATTTTTTCCCGAATTTGGTAGAAGAATCAAAACAAAGAGAATCGGAAACCATCACCCCCTCTATATTGTCTGAAAACATAAAAAAAGAGGGAAAACAAATCCGTTTGGTAACTAAAGATGTAAACCAAACCTTCATCTCAATGTTAGGTGTTCTTCCCGAACACAACCATCCTGATTTTTATGCCATCCAGGTTTTGAATTATATCATTGGGGCTGGTGGATTTAACTCTTATTATATGAGAGAAATTCGAAATAATAGGGGACTTGCCTATTCGGCAGGCAGTAATACAGAATTCCAAGAAAATTATGGAACCATCCAGTTTTTTGCCATGACAAAAACCGAATCGGCAAAGGAAGTTCTTTCACTTATGCGTGAACTCATTCAACCAAAGTTAATTGATTCGTTAACAGAAGAAGAACTCGTTCGTGCAAAAAACGCAATCATCAATCAATTCGTTTTTCAATTTGAAGATGATAAACGAACTCTTGCCAGTGAAGTGAGAAGGCGTGATCATAAAATGCCTGAAGGATATTTACAAAATTTCAGAAAAGAAATTGATCGTTTAACGCTTTCTGACTTAAAACGAGTAGGCAAACTTTATTTCCAAGCGGACAAGTTAATCGTAACTGTTGTAGGACCAAAATCTTTAGAATCTACTTTTCAGGGATCTGTTAAGGTTTTGAACCCGGAAGATTGATGTTAACTGCCAGTTTCGAATACAAGGGAACCAAGTTTGAAGGTTTGTCTGAAGGAGGAATTCGGACATCCATCATCTGTCCTTCCCTTGACTTTATGTTCGATTTTGGATTTATCAATCCTGATAAAATCCACATCGGAAAAATTCTATTATCGCACGCTCATTTGGATCATTCTTGTGGGATTCCTTATTATGTGTCCCAAAGAAGTCTCCGTAAACTTTCCGTTCCCAAAATTTACCTCCCAAAGTCTCTAGAACCGAAGATGTCGCAAATTCTGAAACTATATTCCGAAATCGAAGGTTTTGATTATGAGTGTGAACTCATTGGTTTAAACTTTGGAGACCGAGTGGATTTAAAACCAGGATATTTTTTTAGACCGTGGGAAAGTTTCCATCGGGTTCCCTCCCAAGGTTATACAGTTTATGAAACCAAACGGAAGTTAAAGAAGGAATGGACAAGTCTTAGTTCAGAAGAAATTCGAAATAAAAAAGATCTGGGTGAAGATCCTACTGAGGAAATTTCTGTTCCCTTTGTTTCTTTTTCCGGGGATACAAAAATAGAATATGTATTAGAAAATGAAGATGTTCGCAAAAGTAAAATCCTGTTTATGGAATGCACATACTACTGTGATAAACGAGATGTAAGTCGGGCCCGGGAGTGGGGTCATACACATTTTGATGAAATCATCGCGAATGCCTCTGCTTTTGAAAATGAGGCTATCGTTCTCATTCATCCATCAAAACGTTATAGTTATCGCGAGTTAAATGATATCCTTCGTAAAAAAGTCCCTCCTATTTTAAAAGATCGTGTTTCTCTTTTTTTACCTCCCAAAGTATGAAACCGAGACCTAGTATCTACATTCCAGAACTCGAATCCTATATCGATTCTAGTTTGGTTTACAAACCAAATCCGATTTTTTTGGAGATGGAGGCCTATGCCAAAGAAAAGAACATTCCCATTGTGACAGCGGCAACAGGCTCTGTTTTATCTCATTTGGTGTCCTTATTATCACCGAGCCAAGTATTGGAACTGGGAACGGGTCTTGGGTATTCGACACTTTGGATGGCGGTAGGTTCCCCGAATTCGAAGTTTCTTACAGTGGATCGACATGAAGAGCAAGCCTCTCTTTTAGATGAATATGCAAAAAAAATGGGTATCTGGGAGCAAATCCATGTTAAACGGATCACTGCCTCTGTAATGGAATTCCTCGCAGACAGACGTGACCTGTGGGTGGGTGCCGATCTCTTTTTTGTTGATTGTGATAAAATTACCTACCCTGAAATCTTTCGTATCCTTTGGGCAGAGGCAAAACCTGGGTCTAGTTTTTTATTCGATAATATGTTGTGGCATGGCAGAGTGCTTCATCCTGATCCAAAGAAACCATCGGATTTGGCAGTCATGTCTCTTTGGGATGAGGTGAAATCCCAAGTTTCTCGTTATACTTTGTATCCAGTCGGAGATGGATTACTCTTTTTCCAAAAGGATAAAAAATAGTAGTCAAACCCCTGTAATCTCGGCTATTCTGCTCCTTGGTTTAAGGAGAGCAAGTTTCGTGTTAAAAAATAGTTTCATCATCATTTCGTTTTGTTTCTTTTGTTTGTCTCTGTCTGCACAAGAGTCTGGAGCTCCTGAAAAAGGGAAAGAGTCCTTTGAGGAACTGGACAAACTCGACCAAGGGAACAACTTAGAACGCAAACAATACAAGAACATTTCCGAAAATAACAAAGACCGAGTGATCAATGCAATCAAACTGTTAACGATTGTCACAGCAAATTTCGGGGAAGAAGTTCCTGATTCGAAAGCGGCACTCGACAAAATTAAAAAAGATTACCAAGTGGTTTTACGTTATTACTATCGTCGTGCTTATATAGCTTCCGGAAAAGCGATGGTCGCTTTGGAAAAAGATATCTCCACTCTACTTGGAAAATTTTCCAAGAACTATGATACGAAAACACAGAACCTACTTGCAGAGTGTGCAGATCTCATCACAGGCCAAGAACAGTCCCAACTTGTGGAATCTTCCCAAGAAGGATCGAAGGTAGTTGTTCCTTATCGTGAAATTGCTGAAGGCCAACAAAAACTTCGTATTGCTTATGGACAAATGGGATTAGCAACGGACATGTCTCGTGAGGATCGATTTTACGATGCCATCGTACATTACCGAATTGCCAAAGACTATGGAATTAAGATTCTTTCTGACTTCAAAGATGCAGAAGCAGACAAAAAAGCGATTACCGATAAATACGGCAAAGACTTAAGCGATAACCGAAACCAAATTTTTAGCCAAACACAAACTACAAAATAGTTTCTATAATCTTTTTCTTTTCTCCGTTCCGCTAGGAGCGGAGAATGACCCCATCGTGGTCTTTTTATCTTTTTCTCGCTTCCGTAAATTTCTTCTTTTCCCACTGATTGTTTTGTTTTCCTTACCTTTAGGATCGGTGCCTGTCTTTCGGATTGTGGTGGATCCGGGACATGGTGGTATTGCCAAAGATCCCAAAACACAACATGGGGACAAATATGATAGTGTCACTCAGACCTATTTGGAAACCTATAAACAAGGAACAGAACACGGAAATATCACCGAAAGAAAAGTCGTCCTTGATTTAGCAAAAGAAGTACACCGCGTTTTAAAACTTACAGAAACCGAGGCGGGTTGGAAGGAATTCGAAGGTTATCTCAAACTGTTTTCTAAAAAAACGGATTTTCCAAGAGTCACATTGGAAAGTAAACTCACACGCGAATCTTCCTTTGATGATGATCCGAGCTCCGATGATCCAAATGCCGCTTATCGGTTGTACGATTTTCCTGACCCAAAAACAGGTGTTCGTCGGAAAGGGAGATTGTCCAAAATCAATGAACTAAAACCCCATTTAGTCTTGTCACTCCATTTGAATCCGGCAAGTAAAGGCCAAACAGGAGGGATGGGAGCGGTTCTCACTCCTGGTTTCAAAACATTTTCCCAAATCAAAAAAATTTCTGAAAAGAAAAAATCACAAAACAGTTTTGTCAATGGTCCTTGGTCGGAATGGTTGATTTTTCAATCCGGTTGGTCCAAATTAGAAAATGCCACGGCGGACACTTGGATTTATCTTCACGGGTATTGGTCTAAAAAAAGTGGTAAGGAAACTGATGTTTCTAAGTTTGAAGGATACCGCCAAAATATGGTTAGTTGGAAGTATGCGGATGATGCCAATTGGGAAAAACAAATTGGAAAACCAGGACCTTATGCTACAAACCACGAAGATTTTTTGGAAACAGGAAAGTTTTGGGAGAGGGAAAAAGGAAAAAAAGAAGAATGGAGAAGGGAAGGTGGGAAAGAAGGTTTTGGCGGTGACAACCATTATGTAACAAAGGAACTGATGCGTTTTGTTCAATATGGATTACCAGTCCAATTAAAAGAAAAAAATTCTCCTTATCCGGAACTTGGCCCCATCCAAAAACCCTATATTTCTACTTATAGTTTACCAACCTATACCAATGCCCTTTGTGCTTTTATCGAAATTGGTTACGTAAATCGTAATCGCGATATCAAATACCTAACTCAAAATAAAAAAGAAACTGCTATTTCACTGGCTGTTGGTATTTACTCTTTGTTTGTTGGTTTGGATGTAAAAAAAATACCTTCTCTCCCTTACAATCCTAAGGGTAAAAAAGTAAACCTAGAAAGGTATGAAACTTATTTTGATGATGTTTTATAATTTGTAACTACCTGTGAAACCGAAAAAAGAAACTTCAAAAGTTTTAAACCATCCCCTTTTTCAAGAGTTGATTGTTATGTATCAAACCTCTCTTAAAAAAAGATATTCAGAAGAAAACCTGAAACATTATCCAGAGTTCGGTTCCATCCCAAGATCTAAAATAGACCAACTACTTCATTTCTTTTTGGAATATCTTTACCCTGAATTTTCGAAAAGAAAAGAACTTGATGCCGCCTTTGATGCGTTATCTGGTTTTGTGAACCATCCAACAAAAATTTGGGGCATTCTTGGAAACTTGGCCATGTCGATCTTTCGATTTGGAAAACATTTCCCGATGGCATTAAAGGCGGGGCTTGCTGCACTTCATTCTTATGTGACAGCTCACCAGTTTGAAGAAGAACTTGTGATGGAGCTGGATCGCCAGGAAAACCAAGTTGGACTACTGAATTCAGAATTTGCGATGGAAACACTGATCGCAAAAGTGGAAAAAAAGAAAGCAGATGCATTTCGAAAGGACATTGGTGGTTTATTCAAAGTATTTTCGGATGCAGAACTCATTCGAAAGATCATCCTGATTATGGAAGATATACTTGTGAAGATGGAATCAAAGGGTACAGTTTATACGGAAGATGACAGGAAAGGAATTACTCTTGGAGTTTCCATTTTAAAAGAGGGGAGAGGAATCTTTGATGAGATGAAGGTTTCTGAGATAACCCTAATCTTACAAGCCATCGATAGAATCGAAGAGGATTTTTATCTAAAGGCTTGTGAGAGGGATTCGAACTAAATTACTGTTGGTACCGATGGCCGGAATCGAACCGGCATGATGTTACCATCGGTGGATTTTGAATCCACTGCGTCTACCAATTCCACCACATCGGCATAATCAGTCTTCAGCTTCGATATATTTACCTTTTCCGCGGGCCACTATTTTGCCGATCTCATTTTCTATTTCAGCACGGTTTTCTATGATTTTTTTGTTCTTTTTCACAAACCATCCGCGTAAGTGTAATGGTTCATTCACTTTAGCAGGTTGCAAAAAACGAATTGTCAATTCACCCGTAGTGGTTTCAAAATTCATCGCTTCATTGATCTTGACCATGATTTCATCTAAGATGGTAGAGATAATTCCTGGGTGGATTTGATCCGGTAAACCCTGGTATTTTTCGGGGCAGGTGTAATCACCGAAGGCAGTTTTCGTGTCTTCGTCGAATGTGATTTTTAACTGCAACCCGTCTGCATTGTCCGGTGAGGAGGCAAAGCTGAGATTTTTTTTCGCAACGGATTTCATGCCACCATGGAACGCAAGAATTTCTCTTGTGTCAAGCAGAAAAAGAACTTGCGGTCATTTTGGCTCAAAAACCCCCGTAAAATGCTAGGAAATCGAATATTCTTTGATTATACCTTAAGTTAGTGGTGATGAAACCTCGAAAATAAAGAGTAGAACCCTTTTATGATAACCACCCTCATGATGTTACTCGGTCTTTCTGGCACAGGTGCCGACCTCAATGATATCGCTCGTAGCGAGGGGGGAGGTAGGTCAAATGATGACCTAAGTCCACGTCAAAAACGAAGACAAAAACAAAAAGAATCTGCACAAAACGAGTTACCTCGATCACCATCGCCATCCTCCAAACAAGAAAAACCCGCGCGTGGTGGGCGTGGGCAGGAATTGAATTTCCAAACAGAGCCCAAAGAACCAAAATCCAAACCAAAACCTCTATCGGAAAGATTGTCTGATTTGGATTTAGAGGGAGATGGTCCCGACGAACCAGGAGTTGGTGGAGGAAAGGAACCGAAGGCAGGACGAAATAGACGAGATAAACAAAAACCTCCCAAAAGTCTCAGCGATCTGCCGTTAGGCGATTTTGGAGAAACCGGATCAGATTCTCCAGTATCTGGAGATAGACCTAGACGCGAAACTCCGGACATTAGTTTTTCTGCAGATGATATCATCTCCAAGAACTCGAAGTATTCCTTTCATAGAAGACCACTCCTCAATGCAGAGGCACTGGTTGAAGCAGAGCAAGTAGAGGAAGCCATTGAGATTTTTGAGAGGACGGGACATAGAATTCCTGATCCAGAAATCAAAGAAAAAATAAAGAAAAACATCCAGGATTTAGAAGAGTTTTTGGAAGACAATCCACCTCCCCCGAAAGAAGGAGATGGTGGGAAAGGGGATCCATCCAAAGCGGATCCGTTAGTCAAAGAGAAACCAAAGAAAAAAGATACGAAACCGGGAGTTGGTGCAAAACCAGACAAGGACTTAAACGATCTTGTTGGTGCTTTAAAAGAAGTATCCGAACTATTTGCAGAGTCTATCGCTCGTGCCATTCAATTTGCACAGAGTAATCCTCCTCCTAATTTTCCGCAAGGACCACCGCAACAACTACCCCAACCATCGGGACAACTGCCTCCACCGCTTCCACCGAGTTCTTCTGATAAACCCCAAGGAAAGCCGGAGTCGCAAACCCCTCTCTCATCCCCTCAAGTCAACCAGTCGGTTGCTGGGGGAAACCAATTGGTGCATCCAATTGTTTATCAGTTTTTACAATCTTCACCACAATCACCTGGATTTGATCCTAAAGCAGTTCAAAATCAGGATCAACTTTTACAATCGTTAAACCAGGGTTTAACGACAGGTGGGCTTGCCGGTGGAATGCCTGGTGCTCCAATGGCACCTCCTGGATCAGGGATTGTTGGCCCTTTTTACGTTCCTCCCGAAATGCCAGGATTGCCCGGTGTTTCAGGAAGTCCTGGGACTCCTAAACAACCTATCGACTTACAGACGCTTGCTGATCAAATTTCGAAAAAAGATGTATCTGAGCTTGACCTTCCTGAAGATACATTTTTCTCCAATGATTGGAAACAGTTTAAAGACCTTCCTCTTGTAGATAGGCGTAGTGGCGACGAACGAAGAAAAAATGCTGATAGGCGAACCAACATTGCAGGAAGAAAGGATCGGCGTTCGGGTGAGGATAGAAGAAAAAAAGATCGTTTTAAGGAACGAGAAGATTTCTTAAAAAACCAAGCTCTCAAAAAAATAGAAAAGAAAGCAAAGGACTTGGAAGCCAGAGGGGAAGAAGCCTCTCTCAATGATTTACTAAAACCTTATTTCCCTGACCAACCTGGTTTGAAATTCCCAGATTGGGACCTTGAACCCATTGGCCTTCCTGATGCAGATGACTTACGTAGGGATGAAAAAGAACCACCTCTCCATCCAAGAGAGAAAGGCCCAGAGGGAGAACCCAATTGGTTGGAAACAACCACTGATGCTCTTCGAAAAGAATTAGAACTTCCTGACCCGATTGATCCACAAACGGAGAAGTTGATCTCTCCGAAGACCGATCTTCCGGAAGCTCAAGATCCAAACAAACAAAAGTCAGAAACTATAATTGAAACGGATTTACCAATTCAGGTTGAGCTCACCAATCGTCCGTTAACTAGTGAAGACTTAAGGATTGGTCTTCCTGATGCAGACGAAGTTTTCCGCGAACGTAAACTGGGTGAGGGAGCTGGTGCACCTGGTGCTGGGGAAGGGCCTCAACTAGAGGATGCAGAAGCACCGGAAATTGAAATCGTCGATGGAAACTTGGGTGAGATTGCTGATGAAGAATCTCCCATTCCATTGGATGAAATGGCTGAAAAAGCCACAGAAGACGAACCAGAAAAAATCATCCATGGGGTTTTGGAACTAAAACCCCCTGAAGCGGATGATGCACCCTTCCTAACTCTTACTTATGATTTTGGAAAGATCCCACATGCGTTTCGTTTGTCGAAGAACTATTCGATTATGGAATATTCTTATTATAAATACAAACCTATGTTGATGAAAGCTCAGGAGTTTGCACGCCGTAAGATGTTAAAAAATGCATTGAACTACTACCGTGTGATCAAATCTCAAAATATACCTCCTGAACTTCGTAAGATGATCAATAGAAACATTAGAGATATCACAGAGTTTATGGAAAAATTCCTTATGGCCAAAGGTAACTAAACCTTGACAACTTTTTTCATTTTCACAGTCTAAGATTCATAAGAGAGGTATAATCCGATGAGATTGCGAAACCAAAAATAGGTAAGCAAAAACAAAAATTCTAAATCCATCTTTCTCCTAATTCTTTAGGACAAGACTTGTTTACCTATTTCCCCATTTGGAAACTAAAGGAGCTCGTCGCATGTCCGAACATATCACCATCCATAATTTAAACTTTTTATACGACTCACAATCTGAGTTTTTATTTCAAAACCTCAACCTCCACTTTGGTCCCGGTTGGACAGGAATTGTAGGAAAGAATGGAAGTGGAAAATCCACTTTAGCAAAACTCATTAGCGGTGATCTTCAGCCTTACAGTGGATCCATTCAAGGGAATGGATCGGTAAGATACGTGTCTCAAGATACTTTCATTACTACGGAAAGTTTGGAAGATTTTTTATATGATGATTCGAAAGTGTCGGGTCGTTATAAAAATCTTTTGAAAATCAATATCGATTCGAAAGAAGATTATGATCATTTAAGTTTTGGGGAGAAACGAAGGATCCTTCTAGCAATGGCACTTTCGGAAGATCCTGAAGTTTTGATTTTAGATGAACCCACAAACCATTTGGATTTGGACAGCATTCAAATCATAGGTAATACTTTATCTCATTATCAAGGAATTGGGATTTTGATTAGTCATGACAGGTCTTTGTTAGATGATCTAACAACCCATTGTATTTTTCTAGAGAAAAACTTTTGTTTAGAACGGTCAGGAAATTACTCCGAAGGCAAAAAGGAAATGGAAAGAGAAACACAGGAAAGAATTCATGATTGGGAAACGGCTCGGATTGAGAGAAAAAAACTAGAAGCGGAGCTAAGTCGTAGAAGGGAAGAAGCCAGTTTATCACACAAACATAGGTCGAAAAAAGGTTTGGACCTTCATGACCATGACGGTCGTCAGAAAAAGAACTTAGCTAGGGTGAGTGGGAAAGATGGACAAGCTGGTCGACTCAAACAACAGTTAGATAAAAGATTCGTACATTCAGAGAGAAGAGAAAATGAGATTTTTGCCAAACTTCCTGAAAAAGAAAATTTGGGAATTGTTTGGAAAACAGAAACTTCAAAAAGGAAACATTTGTTTTTATCTGTTGAGGAGAGTTTTGATTTTGGTTTTATGAAATTGAATTTGGATGCCCATTTACAAATTCTACCTGAGTCTAAAATTTCGATCACTGGAAACAACGGAGCCGGTAAGTCCACACTGCTTAAGTTTTTAGCAAAACAATTTGAAGAAAAACATATTCCTTATCTGTATTTGCCTCAAGAGTTTTCCAAAGAAGAGATTCAAAGTTTGCAAAGGGAATTCCAAAATCTAAAAGCAGATACGAAAGCTAAGGTTCTTTCAGGAGTACACAGGCTCGGCAGTGATCCGAAACGTGTTTTTGAATCAAAACGTTTTAGCCCGGGAGAAATTAAAAAAATATTTTTATCTCTCCATTTGGAGACAAATCCAGAGATCCTCCTCTTAGACGAACCAACCAACCATTTGGATATAAAATCTTTGGAAGCCCTCGAGAACTCTCTTCGGTCGCTTAGCATAGCCTTAGTGGTCGTGAGCCATGACAGACGTTTTGTCGAATCCATCACAAAGGAAGAATGGTCTTTGGAAAACCTGTCCCTGACCCAAAAACATCTAGACAGAATCTAATCATTGTACTTAGAATAATTCTAAGGAGTGACTTTATGCCACAAGTGACATCACATGCCCCTGATTTTAAAGCAACCGCTGTGATCGGGGACAATTTTAAAGAAATCAAATTGTCCGATTACAAAGGAAAATGGGTGGTTCTATTTTTCTATCCACTCGATTTTACATTTGTTTGCCCGACAGAAATTATTGAATACGATGCCAAACTCGAAGATTTTAAGAAGATCGGAGCCGAAGTTTTGGGTGTTTCCGTTGATAGCGAATTTTCGCACTTAGCTTGGAAAAAAACGGCCCGAAAAGAAGGTGGTATTGGAGAGATCAAATACCCTCTCATCGCTGATAAAACAAAAGAGATTGCGAAGGCTTTTGGAGTGTTAATTGAGTCAGGTCCTGATGCAGGAGTTGCCCTTCGAGGAACTTTCATCATCGATCCTGCAGGTATCATTCGCCAAGCAACTGTTAACGACCTTCCTGTGGGACGTAACATTGAAGAAGCTGTTCGCCTCATCAAAGCTTTCCAATTTGTGGAAAAACATGGTGAAGTATGTCCAGCGAACTGGGATGAAGGGAAAAAAACAATGAAAGCAGATCCTACTGGATCCAAAGCTTACTTCTCTTCAGTCAACTAATTAGATTCTCTGAGATAGAGAAGGGAGATAATATGGAATCTACAGCCAGTTTAGACAAGGCACCTTTCGAATTTTATAAACCTGATAATTTTCCAAAGGGACTCACTCGTAAGGTTGTGGAATCCATCTCTCATATCAAAAACGAACCAAGTTGGCTTGCGGAATTTCGTTTAAAGGCTTTTGAGGTCTATGAACAAAAACCGATGCCTACTTGGGGTTTTATTCCCCAATTTCATATCAATATCGATGACTATGTACACTATGTAGGTTCCAATCAAAAGAAGAAAAAATCTTGGGACGAAGTAGATCCAGAAATTCTACGTAGTTTTGAAAAATTAGGAATTCCTGAACACGAAAGGAAATACCTTGCCGGAATCGAAACTATGAACGATTCCGAAACCATTTATGCCAATGTTAAAAAAGAACTCACAGACCTTGGTATCATTTTCTGTGATATGGACACTGCGATTAAAGAGTATCCAGAACTGGTAAAAGAATATTTGGGAACTGTGATTACCATTGGAGATAATAAATTCTCCGCACTCAACTCTGCTGTGTTTAGTGGTGGTTCTTTTGCTTATATTCCTAAGGGAGTCAAAACTCCGATGCCACTTCAGGCTTATTTTAAAGTGACTGCTGCGAGTTCCGGACAATATGAACGAACTCTTCTCATTGCCGATGAAGGAGCTCATTTAGAATACAGCGAAGGTTGTACGTCAGTACAAGACAAAGGAACCAATTTTCATACTGCCGTTGTCGAACTTGTAGCTAAAAAAAATTCAAAGATCTTTTATACCACCATTCAGAATTGGAAAAAGAATATGTACAATTGGACCGTGAAACGTGGGATCTGCGAAGAAGCCGCCCATATCACTTGGACAGATTGTAATATTGGAGCCAATACCATTAAATATCCTGGGATCATCTTAAAAGGAGATCATTCTACTGGGGATGTACTTTCTCTAGCTTTTGCTGGCAGTGGGCAAGTACAAGATACGGGTGCTCGGATCATCCATGTGGGAAAAAATACTAGATCCAATATCCTTGCCAAAGGAGTTGCTCTTGACGGAGGAATTAATTCTTACCGTGGTCTTGTGAAGTTCGATCCTTCCAGTAAGGGATCTTACAGTCATATCAAATGTGATGGACTGATGATGGACAATCGTTCTCAGTCTCACGCTTACCCTTATAATGATGTTTCAGGGGAAGAGGGAACTCTGAACTATGAAGCCACTGTTTCTAAAATCGATGATGATCAGTTGTTTTATTTGCAATCACGCGGGATGTCAGAAGACGATGCGAAGTTACTCATCATCAATGGATTTTGTGAAGGTGTAACCAAACATTTGGATGTAGAATACTCCGTCGAGATGACTAAACTCATCAAAATGATTTTGGAAGATGGTAAGGTGATCGCCGAAACATAAATTTCGGCTGGTCGTCCTTAGGATTTTTCCAGGTAAAGGTTTCTATTTTTTAAAAACAAGTAAGGTCAAAGCCGCACTGGCAATGAGAAGGCCAAAAAACTCTCTGACTTCTTCTACTTCCATTCCCCAGTATGGTGTTTGTGTGAAGTAATACCCCGCCAAAACTAAATAAATGGGTATGAGAATGAAACCCACAAATCTAGGAATTTTGCGAAACAAACTGGCAAGGGCAACGATAGCCACAAATGCGTAGATCGGGAACCAAAGATAGGGGTCTGGGTCATTCAATTGCAAATAAGCAAAATAGAGGAAGGTCGGGACGGAAAGAATTCGAAAGAGTTTCATAGATGTCGTCAAAGTTTTTTGATTGCGGAGACAAATCCAAGCCAATTATCTTATGTGGGGAACCTTAAGTATTATGAAAATCCAACTCTTTGTATTGTTTTCCTTTTTGTCTTTGTCCGTAGCTTGTGATGATTTAGGTCGTAGCATCCTAAAAAACTACAATAAAAAGTATGAAACCGATGGGCAGGTCCTTGGATCTAAACCTCTCTTTATTGGTGCCGATTCTGGTCGCAAACAAGTAGCCATTTCTTTGCAAGAAGTCGTAAAGGTAAAGGAACCCACAGACATCCAATTTCCTCCAGGGGACACTCCCTTTTTATTTGCCCTTGAGAAATCAGGGAATATGATTCTATTCCATCGGGAAAAAAAGACAAGTCGTGTCCTTGCCAAATTCCCCGTCATTACGGATAGCGAAGAAGGACTTCTTGGTCTAACCTTCCATCCACAATTTCCTAAACAACCAAAGTTATATACCAATTATGTAAACGCGATCAACAACAAAGATGTGACCATCGTTTCTGAATGGGTCGTGGAAAATCCAACTAACTATGAAAATATGAAACTTGTCAACGAACGAGTGTTATTACAAGTGGAACAACCCTATCCCAATCACAACGGGGGGCAGTTGGCATTTGGTCTGGATGGACATTTATACATTGGACTAGGTGACGGTGGTTGGAGAGCCGACCCCAAAAACAACGGACAAAATCCAAACACTTTACTTGGATCTATTTTAAGAATCAGTGTGACTCCAGACTCCAAATCGAAAAAACCTTATTCCATTCCTTCTGACAACCCATTTGTGGGAAAAGTAGGTTTCGCTCCAGAAACTTTTGCGTACGGAATTCGTAATCCTTGGCGAATGAGTTTTTCACCTGACGGACGTTTGCTTGTAGCTGATGTGGGCCAAGATGCTTATGAAGAAGTAGATATCATCCTTTCTGGAAAAAACTATGGTTGGAACCAAACCGAAGGATTCCATTGTTTTACCGATGGATGTAATACGGCACTTTACGAACCTCCATTTTATGAATATGGCAGAGACGAAGGACAATCCATCACTGGCGGTTATGTGTATACTGGTTCCGCTATTCCTGAATTGAAAGGAATGTATGTGTTTGGTGATTTTATCCAAGGAAAAATTTGGGCAATCCCTGTTCCAAAACCTGGAGATAACACAAAGGTAACAGAAACCATAACTCTTGGAAAATGGAACCTACTCATTCCGACATTTGGTCGGGATAATGATGGAGAAATCTTTGTGGCAGACTACCAATCGGGAACCATTTATAAAATGGTAAAACCTTAATCAAAATAAAAAACCCCTATGGATGCACTTTAATCTCCTATTTATGAAAAAACTATTTTCGCATTTGCCGTTTTACATTCGGTTTCATTTACTTCTTGCTGGACTTGGAATTGTATTTCTTACGATTTACCGCGCTACCTTTTTTGTCATGTATTCCTATCGGATGAATGACAAATCTGTTTGGATCATTCTGAAGGCATTTATCAAAGGTGCCAGGTTTGATATCTCCGTATTGTGCGTGTTACTTGGCGCTAGTTTACTTTACTCCACTTTGCACTTTCTGAATAGAAATCGTGTGTATAGAGCTGTGTGGCGAACATTGCCGGTAGTCTTTATCATTTTGTTATTATTCCTTCTCATCGCCGATTTGATTTATTATGAGAACGGAAATAAACATTTAGGATATGAAGCCTTTGCTTACCTTGGATTTGAGATGTTACCTCTTGTGGGATCCGCATTTTCTCAAAATCCATTTTTATTTTTGTTCGGTCTTCTTGTAATTTTTGGAATTTGTTTTGGAATTTATAAAATTCAATCTAAGTTCCCTTACACACATATCAATTTACATTACAAGTGGGCGAGTTTGCAGTTTCTTGTGGTTCTAGCTCTTTTGGTTCTTGGAATCAGAGGAGGAGTGCAAACAAGTCCCCTTAGGACAAGTGACGCCATCATCACTAAGGAAACCATCACCAATGATTTGGTTCTAAATCCTGGTTTTACTGTGATCACAGACCTAAAGATGACCAAAGTTGATGACCGCCATTTTATGAAACTTGTCGATGCTAGTGCCATTGTTCAAAAAGAAGTGAGTTATCCTGGTGCCAACTTTGTGAGTGAGGAATATCCTTTACTCCGTAAAACAACACTAAACACAAACAAACCTTTACCTCATATTGTTGTCATTGTTTTGGAAGGTTGGACGGGGAAGTTCATTGATATCATTGGAACGGGCAAGGTAGAAGGGAAAGTAGTCACACCTTATTTTAATCAACTCATAAGACAAGGGATGTTCTTTAAGAATTTTTTTGCAAGTGGGGGACGAACCACAAATGGTCTTATGGCCCTAATGGGAGGAATTCCTGATAGGCCAGGTCTAACGGCTGTTCGTACGCCACAAATCCTGAATCGTTTTTCAGGACTTGGAAATATTGCGAAAACCATTGGGTATGAAACTCTTTTTGTAACAGGAACCGATCTCAGTTTTAATAATAAGGGAAGTATCATGTACCACTGGGGATTTGACACTCTGGTCGGTAAAAATGAATTAGAAAAAGTTCCTGAATACAAAACAGGGCCTTGGAGTTATTTGGACGAAGCCTCACTCGATGCCATGCACAAACGCCTCCTTCTTGTAAAACCAGACAAACCTATTGTTTCGGTAATTCATACAGGAACCACTCACTATCCTTATAAAGTGCCAGAGGAAAAATATCGTTTGTTTGGAAAAGAAACCCAAGACAGCGAATACCTAAACGTTCTTCATTACGCAGATTTTGCTTTAAATGAATATTTGGAAAAAGCAAAAAAAGCTCCTTATTTTAAAGACACCATTTTCTTTTTTGTCTCTGACCATAGCCACCATCGTTTTCTCAATTATTATGAGGATCGGAATGTTCCTCTTTTGATTTATGCTCCAGGAAAGATCAAATCGGAACTACGCGAGGATTTTACTTCTCAATTGGATTTAATTCCGACCATACTTGGATTTATGGAAAGGGAAGTATACTTTAGTGTAATGGGTCGGGACTTGAGAAAAGTAAAGGGCCAGTCAGCTTATTTTGCATACGGAAATATTTTTGGATGGATTGAAGACGATTTTTTATATTACCAATCAGTTGCAGGTGGTTTAGGTGAGACAAAAACCATCAAACCGCCGTTTGTTGATATTGGTCTATGTTACCAAGATATCAATTTATGTAAAAAACATGGGGATAAAACAAAGGCTTTTTTGAATTTTGGAGACGAACTCCTGAAGTCGAACCATTTGTTCCCTTCGGAGTCCGTTCTAAAAGAGATTCGATCTAATACCAAGTATTAGAAATATTACTCAAATCAAAGAAGGTCTTTCGTTTGAGGATGATCCAAACTAAGGATACAAACGAGAGGCCAATGAGTGGGATGGCAAAGATTTCAATATTGGGAATATTGGAATAAACCAGTGCGGAAACAAATGCCAAAATAAAGAGCACGTTCCTTACCACTTCAGTTCTTCTCGACCATCGTTTCATCTCCATGGTTCGATCAATGGAGAACAAACTGAAGACAATCACAATCGATAAAATTCCAAGAGTTACCATATCTTTTTCTAGGTTGATTTTTGCTACCTTCCAAATCACAAGACCTACTCCCATAAGAACTGCCGCTTGGAGTGCCACATAAATCATAACACCCATTGGAGGTTTGGGATCGTACTTCACGACTTTGTTCGGTTCTGGGGCGGCATCAGCACTTGTGATTAAGTAAGCCGGTTTCCAACCTGGTGGTCCAAAGATGGTTTTAAAAACATCACCAAAAGACTTACAATGCAATATTTGTAGAAACATATCCTTGAAGACATGGAGGTTCACTGTGATCGGATTGAAGGAATTGACAGGTTTTGTTAAACCGTAGATAGGTTCTTCCGCTTCCCATTCAAAGGATCCAAACATACGATCCCAAATGATAAAGATGCCACCGTGATTGCGGTCAATGTATTTTGGTTGGATTCCATGATGGACTCTGTGGTTTGAGGGAGTCACCATAAACTGTTCCAAAAATCCTAGTTTTCCGATGAAACGAGTGTGGACCACAAATTGATATACTTTGAGAATTCGGTGGCTCAGTAAAAACATCGCTCCTGGAATTCCAAGCAGTGCCATAGATAAAAAGTAAATATATTCGAATATTCTTTGTAATCCATTCCCACGAAAGGCAACGGATAAATTCATTTCTTGTGTAGAGTGGTGAGTGACATGAGTTGCCCAAAACAAATTGATTTCATGGCAATGTCTATGAAACCAGTAATAGATAAAATCAGCTAAGACAATCGTAAAACTCCAAACTCCCAATGCATACCAGTTCACAGAAAAACTCGGTGAAAAACTCACTGGGCTTTCTAATGGAAAGAAATTGTATCCAAGCGTAGAAAGTGAAAAGTTTTTCTCGATTTGGTCATAAACATAAAGGGCTCCGAGTAGAATTACCACCCCAATCAATGCAAAAATGACTCCCGTACTCACATCAGCAATGAGAACGTTCAATCGGTAGTATTGTTTTCCCTTGATGTAGGAAACAAAAATTTCGATACCTATCAGCGCGACCATGACGATAAAGGCATATTCCATAAAGGCGTCGCTATTCATTCGTATATTTTCCTCACTAGATACTAGGCTTTTGAATCTCTGTATGTAAGTCAATGTCCATTTAGATTCAGTAATTTCACTAAGAATCGTTCTAGAATTCAATTTTAGACTTGTTCCTAAAGAGATTCTAGGGTAAGACTGAATGAATTGCCGGAAATTCTTGTCCCTACGGGGGGCACCGAAAAGATTGGCTAAAGGTGGATCATCCAAACATATGAAAGAGGAAATACCGGTTCTCAAAGGGAAAACCAAAAAAGAACTAGAAGAGTTATGTGTTTCCTTGGGTCTGGAAAAATACCGAGCAGCGCAAATTTATACGGGTATCTATAAGAGCCGTTATACGAATTTAGACCAGTTCACGACACTTTCTAAAGAAGCTCGTGAAAAACTAAAACAACATACTTCCTACCCGGAAATTGAAATCGGAAGAGACTTGGCCTCCAAAGAGGACGGGACTCGGAAATTCACTTTTTATGTGGGTGAAAACAAAGAGATCGAAGCCGTTTGGATTCCTTCAGGTGATGGTGGCCGTAAAACCATTTGTATCTCTTCCCAAATTGGATGTACCCTCAATTGTAAATTCTGCGCGACGGGCCTTTTGGAATACAAGGGCAATCTACACACTTGGCAAATCCTCGACCAAATTTTGCAAGTTGAACGCCTAGTGGGGGACCGCGCGACTAATATCGTTTTTATGGGAATGGGCGAACCCATGCACAATTATTTTTCTGTGATGAAGGCGGCACATATCCTTCGTGATCAGGAAGGTTTTGGTCTCGGGGCACTGCGGATCACTATTTCAACCGCAGGTGTGACCACTGGGATCAATCGTTTTATTGAAAACAAAGAGCCGTTTAATTTTGCAATCTCTCTGAACCACCCCAATCCTAATTCTCGTTCTTCTATAATGGATGTAAACGACAAACACCCGTTAGAGAAATTGATTGATTCCGCTAAAAAGTTTACAAAGGAACTCGACCGGGCCATTACTTTTGAATATGTAATGATTCCTGATGTCAATATGGGTCGTGATAATGCGGAACGACTCGCAAAAATCGCACGTTCTGTAAACAAATGTAAAATCAATGTAATCCCACTCAATACTGATTTTACCGGTTGGCGTAGACCAACAGATGATGAAGTCAAAGATTTTGTAATGCATCTCAAAGCAAAAACTACAGCTCCCATTCTCAACCGAAGGAGTCCTGGTCGGGACATCAATGGCGCATGTGGAATGTTAGCACTCAAAGGAATTCGAAGTGAAACACGGTAAATGGATCTTAAGTCTTGCGATAGCTATCAGTTTTGCAAATTGCCAAGATATAGTGGAAAAAAAATGCCAAGCTGCTTGCGAAGTATTTGTTTCTTGTACGGAAGAAGAATTAAAACTTACCTTAGCACCTGATGTCAAACGTACAGGCCGAATCCAATGTATGGATGGATGTACCACTCACAATAGTGACATCCTTCAATGTTATGACCAAGAACCCAATTCCTGTAAAGGGTTTGGACAATGCCTCATCCAAATTGGTACTTTAGAATGAAAGAAACACTTAACACCTCAGAAAGAATTTTTTATCGAATTTTATTACTTCTTGCATCCCTTCCGGTTTTATTCACTCTTCCTTTAGATGTAATCGATATTGATAGTTCGCAATACGCTAGTATTAGTCGCGAACTCGTGTTATCTGGAGATTTTTTTACTTTATTTGATAATGGAAGACGTTACTTAGATAAACCCATTTTGACTTTTTGGACGATTGCTAGTTCTTTTTCCTTATTCGGAATTAGTAATATTGCATTTCGAATTCCAGCAATTCTTATCACCTTACTTTCCGTTTTTTCAATTTATCGGATCACCTTATTGACTGGTGGAAAAGAAAGACAAGGATATCTTGCTTCTTTTGCTTACCTTTTGGCACCTGGGGTTTATGCTATGGTGGTAGATCCAAAGATTGATGTCTATCTCACTGCTTATTTAGTTTTTACTTATCATTTTTACTATCTTGGAAGGAAAAAAAATCCCAATTATTTCTATCTGATGTATTTGATGATGTCTATGGGGTTTGTCACCAAAGGCCCAATTTCTGTAGTCATCCCTGCATTGTCTATTGGTGGAGATATTTTATTCCGTAGAGATTGGAAGTTACTTCTTTCTATGAAAATACCTACAGGTATTTTTGTTCTCGCCTCCCTTCCTGCTTTTTGGTGTGTTTTATTATACAAAAGTTTTAACTCGTATGGTCCTTCCTTCTTTTTATGGATCCAGTCTTTCGGGCGATTTTATAAAGAGATGTATGATGTGAAGTTTGATCCATTTTACTTTTATAAATCTTTTTCATGGGCATTCTTTAGTGGTGTTTTGCCAATGATCATTTATCTCGCTTTTCGAACTTACAATTATATTAAGTCATTTGGATGGAAGGAAATCCTCAGAAAAATTAGAGCCAACGAATACAAAGAAATTGATTTTGTGATTCCATTCTGGGTTTTTTTGTTTTTGTTTTTAATTTCGTTTTCTCGTTTTCCACTCCCACAATATACCTATTGGGTACTTCCTGGTGCGGCGCTCTATTTTGGAAAACTTGCGGAAGAGAGTTTATTTCGTTCGAGTGTGGAACGCCTTCGTCCGTCCTTCTTAATTGCTGGCCTTGTTTATTTGGTAGGATACTTTCTCATCCCTGTTTTTGTAGCAGATGTAGGAATTCTATACTATGTATTTGGAATCATTGGGATCCTATTTATTGTATTGTCGGCCCAACTCATTCCCCTAGAAGTGCTTGTCACTCTTGTGGGAGCCACTTTGTTTTTCAGTGCGATTAGTTTAGAATTTTATCCTTTATTGACAAGTTACCAACCTTCCAAAGAGTTTGGTGCCAAAATCAAAGAACTGGAACCAAACGAACCTGTGGTTTATACTTTTTGGTTGTCCAATTCCAAACGTTCCTACGGTTTTTATGCGGAACGGAATTTTAGGAATGTGTATGATAAGGAGAAATTAGATAAACTTTGGACTGAAAAGCCAGAAAGGCTCCTCATCCTGCCTTCTGAAAAACTCGCCCAATTGCAAGACCTCGTAGGGTCTGGATACAGCATAGAGCCGGTTCTCGAGCGGGAGTCCTTTAAAGTGGCCACTCCAACCGTTGGTTTTTTGAAAAAAGAGACGAGGGGCCTTGTCACAAAGAAAATTTCTTTGATTTGGCTAAAAAAAATTCAGGGGAAATCTTCTAAAAATTCGAAAGTATAACTAGGCTAAATTGTGTAAGTCTGGTTTTTAGGGCCCTTCGATGTCAGAATCAGGGCCTTTTTTTTTGTCCAAGCCAGGTCTCGTTTCTTTGTCGTTTTTCCTTTTCTTCTTTTGTGATACTCCCTAACAGCCTTGCTGATCCAGATTTAGGATTTGGATCCTTCCCTTTTTTTTGGAAATATTTTTCTAAGAAATCCTTTTCAATTTCTAAAATTGCTGTTTAATACCCGTCACATACGGTGTGCTATGAAAAGTTTAAAATACATCCTCGGTCTCTATACCTTTCTTTCGATTCTTGTTTTGTCCGTTGTTGTTTCGACTCTCATTTTGTATCTGAACTGGGGACTCCTTGTCAAAGTGTATCGAGGGGAGATGGAAAATGCAGGCAAAAGTGCCGGTGCCGAACTTTCCAATTATTATAAATCGCAGCTGCGGATCGCAAGTTTACTTTCCAAACAAAGAGAAATTGTGGAATCCTTTCAATCGGGTAAGGCTGAATTTGCGACCAATTTACTTGTTGGGATTATGCAAGATGCTAACGGCGAATATGAAAATATATTTTTATCAGCACCCATTCAAAATGCAAAAATTTTCGCCGCCGGGATTCCCCGTTCTATTGGTTACCAATTGGAGGAAGACAAAACAGGAGACCATGTCGTTGTCGCTCTAAAGAAAAAGTTTTTAATTGGATCTGTTCAGGAATCGCCTATCACTGGTTTGCCGGTAAGTTTGGTTTCTTTTCCCATTGAAGACAATGGAAAGTTAGTAGGAATTCTTTGGATCGCTTTGAATTTAGAACAAGTTTCCAAAAGAATGGGGGAAGGCATTCATGTTGGCGCCAATGGTTATGTAACAGCCATCACCACAAAGGGAGTTGTTTTTGCCGGTCCTGACAAAACGAAAATTCTAAAAGTCGATTTGAGTAAAATTCCGGAAGGCCGTCCCATCTTGGAAGCCAAAGATGGTGCTTACTTTGAATATACAGAAAATGGGCAGGACAATGCCCTTCTCATCAAACGTTTAGAAGAATGGAATACCATCATTGGAGTGGTTCTGCCTAAATCTGATATGAATTCTGGATTCATTCAGGTAGCAATCACGGCTCTTGTGGTTGTGTTTATCATCACAGTTCTTGTAGTTTGGGGGATCTTCCGATTCTTAAAAAAACGTCTGTTCCCTTTGGAAACCTCCGTATTAATTTTAGATAAAATGGCAGCAGGGGATTTAACAGAATCATTAACGCTTACCAACAATGATGAAATTGGAAGGATGAATTTGGCTCTCAATGGTTTCATTACAAGCATTCGTAGTTCCCTCGGTGAAATCCAAAAGGTAGCCGAGGAGATCGCTTCATCTTCCGAAGGATTACGAGAGTCTTCTGCTAGTTTTTCTGATATGGCCCAAGGAACAGCAGCTTCTTCGGAAGAGATCTCGGCCACTACAGAAGAAGTGGTCGCCAGCATGGAAACAACGGCCGTATCCACAGCAAAACAACATAACAATATCGTTGAGTTCAACCAAAAGATTTTGGAACTGTCGAAAGGTGCGATCCAAATTGAAAAGGATACTAAAGCGGCCCTTGCCAATACAGAGAACATTACCAAACAAGCCAAACTCGGCGGTGAATCACTCAACCAAATGAAAGAAGTCATCAATGTCATTTTGGAATCTTCTTCTGAGATGAAAGAAGTGATCGGTATCATTGATGAAATCTCCGACCAAACCAGTTTACTCGCCCTCAATGCAGCGATTGAGGCCGCAAGGGCAGGTGAGGCAGGTCGCGGGTTTGCCATAGTCGCAGAAGAGATTTCCAAACTCTCCGATAAAACAGCTCATTCCATCCAAGCCATCGAGGATATGATTGGTAAGAACAGCAAAGAATTGGAAGAGGGTGCAAAAGGAATCCGTTCTTCCGTGGAACTCCTCAATCTCATCATCCGAGATATAGCCGAAGTGGAAAGTGTAATGAAACGACTTTCTGAAGCCACTAAATCCCAACTGAGTTATAACCAGGAAGTCGATGAACGTTCCGCTGAGGTAGGTCGTGAGTCTGAATCCATTCGTGGTGCCATTGAGGAGCAGAAACGAGCCATCCAACAAATTTCAGAATCGGTGCTTGGGATCAATAATGAAACCATGCACATTGCATCAGGGTCCGATCTCGTAGCTTCCTCCTCCAAAAGTCTATCCCATGCAGCAGACACTTTGCGTTCCATCACGAAACGATTTCGAATTTCGCAAACGTAATGGGAAAGGGTTCTGGTAGTTTGTTTGTAGGCCTTATGCAAATCTTAGGCCTATGTGATCCTATTTGAATATTTTAGAATAAAAATAACGATTGTTTGGTGGCATTATCCCAAGTTATTGAGACTCGGTTTCAATAAGGAAAGTTCATAGAAAATTTTGAATTATGTCTCTTTTCATGTTTTTTCGCAACCAAAACCCTTACATACTTGCTTTTTTTCTGATTTTACCTTTCCTTGTCAGAAGACAGTGTAAACGGATTCAGGAAATCTGCGAATGAATATAAAAATACTCAAGATCTCTGTGCCTATCGTTGCAATTGCAGCCTTAGCATATTTGATTTTTTCACCTAGCCGTTATGTGGGCTATTCACCCGACCAGCCCATCCCCTTCAACCATAAGATACATGCCGGCGATAACAAAATCGACTGTAAGTATTGCCATACTGGTGTTGAAAATTCGGCCCATGCCACAGTTCCCCCAAGTTCCACTTGTATGAACTGCCATGGAGCAGGTAACGTAGCGGGAAACCAAGAACATGTTAAATGGCTCAAAGAACAGTACGATAGCAACACTCCAGTATCCTGGGTGAAGGTCCATGACCAACCAGACTTCGTATACTTCAACCATTCACGACACGTACAACGCGGTGTCGATTGTTCCACATGCCACGGTAACATGGCAGAGATGGTAAAGGTTAGACAGTCCAAGTCCCTCAATATGGGATTTTGTGTCGATTGCCATAGAGAGAACAATGCTCCTAACGATTGTTCTACGTGCCACAGATAATCGGGAGACAAGTAATAATTTATGATGAAAGACGATAGTTTCCAAAAAGAAAAAAAATCGCTTTGGCAATCTTATGAACTTCGCGGAACTTCTCGCGAACGTGAATTGCAAAAGCAAGAGTTCTATAAATCTCCAGATCCCCTAATTGCAAAAATCAAAAAGGGTGATTTCGACAGAAAAACTTTCTTAAAGTTTATGGGTGCTTCTGTAGTTATGACTACGGTTGGTTGTATCCAAAAACCTGCAGAGAAAATTGTTCCTTATGTAAACCTCACCATCAAGAACCCAGACAATAACGAAGTAGAACAATACGACTTCGTAAAACATGGACACTCTTACCACTACGCATCAGTTTGCGGTGGATGTTCTGTTGGTTGCGGAATTTTAGTAAAAGCAAAAGACGGACGACCTTTGAAACTCGAAGGAAATCCAAACCATCCTATTTCGGAAGGTGCTCTTTGTGCTTCTGGCCAAGCTTCAATCTTTGATCTTTATGATGCAGACCGTGCTAAAGAACCACAACAAGTGGTGAATGGAACTGCAAAGTCTAGTGACTGGTTTGTTTTAGACAAAGCTGTAAAAGAGAAACTAAATGCCAACAAAGGGAAAACCATTGTTGTTACAAAACCTCTTTCTTCTCCTGCAACTGGAGAATTCATTTCTGAATTCTTAAAATCAGTTGGTGGTGGAAAACACATCGAAGTTGCTTTTGCTTCTTCTGATGATGCAATTACAATTGCGCAAGAAAAATCTTACGGAAAGGCTGTTTTACCAAACTACCATTTCGACAAAGCAAAAGTAATTCTTTCCATCGATAGTGACTTTTTAAATCACACAAACTACCACAATGACTTCTCTAAAAGAAGAGATCTGCAAGACAAAGGTGTAAAATCCTTCAATGCTTTCATTGCGGCAGAAACTCATCCGTCAATGACGGGTTCCAACGCTGACCAAAGAGTCCCTTTAAAACCAGGTGACCAAAGAAAGTTTGCTCTTGTGATTGCTAAGGCTCTTTCTGATTTGGGAGTGGGTGGTGCAACCGGAGTTTCTGGAATCAACGTAGAAACATCGGCAGCGGAGCTTGGAATTTCCAAAGAAGTCGTTCTTCGCACAGCGAAAGCTCTTGCTTCGGCAAAGGGTGAGTCTCTAGTTGTTGCTGGTGGATCCAATACTCTTACTGAGGATTCTGTTGATCTACAAATCGCAGTGAACATGTTAAACAGCATGCTCGGTAACGATGGAAAAACCATCGATGCTGGAAATCCTTTGAAAGAAGGACGATCCAACTATACCGAAAACTTAAAAACTCTCGCAAAAGACTTAAAAGAAAGAAAGGCCGGTGTGGTTATTCTTTTCGGTGTGAACCCTGTCTACCAAGCGCCAAACGGAGATGAGTGGAAAAAACTCCTTCACGAAGCAGCACAAGTAGTACAAGTTTCTGACCGAGTGGATGAAACAGCTCTTGCTTCCAACTGGCTTGCTCCAGTATCACACTTCCTTGAGTCTTGGGGAGATAACGAATCGGTAGCAGGAATTGTATCTGTACAACAACCTACCATCCGACCAATTTTCCAATCCAAAGCGTTTGAAGACATGCTCATCACTTGGGCTGGCGGATCTCTCCTTGGTGCGAGTTCGTTATACGACTACCTCAAAACAAAATACTCTAAAAAAACAAACTGGGAAGACCTACTTAGAAAAGGTGTGTTGGTTTCTGGTAATCCAAAAGCTGACAAAGGCGCGCGTTCCTTCCGCGGAAACATCGCACCTCTCACGGCTTCTAAGTCTGGTTTAACTGTTTCTCTTTACGAAAGCACCGCACTCGGGGCAGGCGAAAGAGCAAACAACTCGCAACTCCAAGAACTTCCAGATCCAGTATCAAAAGTCACTTGGGACAATTATGTTGCGATCAGCCCACAATACTCTCGTTCGTCGGGAATCAAATTGAATGATGTTGTCACAGTCACTGTTGGCGGTAAATCATTTGAACTTCCGGCTCTCATCCAACCAGGTCTCCATCCAGAAGCAGTGGGAATTGCTCTTGGTTACGGAAGAACAAACGTGGGTGAGATTGGAAACGGAGTAGGGAAAAATGCAAATACTCTTGCAGCAGAAGTAAACGGATCCTTTGTTTACTCTGGACTTTCGATCACTCTCTCTCCTACAGGAAAGAAATACAAACTCGCTACCACACAAGACCATCATATGATGAGCCCTGGTGTGATGATGGGTGTTGAGTGGAAAGAAAGACCTCTTATCATTTCTGCAAAACTCCAAGATTATGCTAAAAATCCTGGTGCAGGAATTCCTGAACCAGAGATTCCAAAAATCTTAATCGATGGAAAACTACAAAGAGCCCAAGGAGCTAACGCTCCTTCTGACCAACCAGGAAGCCAATTCGCATACCCAGGATACAAATGGGGTATGGCTGTGGATCTTACTTCTTGTTCTGGTTGTGGAGCTTGTGTTGTTGCTTGTAATATTGAAAACAACGTGCCAATGGTAGGACGTGATGAAGTCAGAATGGGTCGTGAGATGCATTGGCTTCGTATTGACCGTTACTACATCGGTGATCCTGAAAAACCGGAATCACTCGAAATTGCGCACCAACCACTGATGTGCCAACATTGCGACAATGCTCCTTGTGAGACAGTTTGTCCGGTAGCTGCGACTGTTCACAGTACGGAAGGAACCAACGATATGGTTTACAACCGTTGTGTGGGAACTCGTTACTGCTCGAACAACTGCCCTTACAAAGTGCGTCGTTTTAATTGGTTAGAACATTGGAATGAACACAACTTACTTGGCGAAGCAACACCTACATTTAAGGCACGCCCTCCAAGAAACCTTGGTCTCAACCCAGATGTAACCGTTCGTTCTCGTGGGGTTATGGAAAAATGTAACTTCTGTGCTTCTCGAGTTGCTGAGAAAAAAATCGCAGCGAAAAACGAAGGAAGAACATTGCGAGATGGAGAAGTGAAAGCTGCATGTGAACAAACATGTTCTTCTAATTCCATTGTGTTCGGTAACGTAAACGATCCTGAATCTAAAGTAGCGAAGCTCTTGAAAGACCCTAGGTCTTACAAACTTCTGGAATACCTAAACATCGGACCTGCTGTCAGCTACATGACTCGCGTTCGAAACGAAGTTTAACAGGGAGAACACAAAGGGAATGTCATTAGCACAAGCAGTTCGAGATAAATTAGACATCCCCGACCTGGTAACAGGCGGGAAGTCGCTTAAAGATGTAACCGTTGATATCGCAAAACCAAACGAAGATTTTCCTACCAAACTTTGGTGGAACACCTTCCTTTTGGTTCTTACGATCACCCTGATTGACGTAGCCATCATCGGTTATTTGTTTTATGAAGGTCTTTACTTACTCGGGATCAACAACCCAGTAGGTTGGGGATTTTTCGTAGTAAACTTCGTATTCTGGATCGGTATCGGTCACGCAGGAACATTGATTTCTGCGGTTCTATTCCTCTTCCGTCAAGGTTGGAGAACGGGGATTAACCGTGCTGCGGAAGCGATGACAATCTTTGCCGTACTCGTTGCGGCATCGAACCTCATCCTTCACGTAGGTCGTCCTTGGCTCGGGTTTTGGTTGTTTCCTTATCCAAACGAAAGAGGTCCACTTTGGGTGAACTTCCGTTCCCCACTCATTTGGGACACGTTTGCGGTATCAACCTACCTTTCCATCTCAATGGTGTTCTGGTATTTAGGACTCATTCCTGACCTTGCCACACTTCGTGACCGTGCAACGGAAACTTGGAGAAAGAACTTATACAACGTTCTTTCTTTTGGTTGGGTTGGATCGGCGAGATCTTGGTCTCATTTGGAAATCGTTTCCATGATTTTGGCAGCTCTTTCCACTCCACTCGTTCTTTCGGTTCACACCATCGTATCTTTTGACTTTGCGGTTTCCATCCTTCCTGGTTGGCACACGACTATTTTCCCTCCATACTTTGTTGCCGGTGCGATTTTCTCCGGTTTCGCTATGGTAGTAACGCTCATGGTCATTGCTCGTGAAGTATTCAATCTTAAAAACTACATCACGATGAAACACTTGGACAACATGAATAAAATCATGATGGTAACGGGTCTTATCGTAGGTCTTGCTTACGGAACAGAGTTCTTTATCGCTTGGTATTCTGGAAACGAATATGAAGTGTTCGCGTTCTGGAACAGAGCATTCGGTCCTTACGGTTGGGCTTACTTTATCATGATTTCATGTAACGTATTGTCACCACAAGTATTCTGGTTCCGCAAACTTCGTTACAACATCCCGGTGATGTTTGTGGCTTCTCTTGTGGTAAACGTAGGTATGTGGTTCGAACGATTTGTGATCATGATGACTCTGAACCGTGACTTTTTACCGTCCAGCTGGGCCATGTATACACCGACACTTTTCGACTATGCAATGTTAATCGGAACTTTCGGTATCTTCTTTACTCTCTTCCTTCTCTGGTGCCGAATTATGCCAGTGATTGCGATTGCAGAAGTAAAAACAGTGATGCCACAGAAAGAAGGAGCACACCACTAGTATGTATCTTCCAAAATTAGAACAGTTTCACAAATATAAAGAAATGGATGAAGGAGTTCTCGGAATTTTCGAGACTCCCGAAGCAATCATGCATGCGGCAGAAAAAGCCAAAGAAAAAGACTACAAAGGATTTGATTGTATCCTTCCATATCCTGTTCACGGGATCGATGAAGCGATGGGAACTCCAAGATCTGGACTTCCTTGGGTCACTTTCTTTGCAGGTATTTTTGGATGCACGATCGGAATTCTATTCCAGTATCTGACTCATGCCCATGACTGGCCTCTCAATATCTCTGGAAAATCTCTCAACGCTTGGTTTGCCTATGTGCCAATCATCTTTGAATTAACAGTATTTTCTGCAGGGATTTACACTGTAGCTGCCCTATGTTTTTTAAGCGGTATTCCAAAAGCGACCCGACGAATCCTTCACCCGGATTTGACATCTCACAGGTTCGGACTTTGGATTCCAAAATCTGCTAAAGGTTATAACGAATCAGAAGTTGTTTCGTTCGTAAAAGGCCTTGGTGGAGCGGAAGTAACCGTGGTAAAACCGGAGAACCAAAAATGAAACAAAACATCTTTCGAGTTTTAGCACTTGCGGGATTCCTTGTTCTCGTGAATTGCGATTACAAAACTCCCGTTTATGAATACTTTCCTAGTATGTATGATTCTCCTGCACGGGAATCACAAGAAGCCGATTCCTTTGCAACTAATGGATCTGCTTCTCGAATCCCACCCAAAGGTGCGATTCCGGTAGGATACTTTCCATACCCTTATGCAACAGAAGCAACTCCTGATACTCTTCCAGGAGCTGACAAAGGATTAAAAAATCCAATCGCCAAAGCAAACTTAGGTGATCTTATGATTGGTGAAAAACGTTACCAAACCTACTGTACACCTTGCCACGGGGTAAGGGGACTTGGGAATGGAACGGTTGTAGGACCTGCTCCAAGGTTCCAACAATCACCTCCTTCTGTTGTTTCTGACAAAATCAGAGGTTGGTCCGATGGACAAGTTTATCATATCATTACTATGGGTCGTGGACTTATGGGAAGTTATGCTTACCAAATCGAACCAGAAGACAGATGGAAGCTCATTGCTTACATCCGAAAACTTCAAGAATATGAAGTTCAAAATAAAAAGGCGAACTAGGGGAAACTATGAGCGCGACAAAAGCAGCTAAACTAGACGAAAAATTACTGCAGTTCAAACTGCCAGCAAGCCTTCGTAATGCCCTCATTGCTATGATCGGAGTGGGAGTGGTGAGTTTTCTCATCGCTTTCCTCGGATTTGGTCATGAAACATCTCGTCATATGGACGAAGCAGGTCATTTCCACCACACAAACTTAGGTTACCATGTTCTACTCATTGGAACTTACTTTGTGATTGGTCTTGCCATCACAGGAATCTTTTTTACAGCAATCCAACACTTAACGGGATCTCATTGGTCTGTTACGGTTAGACGACTTTTTGAAACCTACGGACTTTTTACACCAATCGCAGGCCTTTTGCTTGTGGGTGTGATTTTTGGAATGCACGACTTATATGAGTGGGCTGATGCCAGTGTTCGTGAAAACGACCACCTCATCCACCATAAGTCGGGATACCTAAATCCAACAGCTTTCATCATTCGTTGTGTAGCTTTCATTGGAATTTGGACGATCTTCGCTTACATCTTTCACGGAAAGTCAGTAGGCCAGGACAAAGACAAGGTAGTTGATACTACTAAAACTTTGGCAAAGGTCTCTGGAGGATTTATCCTTTTCTTTGCACTTTCTTGGTGTTTCATGTCTTTCGACCTTCTCATGTCACTTTCACCACACTGGTTCTCTACTATGTTTGGTGTGTATGCGTTTGCAGGTGCTTTCCAAACATCCCTTGCTTCTTACCTAATTGTGATCGCAATTTTGAAGAAAAATGGATATCTCGGTGAAGCAGTGAATGAAAACCATTACCATGACATTGCAAAATTTCTTTTAGGTATGACTACTTTCTGGGCTTACGTGGGATTCTCACAGTTTATGCTCATTTGGTATGCAAACATCCCAGAAGAAACTTTTTTCTATGAAATGCGTATGACTGGTGGTTGGGGTTATACAACACTCGCACTTCCATTTGTGAAGTTTGTGATTCCTTTCCTTCTCCTTCTCAATCGTCCTAACAAAAGAAATATCGATTTCCTTTGGAAATTGTCTGTATGGATTCTTGCCGTTCAGTTCTTCGAACTATTCTGGTTGGTATTCCCTGCAAACTTCGAAAAATTTTCCATCCTTCACTTCGTTTTAGCTTTTGGTGGAACAGTGGGTGTTGTGGGAATTTTCGGTTTCTTTATCTTCAAAAAGTTGGAAAAACACAGCTTAGTTCCGGTTGGGGATCCTCGTTTAGATGAGTGCCTCCACCACCACCAATAGGAGAATGGAATTGAAAAACAAAATTGTATTACTAATGATTGTTGGAGCAAGTTTCACAGCTTGTTCTAAAAACGCAGAAGTGGCTTGGCATAAAAATTGTGATGCCAAAACAAACAAAGCAAGTTTGGATTTTACTGTTCCTTTGTATTCAGAAGCAGATTCTAACTCAAAAGTAGTGGAATTTGTTCCTGCTGGAACTGTTGTCAAAGTATTTGAAGCTCGTAACCACAACGTTTGGGCGCCGAAATATTTTGTAAAAGTGCAAACTGCAAAGAACGAAGGTTATATGAGCCCTCGTTGTTTTGTTGTGAACCAAGATCCAGAAAAAAGTGTTTGGAGATATTCCAAAGGCCTAGTAAAGGAGTATAACCCTTTTTACAGCCCAACAGACAAAGAACACTATCCTCGTGGATATGAGTATGGTAGCTTAAAAGATCTTCCGAAAGATAAGATTCCACTTTCCGACCTGACAAAAGGTTTGGAAGAAGTTCCTTACACAAACAAAAACATGTTAAAACAAAACTAAGATTTTTGCTAAGAAATATTAGGCGAGAGACAATCTCGACCTAACTTCTTTTAAAAAAAGACCCAAGGGAAACCAAGGGTCTTTTTTTTACCATCTAATCGAAAACTGAAAAACCTCGATTTTTTACTAAATTATTTAACGAATTAAACTATTTTTCCAAAAATAATAAAAATTTCTGTTTGTCAAAACTATATATCTTAGTTACTAAGATATATAGTCATTAAGATATTTCTTAAACTTTAAACCAATGGAAATTATAAATTTTAAAAAAACCACACGTAAATACTTTGAAACTGCTCTAGGTATGCATGAGGCAATTGCAAAAAAAGCCGGTCTTACAGGAACAGATCATAAATATTTAGGATACCTGATTGAAAACGGGGAAATGAGTGCTGGGGAACTAGCAAAGATCTCCGGCCTTACGACGGGAGCCATTACCGGTGTCATTGATCGGTTAGAGAAAAATAAATTAGTAAAACGAAAGTTTTTACAAGCAGATAGAAGGAAGGTGATGATTGTTCCTAATTTAGAAAAAGCAAACCAATTGTTTTCGCCAATTTTTAAAAAATTACAAAAAGATACTGAACTTTTGATTTCTAGTTTTTCAAGTCGGGAGTTAGAAGTAGTTCATCGTTATTTTGAATCTGCCATTGGAATTATGGAAAGAATGTCTAAAAAACTACAGGAAAAAAATGAAATATGAGTTATATGATAGAAAAGTCTTTTGTTATCGCTTCCATAATCGGGATACAAGATATGACATCTTTTGTTTTCGAAAATTCTTTATCGCTCGCTAAATATTCGTTACTCATCAACTTGTTAATCTATTTTTTAATGAATGGTGCTCAAATTTTTGAAACTCTCGTTTTTGTTCCGCGTTGGGCGAGTGGCAATCGACCCAACCTCCAGATTTTAAATACAGAGATCAAATCTGCCAATTTAAAATATTTTTGGATTTTGTTTCATTCTATTCATGAAATCATATTTTTAATATCCCTCGTGTTTTGTTATTCCATCGAAGGCATTGGTAATTGTTTGGTACTTTTGTTTCTCCTTCATATGGCTGTGAGGGTTTGGACAGTTATTTATTTTGCTGGGAAAATCATTAGGTTTCAGTTTTTGGCAAATACAATAGGCTCCCATTCTTTTGAGCTCACAAATGAAATTAAGAAGTGGGTTTTTTGGAATTACATTCGTGTTTCTATTTATATTGGAATTTCAATAATGATGATACCGTTGGTTGTAAAACTTTTAAAGATAAACGGATAAAACGTTCGCTTGAATGATATAATTGGTTTTGTATCTCTAAAATCGATACCAGTGGAATGTAGCAGTTGAATGAAAAATTGTCAGAAACATAAACAGCTTCTCTCTAAATTTTCATTTTCAGAAGAAGTTTATGTTTCTAAAAAACAAAAAGATTGGTTTGTTTTTAAAATCCCCAGAAAAGATCTTTTACTTTTCGGCTTCTTAAAGCAAGACCTACCCAAAGTAGAATTCCTACATAAACCGGAAAAAGAATATGGCTCCAAAGTGGATTTCCCACTCGAACATGGATCGCAATAGCACCGCCTAAATACCCTGTGAGTAAAAGGGCACCGAAAGCAGAAGTTTGTGGGATTGCATATAAAATTGTGATTACAAGTAGGATGGTTCCAATCGTTATCGATAGGGATCCAGGTATACCCAATTCTCCCATGGTTGTTAATACAATTTCTAATTCGGAAAGTTTACCCCAAGCATCGAAGAGTAAAAAAGCAATGACCAGACCGCTTAAAACCCTTCCCACCCAAAGTGTTGTTTTTGAACTTTTGATATCATTCATAAAATCTCCTAGATTTGATTCAATTGGTTTAGTCAGGAAAACAAATAGAATGGAATGTGATCAATAGAAAATTACAATATTTTTTTGTGTTATCGAATCAATGTTTAAACTAAAACTAAAGAGTATGTTTCGTACCTTTTGTTTTTACGTATCTTGACATTCCTTTTTTCTTTGTTATACTCGCTCGCATGGGTCAAAAACGGGCTATAGCCACCTCTGCATCGGAAGAACGATTGGAAAAACTTTTAGAAGAAAGACTGAATCCTGGCTCCAACCAAGAAATCATCGACAAACGGATTTGGGATCTTTTTGGCGAAACTTGGTGTGTGATGTTTACCGACCTTTCTGGATTTTCACGTGGTGTTGCCAAATTTGGAATCATTCATTTTTTACAAACCATCTATGAGTCACAAAGAATCCTTATTCCTGTGTTAGATGAGTTTGATGGAATCCTTATGAAAGACGAAGGGGATAGCCTTATGGTTCTCTTTCGAAATACTAACAAAGCCATTCAATGTGCGATTCATATGCAGAAGGCATGTAAACGTTATAACGAAGGACGAACGGCCGAAGAACAAATTTTACTTTGTGTGGGACTTGGGTTTGGAAAAATATTAAAAATAGGCGATACCGATGTGTTTGGAGCAGAGGTAAACGCTGCATCTAAGTTAGGTGAAGATACTGCGAAAGCATGGGAAATCTTAGTGACAAATGCCGTGAAAGAAAATGCTGATGAAACCACAGACTTTGATTTTGAAGGAATTTCTGAGATCCCACCAGGTTCCGATGGCGCGTATCGTTTGGTTTACACCTTGGAAGAACCGAAATGGGTTGTCTTATGACCATTTGGTCGAATTAAAGGAATGGTTTGAAATTTGATTTAGAAAGGAAATGATCTACCGATTGTGTTTTGGGTTTGTGTATTGTTATCATTCCATAAATTCATAAATCGAACGAATTTCACCGTTTGATTCGATGTAGGAATAAAGATCTTGGAACTCTTTATTTTGACAAAGGGTTCCTGAGTCTCCAATAAGAATTAAATGAGATTTGGCCCTTGTTAAAGCTACATTCAAACGTTTAGGATTCAATAAAAAACCAATTTCACCTTCTAGGTTAGAGCGAACTAGGCTCAAAATGACAATCTCTGATTCTCTTCCTTGGAAGGAATCTATAGTTTGGGTGATCCATCTACCTTGTGATGCCAGTACTAATTTTTCAACTTGGCCTCGATATGGAGATATAACGGTTATTAAATTGCTTTGAATTCCCAATTCAAACAATCTTTCGATCAACTGGATTTCTATATGATTGAAAAAACTTGGCTCTTCACCTTCTGTTTCTTCTTCGGAATCACTGCCGGCAGTATCAATCCAAAGGATGGATGGATTGGAACCTATGGCCTCAGAGATAGTGATTGTTGGATTCCATATTGCATCAGGATGGGTTAGAATTTTACTTTCGTAGTAAGTTCGATTGGGAAAACCAAGAATTTCTGCCTTCATTCTGAATTGTTTTTCTAAAAATAGAATTCGTTCTCCTGAATCAAATGCCACAGCTTTTTCCAAAAAACTATCGATAGTTTGGTGATCAGGGTGGGAGTAACTAGCGCCAAGTTGTTTCGGATCTCCAAAAAAGAAGGTTTTTTTACCAGCATAGAGTGCCATATAACAACCCGGATCTAAACTTTGAGTGGCTTCATCTACAAATACATAATCAAAGGTCCTACCTTTTCCCCATTCATTTCCAAATCCCGAAAAGGTAGATACTATGAGTTCTGCATCGTCGAGTAGCTTCGTTCTAATATTCGATTCTGCTTCTCTGATTGTGGAGAGTAAAAACTTAGCTTCTTTTCGGATTGTCTTTCGTTCTTCTCTTTCTTCTTTTCCAAAGTTACGTTTCCAAGCATTGGCTTTTTTCTGAAGTGCTTTTAGTTCGGTTTGCCAATTGTGAATTTGTTTTTGATCAGGATGTGTTTGGATGAGATGATCTATATGGTAGGGCAAAACATCTTCTTTGATTTTTGTAGAGTTTCCTAAACGAATCACACGAATTCCTTTTTTGATTGCAAGTTCTACAATATAATCGCAGGCAAAGTTTGTGGGACAAAGTGTCAAAACAGATTCACCCTTTGTTTTGATTTCCTGCACAGCTTGCATCAGTAAGGTGGTTTTACCTGTTCCTGGTGGTCCAAAGATAATTCCGTAGTCATGAATTTGAAAGATGCGTTCCAGTGGTGGTCTGTTAAGACTAGACTTAGGAGGCGTTGGTTTTTCACCGAGTCCAAAACCCAAAATCCAATTCAATTTTTTATGTGATTCACTACTTGTATCAGCTAATATTTTTGTGATGATATCATTATACAAGTCGTATGTGGATTCTTGGAACCACTTTGAGATTTGAAACTCAGTATCTTCCCATTCGTAGTCTCCTCGGATTTGGACGGTGAGTTTTGTATCGGATGTTTTATAAATATTTCCAAATATAGATTCTGTTTCGGATTTGAGGAGGACGGGAACTCCTGGTTTTAACCACTCTTTGGCTTTCGAAGAAGGAGAGATATTGAATTCCGCCCTCCATGTATTACCCACAACAAACTTTAAGTCTTCCAACTCGGCATTTTTAATCGCTTTGGAATCTTGACCTTTTTCTAAAAATATAAAACGTTCATAATCGCGTTCTTTTGATAGAATTGTTTTTATGTGTAAAATTTCTTCTTTTAATGAACCAAACGTTTGTTTTATGGTTCTTCCCATTCAATGTTCTCCAAGGTTGTAAAAAAACCATTTCTTAGTAGTGGCGCAAAATCTATAAAATCTGCTGCTTTTAAATATAAGGAATCTTCAATGGAGTAAGCTTGGATTAAGTTGTTCGCTGCTTCTTCTAATTTTCCCAGCCGGCAATGGGCACGGGCCAAAATAATCAGTGTCTCTGGATCAATTTCTTTGCAGAATTCGATATGAGTTTTAATAGAGGTGAGTCCATTTTCTGGGTCTTCCGCCTCCAGATAACATAAGGCTAATAAATCATAATAGAAGAACTCTTCTGGTTCCACCATCTTAAGTGACATTTTTAAAGAAGCGAGGGCCGAATTAAAGTCTCCACGAGAAAAATATAAAGACCCAAGTTCGGCCCAAATATCTTTTCGATCAATCCCGCGGCCATTACTTAAGTGTTCTTGCGAAAGTGCTTTTTTTAATACCTTAATCGCTTCCTCTGATCGTTCCATATCTTTTAGGAGAGAGGCAAGGAGTAGGTAGTTCTCCAAATAGGAAGGAAAATAGAGAATACTTTTTTGAAGTAGTACTTTGGCTGATTTAAATTTCTTTAATTTGATTAGATAACGTGAGTATACGGTGATACTTAACGGATGCGATGGATAATTTTTAATAATGTCTTGAAACAGGGATTCTGTTTCTTTTGGATTTCCTACTGCATACAAACACCAGGCTTTTTTCGCTTTGATTTTGATCAGTGCAGATTCGTTTTGTGTATGTGATTCACTTTCTGCGTACACGTTAAAAGCTCGTGTGAATTCCTTTTCCTCTTCCAGGAGTTTGGCTTCGCGGATTAGGGAAAAAAAAGAGCTCATACGCCGTTTTTTACTTCAGGAAATAAGGGATTCGCCGATGGGTAGAATAGGGAGTAAAGATTGTAAAAGGAGGTCCTATTATGGTTCCATCTACACCTATTAACTCAGTCGTCAATTTGCCGAAGGAAATTTTCCAGGCACAAAACCAACTCAATGAAAAACTCATGAAGTTGGCTGTGGAAGAAAAAGTAGGCTCAAACGCAAAAAGCGAACGGTTACTCGACATTTACTGTTAATTAATCTACCCGGGTTTCTGGATTGAAGACAGGTCGTTTTCTTTCCATAAACCCACCGATGGCGGAACGAAAATCTTTAGAATCGAGCATACTCGCATTCCAAACCGCTACATAGTCTAAACCTTCGTCGATGGTTTTTCCTATTCCATGGTTTAGCACTTGTTTGACCCCACGGATGACAATAGTCGGGTTTTCTGCAATTTCTTCTGCTGTCCTGAGTCCAGCTTGAAGTAGGGAATCAAAGTCTTCCGTCACTTTTGTCACAAGTCCCATCTGATAGGCTTCCTCGGCACTAATATCTTTTCCAGTCAGAGCCAATTCTCTAGTATGGGCATTCCCAATCAAATGAGGGAGTCTTTGTAAGGATCCCATATCGGCAACGATGGCTACCTTGGATTCTCTAAGTGAAAAACTAGCATCTTTTGACGCATAACGAATGTCACATGCAGAAACTAAATCCAGCCCACCACCGATACAATGTTTTTGAACGAGGGCAATGGACGGTTTTTTAGAATTGTAAATGGCATTAATTCCCTTTTGCATTGTGAGAATCAGTTGGTAGAGTTTTTCTCTACCGTCAGCAAATTCTCCTTGGAAAACTGGTTTGAATTCTTGAAAGAACTCTTCCAAATCAAGGCCTGTTGAAAAAGATTTTCCTTTTGCTGCGATCACAAAACAATGAATTTGTGGATCAGCATTGATCTCTTCCACCATATCGGGAAGGTCTCGCCAAAAAGGCCAATTCATGGCATTACGTTTTTCTGGACGATTTAACCAAAGAATGGCTACATTTTTTCTTTTTTCAATTTCGAAAAATGGAGAAGGGTTCATACGTTTGTTTTTTCCTTTAGCCAAAGTTTTTTAGAAACTAACAAATACACACCGAAGAGGATGAGCGCAATGGAGATATATTGTGACTGAGAAAATCCATGCCAGTAGTAACCAGTAAGGAAGGTAGGATTTCCGTTGGCATCTGGAATGTTCACAAGAGTCGGTGGATCAATAAAAGGGATGACTGCTTTGTTCACACGTAAGAACTCAATGATGAGCCTTGCAAATCCGTGAATGATGAGAAACTGTGCACCAATACTCCATTTACGAAAGTTTTGGTATCTTGCCCAAAATTGGAAATAAGCGAAGTAACCAAAGGCCATAAGCGATTCCATTACAGGAGTATTCCAAACAGGTACACCAGATGGGTGAGCACCATGGAAATCAAAAACAAAAAATGGGATCCTCGCGTCAGTGGCAAATCCATAACAACCATCTCCGCTCACAAAACATCCTAATCTTCCAATCGCATAACCCATACTAATTGCTGGTATCACTGCATCATAATAGGCACCGATGTCTAGTTTGTGGTGTCGGAAGTAGAGAGTAATGAATAACCATCCAAAAAGAAGGCCACCAAAGAATACAAGGCCACCACCGCTAAAAAGGGAAGACCAAAGTCCAGGATGTCCCGGAAATCCGTTCCAATGTGTGAGTGGATAGGTATACTTTCCGTCATAGCCGGGAACATCAATAAACACTTGGTCCCAAATTTCAAAGATAAAGAATATTTTGGCACCCACTAAGGTACCTAAAATCCCAAGGAAAATCAACCAATCGGAATGGCTCGGATCCAATTTTTTTCTCTCCAACTCTTTGGGGAGGAGGTAGGAACCAACAAGAAAGGCTAACATCATAAGAAGGCTGAAAGTGGACAAACCCTCCCAACCAAAGGGATTCGGAATCGGAATTCGATCTAACATAGGGGAAAGAGTAAAATTTATGCCCATGGGGGAAAGGAGAATTTAAAACCGACGAAACCTGGAAATAAGGGAAAAAATTAGCTTGACTCTAGATAGTTTAATATTAAACTATCTCTTATTGATTTAAGGAGAACCATATGTTCGATTACCTATTTTCTACTTCTGGGGACATCATCCCCCTAATCCTACGCATCACAGCTTTTGTTGTGATCTTCCCACACGGTGCCCAAAAACTACTCGGTTGGTTTGGTGGATACGGATTCAAAGGAACTTACGGATTTTTTACAGGACAAATGAAGTTTCCTGGAATCCTCGCGGTTCTTATCATTTTAGGTGAGTCCTTTGGACCTGTTCTTTTACTCGTTGGGTTTTTAACTAAATTTGCTGCTGCCTCCATTGCGATCATTATGATTGGTGCTGCGGTTCTTGCCCATAGACAAAATGGATTTTTTATCAATTGGAACGGAAACCAAAAAGGCGAAGGGTATGAGTTTCATATTCTTGCCGCGGGACTTCTCATTGCCCTCGTAGTGGGTGGTGCTGGTGTGTATTCTGTTGATTTTAATTTAATCGGAAAATTCTAATCACCAATTTCGAACTGGTTCGACCTTTGTCTTTTGTTTATCACAAGCAAACAAGGGTTCGAACCAATCTTCATCTAATCACCCTTAGGAAAAAAAGAAGAAGTTGTTTCTCTCTTTGAATGTATCTTCCAGAGAATCAATCTAAGTTAATATATTCTTCGGGATCAAGTGGTGCATCCAGTCCGATTCTCACTTCATAGTGGACGTGAGCTCCTGTTGCTTTTCCTGTTTGTCCTACAAGGGCAATTTTATCACCCCGTTTGACACGATCTCCCGGATTGACTAGAATCAAAGAACAGTGACCATAAAGAGTAAAAAAACCGTTTTCGTGATTGATACGAACTGATTTCCCAAGACCACCAACTGCTGTGTCTACAGCAATGATTCCAGGGCCTGTAGCATAGATCGGAGTTCCTTCCCCAGCGGCAAAGTCAATCCCCGAATGGTACTCACCCACAGGTAAAATTCCAAAAGGATCACTCCTATACCCGAAGGTAGAAGTCACAACGCCCACACCAGGTTTTAGAGGTCTACCCCTAGGCATGGAATAAAATATACTCTCCCTCATCGAAAGATAATCAATGGCATTTTGAAAATTCGGCACAAGGTTCCCAAGTCTAACACCAAACTGAGTGTAGGTGGTCACAACTTGTTGGAACAATAAGAGATTGGAATCTAGTTCGCTTGCATCTTTACGAAATTCTTCTTTTAATAAATAATCTTGGGTGATCATTTCTTTTTCAGGAATTTCTTCCCAAGCAAGAAGGTTTAGAGATTCGGCAGTCGACTCTAGTTCTTCTACAGAATCTGTTAAATCTTGTGATAGAAGGTCATAAAACAAAAAGGAGACGAGTTGGGTTTCCGTTTTTTTCTCTAAGGATAGATTGCGATCAAAGAAGAAGGAAAAGTAAAGGAGTAGGCCAAAGGATAGGAGAACCAGAGAAATAGAGAGTCCGAATAAAAACCCGAGCATTCCGATGGAGATCTCAATTTGGGCAAAAGGTTTTTCGTCGTTGGGGATGAGGACAAAGCTCACTTTTTCCCGACTACGGGAAATCCATTTTTGGGCGCGTTTTCGCCAACGTAAGTGTGCAATTTGGAGCCTTTCGTAGGCGGTTGTGACGTAAGTTTCTGCCAATGTTCGTTATTCCGCCAATTTTTTCCTTGCCCATGCCATTTTTCAAGGGAAAGTGGATGAATCCAATATGTTTAAATTTCTCACTTCTCTTTTCAGAAAGAAAGCCGACTCTGTCGATTCCTTTTTGATGTACCCCGAGGGAAAGAGATACTATCGAGAAACCCATTCCATACGCAGGGCCAATATCGATGAAGATGCCATCAAAATCATCAATCGATTGAACAAGTTTCGTTACAAGGCCTATTTAGTCGGTGGAGGGGTCAGAGATCTGCTTATGGGCAAACGCCCAAAAGACTTTGATATAGTCACAAGTGCGACTCCAAACCAAATCAAAAGGATCTTCAATAACTGCCGAATCATCGGTAAACGATTTAAAATTGTACATATCATTTTTAAAGGTAAAATTATTGAAGTGTCTACGTTCCGATCACTACCGGAACATCGTTTGGAAAAACACAAAGCAGAAAACGATTATCTCATCAAACGGGACAATTCCTTCGGTACAGCAAAGGAAGACGCGGCAAGACGCGACTTTACCATCAATTCCTTGTTTTATGATCCTAAAAACGATTCCATTTTGGATTACGTTGGTGGGTTCGAAGACATCCAAAAGAAAATCGTTAGGGTCATTGGTGATCCAGATATTTCCTTTAAAGAAGATCCAGTTCGTATGTTACGAGCGGTTAAGTTTTCTGTTTTACTCGGACTCGATATCGAGAAAAAAACCAAACTGGCAATCAAAAAGAACCGTTTGGAACTCGAGAAATCGTCTACTGCAAGATTATTAGAAGAATACAACAAAATGTTTAGAACTTGGAAAACTTCGATCATCTTCGAAGGCCTTGCTGAGAACCATTTGCTCGATGTACTTTTCAAAGAACCTGCTGATAAACTAAAGAAAACGGATCCGGAGTGGCGTGAACATTTTATGGAAACCCCACTTGGAAAAAGACTAGCAGTCACTGATAAACTTCTCTCCGCAAGAGAAGAGATGACTCCAGCTATCTTTTATTCGTTAATTTTCTATGATATCGTAAAAGATCTTTATGAAAATGACCGTGGTCACCTAGCGCATAACATTAAAGAAAGTCTCCAACCTGTTTTCGAACGTATGGGAATTCCTAAACGAGAACAAGACAATTTGGTTAAGATTTTTATCAGCCAACCAAGGTTCCAGGTCACTGATGATGAAAAAGAAAGACAAAATTCCTTTTTCAAAAAGAAGGATTACTTCTACGATGCGTTTATGGTCTATAAGATCGTAGCGATTTCGGAAGGAAATGAATCCGCAGTCCAAACCGCTTTCTTTTGGGAAATTTCTTTACGACAAAGACCAAAACCTGACAGCCATCAGTTTGGGCAGCAGAATCGTAAAAAAGAACCTAACAAAAAACGCCCACCCAGAAAGAAACATCGGGACAGAAGAGGTGGTGGTTCCCCAAATCAGAACCAAAACCAGTCTGAGTCTCAACAATCAAATTCTTCTGAACCGAAGGAACAAGAATCTCGACAAAGACGAGAGGCTTCCTCGGAAGTTGAAGAAACCGAAGACTAAAATCGGTTTTTTGATTCCCTTCTTTCAGCCAGGCTCCTCACTTCGATGAGTCTGGTGGAGCGAGAAAAACCCATTCATTCTTTTTCTGAAAAATGAATAAAACCTCGTGTTTTTGGTGAATAGGTTTTTCCCACTTTCCAAAATGCAACCCCAGGTTTTCCACTTTCCAATCTTCCGATCATTGTCACAGGAATTCCGGCTAGTTCCGTTGGTAGAATTTCCGGAGAAAGAAACAAAAGTTCTAATTCTTCTCCTGAGCCCAGACAAAGATCTAAGCCAAGATGAGATAAAGCGAGTGAATCCAAAGGAAGGGATTCGATTTGAATTTTCAATTTTCCCTTAGAAGCGATGGCCAATCTTTCGGCATCCTGGATGAGACCATCGGTGATATCCATACAAGCGTGGATTTTGAATTTTTTGAGTGTATCTAGGATCGCATAACGAGACTTCGGAGAAAGGTGGTGTGTAATGGCATCTATATACTTACTTTCTTTCGATTTCTTTTTTAAAGTTTGGAAACCCAGTTGGCTTTTGCCGAGAGATCCGGTGACATAAAGATAGTCTCCCGGTTTTCCCCCAGAACGAAGCCAAGGTCGCTCCACTGTTCCCACGACGGTAAGTGTCAATTGAGTTGTAGATGCCGAAAAGGTGTCGCCCCCCGCTAGTTTCATTCCATATTGGTCTAAGGATTTACGAAGTTCTTTGGAAAAGGCGCGAATCCATTCTTTTTTACGAGAGAGGGGAGATAGGCCCAGATTTAGGAAACATTCTTTGGGTCTTCCACCAGAAGCGGTGATGTCGGATACATTGACTTCCACTAGTTTTCGTGCCAGAATCTGTGGAGAAGACCACTCATGGAGGAAATGTGTGCCTTCCGAAAGGGAATCCGTTGTCACTAATCGGTTTGGGGCCAAAAAGTAACAATCATCTTCGGGCGGAGGGGTTCGCCCAAACAAAGTGCGTATAATTTCGGATTCTTTCAAAGTTAGATTCCAATAAATTTGTTTGACCCGGTGTGAAAACCGAAAATCCTGACATAAAAGAGGAAAATCTCGTACTTATGGAACTATTGTCTAAAGCCCACAAGACCCCTTCTATCGCAAAAGAAGCCGTACAAAAACAGTGGTTTGTTGTGGACGCAACTGATAAGACTCTCGGAAGATTGGCAAGTCAAGTAGCTTCCCGCCTTCGCGGAAAACACAAATCTACCTTCACTCCTAACCAGGACTGTGGTGATAACATCATTATCGTTAATGCTTCTAAAGTGGCTGTAACAGGTCGCAAAAGAGAACAAAAAATTTACTACCACCATTCACGTTACCCAGGTGGTATGACTGCGATTGCATTTCATAAACTCATTCAAGAAAATCCGGAAAGAGTGATTATGGAAGCGGTTAAAGGAATGTTACCTAAATCTAAGTTAGGTGACCAAATGTTGAGAAATTGCCGCGTATTCGCTGGTAATGACCACAACTTGGGAGCTCAAAAGCCCCTAAAACTGGAGTTGAAATAATATGGCGCAAAAAGCAGTTTGGGCAGTAGGCCGACGCAAAACATCCGTTGCACGTGCAAAAATCGCATCTGGAACTGGTAAAATCACAGTAAACCACAAAGATGTAAATGACTACATTAAAAACGGAGAACACCTTGTTCGCCGTGCTCTTGAGCCTCTTTTAGTTTTAGAAGCTCGTGATAAGTATGACATTGCACTTAATGTAACTGGTGGTGGAGTTGTTGGTCAAGTAGGAGCGATTCGACATGCAGTGGCTCGTGCACTCGTAGCTTTCAATGAATCATTAAAACCTACTTTGAAAAAAGAAGGTTTTCTCACTCGAGATAGCCGTATGGTGGAACGTAAAAAATACGGTCTACGCAAAGCTCGTCGAGGAACTCAGTTCTCAAAACGTTAATCGGAAATCCTCTTTTTTTCCGATACGAAGCCTCCTCCGGGAGGCTTTTTTTTTAGGTAGGTAAAAACTTGAACCGACTAGTATTCTATTTTGCCTTTGCTCTTGGAACCTTCGCCAGCAGCTGTTTTTTATATTCCATCGTAATTTTTTGCCAAACCTTAGATGCAGTGAAAGGGTTCTCGGGGATCGTATTCTTCTTTTTGTTTTTACCTTTTCCTATTTTTTTCTTATACACAGGTTACTTACTCGATCACTATTCCAAAAAGTGGGTTGTTGTTAGTTTCCAGTTTTTTCTTTTTTTCGCTAGTTTTTTGTTAGGTGGTTTAACTGGAGTTTTTCAAACTTACCCATTTTTATTGTTACCTCTGGCTTTTGTGAATGGAATTGGAATGACAACGGTTCTCCCCGGTAGGATGGCCATTTTACGAGAAGTGATGGAGTCACATCGGTTAGTCTTTCATACAATTGCAGGAAACTTACTTTTGATTTTTGCTTTCGGAATGAGTCCGCTTGCTGTGGGTTGGTTTCGGGAAGGGAGAGGGTATTCTAGTTTATTTTTGGTTTTAGCTGGTTTTCACTTTCTATCAATGCTCGCCTTTACTTTGTTACGAGATTCGAATTCCAAAGAAAAGATAAAGTCCCTAGGTGCCTATGACAAAACCGCAAGTTTTCCTTCTCTTACATCCAATCTAAAAACCATTTTGGATTTTTTAAAAACAGATCCCGTTTCTAGACAGGTGATGTATATGACCATCCTCAGTATGCTTGCTCTTGGACCCATCCAAGTCATCTTACCTAAATATGTTCGCACAGAACTAGGACTCGGAGAGTTGGCACGGGGGACGGTTCTTGTATTTTTAGGGCCGGGCCTTTTTTTAGGCGGGATTTTAACGATTCTTTTTCATCATGTAGAGCGAAAGGGTCTTATTTTACTGATTGTTTTTTCTTTATCCTCTTTGTTCTTTCTGGGATTTGTTCCATTTGGGAAAGCTTCCGCTACATCTTTGTTTTTATTTTGTTTTGGCGTTTCTGGAGGAGTGCTTTCCAGCCTTCTTCCGGCCATCTTACAAAAGCGCACCGATGATGGAATTCGAGGACGAGTCCTATCTCTCTATACGGTTTGTTTCCAATTCACACCAGCTGTTTCTGGATTTCTGGCAGCCCTACTTGCGGACACCATCGGTTCGCAACTGACCTTCGGAATTTTGGGTGGAATATTTCTCTTTTTTGCCTTAATTTCCTTTCTCCAATACAAAGAATTACGGCAGAGTTAACTTCTAATTTCCTTGCCCTAGGAGGTGAAACCGATTTCGCTGTAAGTGTATGATGTCGAAAACCGTCCGCGAAATTGCAGAGTTGTATACTAGTTACTTCAAAGGGAAAGGCCACACCATTGTGCCTTCCTCAAGCCTTATCCCGAAAGGGGATCCAACACTTTTATTCACAACCGCCGGGATGGTTCAATTCAAACCTTTGTTTACAGGAGCCGTGGAGTTACCATACACTCGCGCTGCTTCGGTTCAAAAATGTGTTCGTACTACCGATTTAGAGGTAGTTGGGAAAACAGAAAGACATTGTACTTTCTTTGAAATGCTTGGAAATTTTTCCTTTGGCGATTATTTCAAAAAAGAAGCCATCGAATACGCGTTAGATTTTTCATTAAACCACTTACATATCCCCAAAGAAAAAATTTGGGTGACCATTTACTTAGATGATGATGAAGCCAAAAAAATTTGGATGGAAGCCGGAATTCCTGAAGAACGAATTGTAAGGCTCGGAAAAAAAGATAATTTTTGGGGGCCTGCCGGAGATAGTGGGGCCTGTGGTCCTTGTTCTGAATTGTATTTGGATCGTGGCCCAGAAAAAGGTGGCCCGAATTGTGGAAACAATCCGGATTGTAAACCAGGTTGTGACTGTGATCGTTATTTAGAATATTGGAATTTAGTATTCAACCAATTTAACCAAACGGTATCTGGAGAACTCCTTCCTTTAAAACAAACAGGAATTGATACAGGATCTGGCCTCGAACGAGTGGCTATGTTACTACAAGAAGTGGATTCTGTTTACGATACAGATGAATTAAAATCCATCATTCGTAAAATAGAAGAGTTATCCGGAAAAACTTACGACGAATCTACAAAACAATCTTTCCGAGTAATCACAGATCATTCCCGTTCCGTATTCTTTTCGTTAGGGGATGGGATTTATCCTGATCGTACGGGACGTGGGTATGTGATTCGTAGGCTCATCCGAAGAGCCTCGCTTTTTGCTAGAAAACTAGGAATCCACGAACCATTTTTATACAAACTAATTGCGACACTTCGCGATTTATATTCAGTTCGGTATCCTGAACTGAAAGACAAAGCGAAAGACATTGAATCCATCTTAAAAAAAGAAGAAGAACTCTTTTTACATACTTTAGAAGTGGGATTGGAAGAATTAGAATCTTTATTAAGCCAGTTAAAATCAAATGGCCAAACTCTGGTTACTGGAAAAGAAGGATTTCGTTTGTATTCCACTTATGGGTTCCCGCGTGAAATGACAAAGGAACTTGTGGAAGATCGCGGGTTTGGTTTCGATGACTTGGGATTTGAAGCCGAACTCGAAAAAGATCGTGATCTATCGCGTGCTAGTTGGAAAGGAAAAAAAGTCCAATACCTAACTGGCCTTAGTGCAAGTGCGGAACTCAAAACTGAATTTTTAGGATATACGGCAACCAAATCACCGGCAAAAGTAATCTATCTTTTTGTAGATGGGAAGTCAGTATCCGAGGCAAACCAAGGATCAGATGCGGTTGTGGTTCTCGACAAAACTCCATTTTATGCGGAGGGTGGTGGTCAGATTGGAGACTGGGGTTACTTCAAAAAAGAGGGGTTCCAGTTCCAAGTCCAGGACACACAAAAAGAAAACGAAACTTTTTTACATCTCGGAATCATTTTGAAAGGGAAAATCTCTGTGGGGGAAACCATTGAAGCAGAGATAGACACAACTCGTCGTCAAAATTTAGCAAACCACCACTCCGGCACACACTTGCTAAATGGAGCGCTTCGAAGAATTCTCGGAACCCATGTGGCACAAAAAGGTTCCATTGTTTCTTCTGATTATTTGCGATTTGATTTTTCACATCCAAAAGCACTTTCGGAAGAAGAAATTATCTCTATTGAAAAAGATGTGAATGAGGCAGTGAATGCCAAAATTCCCGTCAAAACAGAAGTGTTGGATATCGATACGGCAAAACAATCAGGCGCCTTATCTATGTTTGATGAGAAATATGGAAGTTCAGTTCGTGTGATTTCTATGGGAGATAAGTCCAAAGAATTTTGTGGGGGAACCCATGTATCGAACACAAAAGAAATCGGATACTTTGCTATCATCAAAGAAGGAAGTCCTGGAGCCGGAAACCGTAGGGTCGAAGCCATTTGTGGGGATTCAGTGATTGAATACTTTTTATCACAGTTCCAAACACTGGCGGCAAAAATAGAAACCCATAACTTGTCGGCCAAAGAAACCTTTGGAGATTTGAAGGAGTTTGGGATTGTTTCTCCAGTGCCAGCTCCTGAAGACCTACAAAGCCTTTTTGTGAAACAAGGAAATGCGGCAGTTGAACATTTACGTAAACTTCGAGAGGATTTAGAAACGGAACTCGAAGAAAAGTCTGGTTCCCTTTTCAAAGCAAAAAAGAAAAAGGAACAATTGAGTTTTCAAATGAATCCAGAACTTGTGGATGGACTTCTGAAGAAAGCACATTCATTTTCCAAAGGAAAAGTGGTGACAGAAGTTTTTGAAGCAGTGGATGCAAAAGCTTTAAAGGATTTAGCTGACAGTCTCAAAGCCAAAGAACCAGAAATTCTTTGTTTGTTTGGAACGAGAGATGGGGATGTTAGTACCCTTGTATTTATGTGTAATAAGGTTCTGAATGAAAGAGGAATCCACTGTGGGGATCTATTAAAAGAAACCTTGGTGATGTTAGATGGTAAAGGTGGGGGAAGGCCCGATATGGCACAAGGTGGCGGTAAAAAACCAGAGAGCCTTGGTGCTGCTTTGGAATTTGCCTTGGACCTTTCCAAAAAGAAATTAGGATAACAGACATTAAGGTAAGTAAGGAGTAAAGTATGGCTCAAGATCCATCATTTGACATTGTATCAAAAATAGAAAGACCGGAATTACAAAACGCCGTGGCTCAGGCCATGACGGAAATCCAAACAAGGTTTGATTTTAAAGGATCCAACTCTGAGATCAAACTCACAGAAGATAGTTTGGTTTTGACTTCGGAAAACGATATCAAACTGAAACAGGTGATTGATGTCCTTACCACCAAAATGGCCAAACGAGGAATCAGTCTGAAAGCCTTTGATTTTGATTCCAAAATTGAATCGGCGACGGGCCAAACGGTGCGCCAAAAGGTAAAAATCCAGAATGGTTTGGACAAAGAACAAACCAAACAAATCACTACTCTCATCAAAGACCAAAAACTAAAGGTTCAGGCTACCATCCAAGGGGAATCTGTCCGAGTTGTGGGCAAAAAAAAGGACGACTTACAAGAGGTAATGGCGGCGATTCGAAATGCCAATTTCAATTTTGACGCCAATTTTACTAATTTTAAGGGATAAAATTTTGGCTTAAACCGCCGCCTTTTTTTTTCTGTCTATGTCTCAAAACCGTCCGATATTTCCCGTATGGACCCTAAAAAATCCGTATGGGGATGGACTTTGCCTCGCAAAGACTTCCTTCCGTATCTATTAGTATTTTCCGGTGTGTTTTTACTTCTCTCTCTCTTTTCTTTTCAGGAAGGAGAGGACGGATCGCTTTTCAATTGGTTTGGAAGACTTGGTCATTACATCGCTTTTACCTTACTTTATATTTTAGGAAAGTCCTCTTTTTTACTCGCTGGCTTTGTTTTGATGTTAGGTGTTCTTTCGTTACGAAATCCTGACTTTGATAGACTCAGTAAGGCACTTTTTTTCCCACTCTTTCTTGTCGCTACCACTGTGAGTTTGAATCTTTTGGAAACACCACTCGGTCATGTGGGGGATAGTGGTGGAATCCTTGGGCAATTTTTCTCTTGGGTTTTTTCGTATCTCTTTGGAGAGACCGGTCGTATCCTTGTTGTTTTCTTTTTATATTTATACTTTGCAGTGATTTGGTTAGAAGACGGGGCTTGGTCTTTTACCTTTGCTGCCATCAACAAATACTCAAATGGAATTTACCGGATGATGGGGGGAAGAAACGAACTCCCTCATTTGCGATTACCTTCATTTTTGGAATCGGTGGTTTCTACTCGTCGCGGAACAGAAGATGAAATTCGAAACAAACAGTGGTTTGCTGTGCAGACAGAAGAAGAATCGAAAGAAGACCTTTCCAATCATTTTTGGAATGTGATTGCGGATGAGAAAAAAACTCCGAATCCAAATGTAAATTCCCGTTCCAAGAAAGATGTTTCTCATCTGAATTCCTATTTCCAAGAGGAAAGAAATTCTACTAGTAGAAATGGTCAAGGGAACCTTACGGAAGGAAATCCAACTTTTAAAAAAACACCGGCAGTTCGATATCGTAATACTTCTCATTTTGAAGGTTTTTTTGATGAGGCGGGAAAAGTGTTTCGATTCCAAAAACAAGAATCAAAACTAGATTCCCTTGCTGAATTTGAAAAAAATGAAGTTTTGATTTCACGCCTAAAACTAACGGACAACAGACGAGTTGCGGAAGAATTATCAGAAATCGAAAGTACAAGAGAATCTAAAATTCTTTTTCAATTTCCCGAGGCCAAATGGAAACCAAATTTGGATCCTGCTGTCAGTTTAGAAAGTTTGGAACTTCCAAAACTCGATCCGATCCAATCTTCGTTTGGTAGAGAAAATAATATTCTTAAAGCTTCAAATCCTTCTTCCTCCCTTCCATACGAAGATGAGGACGATGGTGATTTGGAAGAAGACTCATCCGAAGATAGGGAATCTGAATCCGCCTCTCTTTCCTACGTTGAGGAAGAAGATGAGGAAACTTCCGTTGCCATTGCCATTCCAGAATCCGTTCGTTTGTCTTTAGTAGAAGAGACGGGTTGGGACGTGAGTGAAGAAGAATCTTCCGAAGAAGAGGATGAGGAAAACCATGATGTTTACGAAGAGGAAACTCTGGAAACATTGGCTGTGGAAGAGAGTTCTCCATTAGTAAAATCCAATCTGAGTTCTGGAAATTTTGGAAAGAAAAAGTTAGAACCAAAAGAATCGAAAGAACAACAAGAACTGATGTTTGGTTCCATGGTTCCCAAACCAAAACTAAAAAAAGGAAAGTATTATATCTCTCCAAGACTTCTTGTGTCCCACCAAGTTCCTGTGGCCAACATTCTAAAAAATGATTCTGAACTGGATTTGATCTCTCGTAAAATCGAAGAGTCCACGGGACATTTCGGAATTGAATCTAAGGTGGTCACCAAAGAAAGGGGACCCATCATCACTCGTTACGAGATCACCATCCCGAATGGAATCAAACTGAATCGGATTGTATCCCTTTCTGATGAAATCCGTGCCTATTTAGAGGTAAAAAACATTCGGATTGTTGCACCAATCCCAGGTAAGGCGTCAATTGGAATCGAAGTTCCGAACCGAATCCGTGAAGATGTATTTCTATCAGAGATTCTAAAAGATACCATCCTTCAAAATAAGGCTAAAGACTTATCGATTTGTATCGGGAAAGATATTTCCGGAAAACTTGTGATGATTGATATCGCTAAACTCCCTCACTTACTTGTGGCGGGAACCACAGGTTCTGGTAAGTCGGTGAGTATCAATGCGATGATCACAAGTTTGATTTGCACTCGCTCCCCCGAAGAAGTGCGTTTCATTATGATCGATCCAAAGATGGTGGAGATGACTCTTTATGAAGGAATCCCCCACCTTCTTATGCCAGTGATCACAGATCCTAAAAAAGCAACGAAGGCACTTTCTTGGGCCATCCAAGAAATGGAGAGTCGTTACCAAATGATCTCTCAATTGAAAAGTAGGGACTTCAAAAGTTTCAATGAAAAGGTAGATGAATATGCCCATGCGAAGGGATTTCAAAAACTTCCATACATTGTCATCTTTATTGATGAGCTTGCTGACCTTATGATGGTTTCCGGAAAAGATCTAGAGGAACAAATCCAAAGAATTTCGCAAAAAGCAAGAGCGGTAGGAATCCATTTGGTGATGGCAACCCAAAGGCCTTCTGTGGATGTGATCACCGGAGTCATCAAAGCAAATTGCCCGGCTCGCGTTGCCTTCCAAGTGGCGCAAAAAACAGACTCAAGGACCATTCTGGATACAAGCGGGGCGGAAACCCTTCTTGGAAAAGGGGACTTTTTATACCGTTCTCCGACTTCCAGTGACCTAATGCGAATCCAAGCCCCTTTTATCGAAGAGAAAGAAATTGAATCCATCGTGGAAGAGGCCAAAAAACAAGGTGCTCCTGCATATGTGGAAATGAACTGGGATGATGAAACTAGCGTGGAAATGGCCTCCGATGAAGATGAAGAACTTTTTGACGAGGCTTGGAATATCGTGGTTACCGAAAAAAAAGCCAGTGCCAGTTACCTCCAACGCCGGATGCGTATCGGTTATAATAAAGCGGCAAGGCTTATGGAACTTATGGAAATGCGGGGTTATGTTTCGCCTCAAGTCGGGGCCAAACCTCGAGAAATCCTGCGTTCAGCGTAAATCATCGACAAGAGAACTTTGTCTGAAAAATTGGGAAACTATGAAAGTATGGATCGGATGTTTTTTACTTGTATTTGGGGTCTCTCTCAGTGCCCAAACAAGTCCGGCTCACAATTGGCACTCACCCTCCGAAGTGGTGAAAAAGATAAAGAAGAACTTTAGTGATATTAATTCCTATTCGGCTGATTTTCTCATCAAAACAGAAGACAACAAAAAGGAAAAGCAGATGCGAGGGAAATGTTTCTACAAACGTCCCGGAAAAATCAGGTATAACTTTGCGGAACCGGAAGGGGACGAAATTGTATCTGATGGAAAAACACTGCATATCTTTATTAAGAGGTTAGGTGCTGTTGGAAAACAGGACTTAACTCTGGATCGTAAAAACACTTCTGGCCCTATCTTTACAACCAATAGTCCTGATGGTCTCAACCGGCTCTTTCGTAAATACCATTATAAATTTGATACCATCGAACAACCTCGTTCCATGGGAGATGCGGCTAAATACTTCGTTTTGGATCTAGACCAAAGAGAAAAGATTGGTGGATTCGAGAAGATGAAACTTTTTGTAGATTCCGAATCTTACTTAATCAAAAAAGCAGTGGCTACCGATGGTCGCGGAAAAGTAACCACCATCTCATTTTCCAATATTAATTTTTCTGAAGAAATTCAAGATGGAGTTTTCAATTTTCATATGAGCGGGAACGCCAAAATTGTAAACAATCCACTTGTATCCGAGAACTAAGCTAAGAGGATATCATTTTGAACACAAAACGAGTCGGTCAAATACTACGAGAAGCTAGGGAAGATAAAAAACTCTCCGTTAAAGATGTCGCTAAAGAAACAAACATCGCAGCCAAATACATCATTGCTTTGGAAACAGAAGATTACTCCCAGTTTCCGGCAGAGACATTTGCTCTTGGGTTTTTAAAAAACTATGCGAGTTATTTAAAATTAGATGCAGCGATGCTTCTGAATCTTTATCGAGGAGAACAAATAGAGGAATCCCAAGCACCTTTGGAAGAGCTCACTCGTCCGACTACGACTCCATTTAACTTGGATCGAAATAAAATCATTAGTCTTGTTTCCGTTTTTCTTTTTGTGATCTCCGCTTATATCATCTATATTAGTTTTGAAGATTCCGGATCTGGATCTATGGATGAGGAAACTACTGAAGTTGGTTCTTCTGTCGAAACTGTTGCTAGTTCCGATATTCCTTCTGGAATTAATTTTGTATCTCAAAGTGTTCCCGAAAATGCCAGTGTTCCTTTTATTCTAACAGAAGACCGCGGTGTAAGTTTCAGTGTGAACAACCAACAGTGTAAGATGTTCATCAAAGGTGTTTCCAATGGAAAAGCAAATCTTGGGTTTAATATCTTCCCTGAAAAAAATGTATATTTTTTCCAAACCTCAGAAGGGGAAGAAACCATTCTTTCTTATCGCATTGAAGAACTTACATCCTTACGTCGTGACATTCGAGTTGTGACTCAAGCGGTTACAGAAAAATCAGCCAAAGTTCTTGTGACTTTAAAAGAAGAAAGAGAAGGCGCTGCTGTTAAATCTCCTGTGGGAGATGTTCCTATCCAAGTGACTCTCTTTTTCTCCAAACCTAGTTACGTAGAATTTGTGTTAGATGGACAGATGGGAGAAAGGGGACTTGTTTCTGCTGGCGAAGTCAAACATCTAGAAGCTCGGGACAGACTCGAGATCAAAGTAGGGGACGGTGGGGCTGTAGAAATGGTTCAAAATGGAAAAGAACGTTCTGTTCTTGGAAAACCAGGAAAACTGGTCAAAAAAATCTTCATTCGCAAACCAAATCCTTATGATTCAACCCAATCCATCATTGGAGAGTTAGGCGAATAATGCCAAAGGTAAAGGAAAAAACCGAAGAGACACCAAAGTCGTTTTTTATCACGACTCTCGGTTGTCCTAAAAATACTGTTGATTCCATGGCAATGCACCAGTCGCTCCTTAAGGAAGGTCTCCTTCCTGCGGCAGGTCCCGAAGCCAGTGATTTCCATTTAGTTAATACCTGTACGTTTATCCAAGATGCAACCAAGGAAACCATCCAAACCATTTTGGATTCGATTGATATTAAAAAGAAAAACAAACAAAAGTTAGTGGTTGTTGGATGTTTTGCCGAACGTGCGGGAAAAGAAATTTCGGACGATCTTCCCGAAGTAGACCTTCACTTTGGAACTGGTAAATATGATAAAGCAGGGGAGATCCTTCGTAAAAACTTTCCCTTAGAATTTAAAGACCTTTCGGAATTCAATGAAGATCTTTTAGAAAGACTCGTAACGAGTAAAGGCATCGAAAACTATTCCAAACCATACTCGTATGTAAAAATATCCGATGGTTGCAACCGTGGTTGCCATTTTTGTATCATTCCTAATTTACGAGGGAAGTATCGGGATACAGAAAGTTCTGATGTTTTAGAACAAACAAAACGGGCTGTGAAGGCCGGATCCAAAGAAATTTGCCTTGTTTCGCAAGATACTGTATTTTATGGAAAAGATACAGACAAACTTTTGGATTTAGTTCGTTCCGTGGCTGATGTGGAAGGACTCGAACTTCTGCGCCTCCTTTATCTTTACCCTGACAAAAAAACAGAAAAGTTACTCGATCTTTATAAAGAAATCCCTAAAATTGCACCGTATTTGGAAAGCCCCTTACAACATGTTTCCAAGTCCGTTTTAAAATCGATGAATCGTACCGGCGAATACTCTTATTTCAAATCGTTATTCCAAAAGGCTCGCGACATACGCCCCAATTTGGAGATTCGTACTTCCTTCATCCTTGGGTTTCCGGGAGAAACTATGGACGATGTGGAAGAGATCATTCGATTTGTGGAAGATGTAAAACCAGAAAAGGTAAATCTCTTTCCTTATTCCCCACAAGAGGGAACGAAAGGCGCCACTATGGATGGTCAAATCAAAGACAAAGAAATCGCTCGTCGTGTGAATTTGGTTCGTGATGCCTATCTTGGAACTTTGAAATCCATTCACCAAAATCGGATTGGAAAACTTTATCCAGCAGTAGTGGATGAAGTTTTGGAAAAGGGTGCGATGGTTCGTCGTTTCCAAGATGCACCTGAGATCGATGAAGTTGTCTATGTGGAAGAGGAAGGTTTAAAAGTCGGCCAGTTCGGTCAAGTGCGGGTGGACTCTTTCTATGAACTAGACATGGCAGGGACTTGGGTGGTTTAGTGGAAGATTGGAAAACCATAGCCAATATTCCGAACCTACTTACGGTTCTGCGGGTTTTAGCCCTTCCTTTCTTTATCTTCGCTCTTTTTCAAAAAGAATGGGAATACCAAATTTTTGCCTTCGTCCTATTTGCCCTAGCTTCTCTCACAGACCTTGTGGATGGATACTTAGCGCGTAAGTGGAACCAACAAACCGAGTTTGGAAAGTTTCTTGATCCCTTGGCTGATAAATTTTTAGTCATCGGGTGTTTTGTTACATTTTTATTCATTCATGAACCTATCGAGGTTTGGATGGTAGTTCTCATCGTCGGACGTGATATGCTCATCACTTTCCTACGTTATATTGCAGTTCGGTCTGGAAATAGCCTTCGTACAACCATGATGGGAAAAGTAAAAACGGCTTTCCAAATGGGAGCTATCCTTATCATTCTTGTGGTTTTTATGCTGATCTCTGGTAAAAGGCGTGCCATGATCAATGAAACATATGCTATGGGGAAGTTAGCTGGTTACTCTACTTTTGAAGTGGCTTCGCAACACGCAAATGAGTTTTATACATTTGTCGAAACAACGGAAACATTAAGTTTCAAAGATTTTTTTGATTCGATTGCTTCTTTTGTTCCCTATTTTGGAATGTTATTCACAACATTCATTACCGTTATTTCGGGTCTTCGTTATATTGTGACCAATTATCAACTCTTAACTTTTTCGAATTTAAAAAGGATTTTTTATGACCGTTCCAACAACTAAAGAAATCCTCGGTCAAGTTGTATCCGGGCACCACTTAGTAGACACTCACGCGGAACTTTTTTTAAGTGAAGTGATGGATGGTAAGGTTCCTGAAACAGTCCTTGCATCTTTTCTCACTGCTATGAAAATGAAGGGAGAAACCACTGACGAGTTGTATGGATTTGTTCGTGCGATGCGTAACCATGCGGTAAAACCTTCTAAAAAATTTGATTTTGATTTTTTGGATACTTGTGGGACAGGTGGGGATGGCAAAGGCACTCTCAATGTTTCCACTCTCTCGGCCCTCACTCTAGCAAGCCTTGGGTTTAAGGTTGCCAAACACGGAAACCGGTCTGTTTCCTCACTCTCTGGAAGTTCTGATATTTTATCCGGGCTTGGTTACAAGTTGGACCAGTCCACTGCCGATTCAGAGTCCGAATTTCTTCGCACAGGATTTGTCTTTTTGTTTGCTCCGGCTTGGCACCCAGCCATGAAATATGCAGGCCCGGTTCGTGCAAGTTTAGGGTTTCGTACTTTTTTTAATTTGATTGGTCCTCTTTCCAACCCATTTGCCCCCTCACACCAAATGGTCGGGGTCTATGACAAATCTCTCTGTCTTCCGATGGCTGAAATTTTGGGAAGGTTAGGTTCCAAAAAGGCAATTGTTTGTCACTCTCGAGACGGACTGGACGAATTCTCTATCTTTGAAGGCACAGATTATGCCTATTTTGATGGGAAAGAGACCAAAGAATTGGTCTTTCAGCCAAAAGAACTGGGCTTAAATGCCAAAGAATTGGATAGGAATACAGTGTTCTCTTCTTCTAAAGAAGGGGCTGAGGCCCTGTTTCGTGCTGTTCTCGATCCGAAAGAATCTACCGGAGGCACTTCCATGGTGGCTCTCAATGCTGGTGTCGCTATGTTTTTACTCGGAGCCGTGGACGATATACGAACAGGATACGAAACTGCCAAGGCAGCCATCCTCGAGAAAAAAGTTCTCCGATTCGTTCGTGAAACATTGAATTTAACATAAGGCCTGTAAACATTGGATAAATAGCTATGCTCAATTTTAATTTTTTAACACCAGATATCCTAATCCTTGCCCAAGAAGAGGGTGCAAAGTCGTCCCTACAGTCACTCATCATCATTCCGATCATGTTAGTTGCTATGTACTTCCTTGTGATTCTTCCAAACAAAAAAGAAGAAAAGAAACGTAAAGAGATGATCACAAATCTCCAAAAAGGGGACAATGTTGTGACAAACAGTGGCCTTCACGGAAAGATTGTAGAATTCAAAGATAATAATGAGACCGTAGTTTTGAGTGTTGCTGCCAACACAAACATTACCTTTGAAACTAGCGCTATTCTGAAGAAGAAAGCCTAAGATGAAACGATTCTTCTTTATTTCCCTGATATTCTTTTTTTCGGTTTCCCTCTTTGCACAAGAGGGTTTGGATTTTTTAGATAAGGTAAATGATAAACCAAAGTCGACTACCACCAAACCGAAAGAGGAAACAGTTACTACCACAACAAAAAAACAAACCAATGTTGTGACTACGACAGCACCCACTACGGGAAAAAAGAAGAAATCGAAAAAGAAATCCAAACAAAGTCAGCTGGTAACTTCGGAAACACTTCCACAAAATACTAATTTGGCTGTGAATCCAAATGTTACTGAAAAATCCCTTCCTAGTTTAGAAAAACAAGTTCCGGTAACGGAAGAAGAGGAAGTTGTCAGTAATGGTTTGTGGATGGATTCCAATGTTGCAGTGGAGCCGTCAGGTCTTCCTGGTTTTTCTGCAGATTTAAAAATTGGAAAAACGGAAGGTTCTCCTATTGAATCGAATCCTTCCACCAACAAAGAATCTGGAAAATCACTCTTTAATTTCTCTGATTTTTTTGCTAAATATAAAAAAGCGATGATGATCCTTGGGATTATCATACTCTTTGCTTTTTACAGACTTAGATCTGCTCGCCCGGGATCTAGCAGTCGTTCTTATAGAAGATAATAATTTTAGGAGCAAACTAACTTGCAATCGTATCGACTATTGATTCTTCCTTTTTTGATTCTGGCGGTTTCTTTTACAATCTTGTATCCGAACTTTGCCGATCGCACGTTAAAGATCGTTGTTAGAGAGGATGTGTATGCACTTCCTGAAGCAGATCAAAAAACATTAGTGAATGCACTTTTTGAACGTTGGGCGAAAGATTATGGTAAAGGTTCAGGTTGGACCATTGAACCACAAGGAATTCTTCCTCCAAAAGAAAATCCATATTACACAGTGAAAGGAAGGTTTATCACTTCCGCAAAGATCAACCAAATCTCGCAAGAGAATCAGTCTTTTGTAAGTGAATCTAAAAACAAATTAGAACCTACTTGGATTGAAGAAACGATTCGCGGTGGTAAATCTCTATCGATTAAATTGGGTCTCGACTTACAGGGTGGTATGCGAGTGGTTCTCAAAGGAGACTTTGATGATTATACTTCCAAACTCAAAGACCTTTACGCAAAAGAACTTAACGAATTAAAACTAACTTTAAACAACCCGGCATCCAAGGTTGAGGATAAAGAAAAAGCAAAATCTAGACTCGCTGAAATTGAATCTAGTTTTGATCTTTCTCCCATGCGTAAAATTGTAGAATTAGAAAAAGCAAAGATGATTATCGATAATCGTCTAACCACTCAAAACTTAACAGAACCACAAGTTCGTATCCAGAAAGAACAGGATGCGATTGAAGTATCTCTTCCTGGTGTTTCTAATTCTGCGGCCATCTTAGAAATTTTACAGAACACGGAAACTGTGGAGTATCGTTTAGAAGAACCAACTCCATTTGTATTTAAGGGCCAAATTGCTGACAGCGAACGTCGTATGATGGATTTGGGTAAAAGAGAAAACACTGATATTTATCTCTTTCAAGAGCTTGTGAAAAACAAAGCAGGGAAAAAAGCCCAAGATGAGTTTTTAGAAAACCTAGAGAAAAAGTATAATATCCCACCAGACTTTAAAATCTATGCGATGTGGGCTCGTGGAAATTCTGCAAAATCAAACTTACTCCCTCGTAGTTTTGTAGTTTTGGAACGTAAAATCGCCCTTTCCGGGAATGATATGACCAACGCACAACCATCCTACAATTCCAATTCGTATGGATGGATGGTGAGTTTTACACTCACACCAAATGGTGCTGAGAAATTTTTTGATCTTACTTCAGAGAACCGTGGACGAAACCTAGCAATTGTTTGGGGGGATAAGGTAATCTCCAATCCAGTGATCAACGACCCAATTGCAGGAGGCCGTGCTGAAATTTCTGGAAGTTTTTCTGAACAGGAAGCCATTCGATTGGCTAACGTGATCTCTGAAGGAGCACTTCCTATTCCACTTTCTGTTTTAGAAATGCGATTCATTGGGCCGACTCTTGGGATTGAATCAATTGAAGTGGGTTTGAAAGCGGTTGCCATTGGATTTTTCCTCGTAATGGCTTATATGATTTTCTATTACCGTTTGGGTGGATTCATTGCTGACCTTTCACTTCTTGTGAACATCATCATATTAGCGGCACTTCTTACTTTAATGGATTTTACTCTCACTTTACCGGGGATTGCGGGGATCATATTGACTGCCGGTATGGCAGTGGATGCAAACGTAATTATCTATGAACGGATTCGAGAAGAAATCGAAGAGGGTAGGGCACTTTCCATTGCAGTCACTCGTGGTTTTGAAAATGCGTTCTGGACCATTATGGATGCAAACGTCACCACACTCATTGCAGGGATTCTCATGATTCGTCTTGGAAATGGACCGATCAAAGGTTTTGCGATCACACTCTGTTGGGGTATTGTCACGACTCTTTTTACTTCCCTTTTCCTCTCTCGATTGTTTATGGAATTGGCTGTGAATCGAATCGGCATCCATCACTTGAATTTAAGACCTTTCTTCTTTGGGAAAAAGGAGACTACTCATGCATAACATCAATTTTACAAAGTATAAATACTTTACCCTTAGTTTTTCATTTCTTGCGATTGTTTTCGGATTTGTTGTTACCTTCGCTAAGTATGGTGGGTTTGCTCACTCTCTCGATTTTAACGGTGGACTTCGGACAGTTGTAGAACTTCCCGCCGACAAAACTCGTAGCGATTTAGATGGATACTTCCAATCCAAAAACATTGAAGCGGTTGTCATTCTTTTGGAAAAAGAGAAAAACATTTACCAATTGGATATCGGACTTGGATCTCTAGACACCATTGAATCTTTGTATAAAGAAATTCCTGAAGCAAATAGGGAATCTTCTACTTCAGCTATTGACCGGTTTGTCCAACTTCTTCGGTATGAATACAAATTGCCGAAGGAAAAAGTTTTGTCAGCTGATCAAGTGGGAGCGGTAGTAGGTGGTGAATTAACTGAAGTCGGAATTACACTCCTTCTCACTACTCTTGCCATCATTCTTTTGTATTTGAGTATTCGTTCGCAGTTTAAGTTTGCTTTGGCATCTTCTATCGCGCTTGTTCATGATATCTTAATGACATTGGCACTCATTGGTTTTTTACAAATCAAACCAAGTGTTCCCATCATTGCAGCTCTTCTCACATTACTTGGTTATTCCATTAACGATAAAATTGTTGTGTTTGACCGAATCCGCGAGAATGCTCACGGGAAAGACAATTTAGCACTTTCTAATATCATCAACGTATCCATTACTCAAACTTTGGGAAGAACTATCAATACCTCGTTTACTACTATGATTTCCGTCGTGGCCATCATCGTGGGAGGTGCAGTGGAATTGTATGATTTCGCTTTTGTTCTACTTTTTGGGGTAATTGTAGGAACTTACTCTTCTATCTATATTGCAGCTCCTATTTCTGAGATTTACGACCAACTCAGGAAAAAAAGATTCGCATAACAAATCTAATATGAATGCAGAGAAACGGAAGGAAACTTATTCTCTGCATTCCTTACTTGGGTTTTTGGCTATGGGAAAAACCGGTGCCAATCCTCCCGTCTCAGCTGTTTTAACTGACAAGGAAGGAACAGTCCTTGCCAGTGCACATACTCAAACCTTTGGAAAAAACCATGCAGAACGAGAACTTTATTCTCGTTATCCAATCTCCAAAACGACAGACTTAAAAGAAGAGAAAAATTCCGAAACAAGTGATCTTAAAAATCCAAACCAAACAAATGAGATTCTTTCGGTTAGTTTAGAACCGTGTACCCATTTTGGAAAAACACCACCTTGTCGAGATTTGGTGATCGAAAGAAAACCGAATGAAATCAAACTCGGATGGAAAGATCCCAACCCTCTCGTTGTATCCGGAGACTGGGAAACATATACAAAGGTTGGAATTACCATTGGCCTTGATCCAATGCTCGCTAAGGTATCTCTTCCTTATTTACAGGGATTTCTCACAAGAATTCAGACAGGACGTCCTTGGGTTTGGATTAAATCCGCTACTTCCAAGGAAGGAAATTTTGCCTCTTTGGATAAAAAAAAAGAAAGGGTGAGTTCCGAAGAAGTGGATCTCACCTTGCAACTGTTACGTGCCAAAGTAGATGCCATTGCGGTGGGCCCAGGAACAGTGGTTTCTGATTCACCCTCCCTTCATTTTCGGATTTCAGAAGAGATGATACTTTCTCACAAACCAGGAAATCGGATCACAGAATTAGAACCTTTTTTTGAGGCCGGCTCTGGACTAGTTTCCTCTATCTTACAATATGCAAAAGATACAACAGAAATCCATCGTTTGGAGGAAATCCTCTACCAACCCTATCGTGTATTCTGTTTGGATCTAAAACATCTACCCACTGATGAGTTTTTTAGAAAACAAAAAGAACTCACCGAAATGATGGGTGAAAAAAAATGTATTTTCTTTATTTTATCGGATGAGGATATAGAATCCTTTGGTCGCGAGTTAGAAAACCATATTCGATCGCTTTCTAAGTTTGAAGGGGTTTGTATCAAACCGGATGATGCGAGTAAATTTTTGGAGATTTTGGGTGATCTCGGGATCAATACTTTGTTATGCGAAGCTGGGAATTTTTTCCCTTCTTTTTTAGCAGAGGAACTTACGGAATCGGATCGAATTCTTGAAATTCGAAATGAAAATAAATCTCTTCCAGACGGAATTCCTTTTGTATTTCAGAATGAACTTTTAATTTCAGAATACCAAGTGGGATCCAATCGTATTTTTATCAGAAAACCTCAAAGGAGCGCTTAAACCTATGTTTACTGGTCTTGTCGAAACTATCGGAAAAGTAGTCGAAATTAAACCCATTGATTCGGGTATCCAATTTACAATAGAAACAGAATGGGAAAATCCTGATTTGAAACTGGGAGATTCTATTGCTATTAACGGCGCCTGTATGACTGTTACTGAATTCTCTGAATTAGGGAATGTATTTAAGTTTTATGCTTCTTTTAAATCTTTGGAACTTACCAACTTGTCTAGGTTAGGTGAAGGATATGGCGTTAATTTAGAGAGGGCTATGGCTCTTGGGCAAAGATTTGGCGGTCATATGGTACAAGGTCATGTGGATGGAATGGCAAAGGTCATTAGCCGAAAACAAATCGAAAAAGAAGTGGAGGAGTTTTGGGTAGAAATCCCTGAAGAACTCCGACGTTATTTTGTCAAAAAAGGTTCTGTCACTTTGGATGGGATTAGCCTTACTGTAGTGGATGTAAAGGATGGAAATATCCAATTGATCTTAATTCCTGAAACTATGGAGAAAACCAATGCAGGTTCCTGGAAAAAAGACCAACGATTGAATGTAGAAGTGGATATTCTTGCCAAATACATTGAAAATTATTTAAGCCAAAGGTCTGGTTCTTAACTTCTTTTCAATAAATCGTCGATATCAGAATCGCTATCGTCAGCTACATACTTTGCCTGGAAATCTGTAACATTCATAATTTCAAAAAACATATCTAGTTTTGCTAATTTGAATACGTTCTGAATCATCGGTTTCATCCCGACGAGAATGAGTTTTCCTTTTTTATTTTTGAGAGAATTGAGACTTTTGATGAGAGAACCGATTCCAGAAGAATCGATATAGTCAAGACGACTCATTTCAATAGAAACAACGTTTGGATTTGGTTCTATCAGTTTCGCAAAGATAGATTCAAATTCCTCTGTGGACTCAATGTCAAATTTACCTGCAATTTCAATGGTTTTGATCTTTCCTGTTGTGTTCAGTTTCAGTTCCACATGGCCTCCGATCCGGAACATTTAGACAAAAGAAAGGGGAAAAATCAATGACTTTCTTTGGGAATCTTCTTTAATTCGGAACGGCTTTCAGAGTTTTAGTATATAGAGGCCTTTCCCTATGATACGTCCGATCGAAGAAGCAATCGAAGAAATCCGCCAAGGCAAAATGATCATTCTCGTCGACTCTGAAGACAGAGAAAATGAAGGTGATTTGGTTTGCGCCTCAGAGTTTGCGGATAAAGACAAAATTAACTTTATGGCAACCCATGGTCGAGGCCTCATCTGTGTTCCGATGGAACGAGAAAGGTTACAAGGTTTAGGTCTAGGAAAAATGGTGGATGACCTAACATTAGGCGACAAACACGGAACTGCCTTTACCGTCTCCGTAGATGCCAAACACGGAACCTCTACGGGAATCTCCGCACATGACAGGGCGAAGACTGTCGAAGTCCTCCTTGATCCGAAAACCAAATCTGAAGATTTGGTGCGCCCAGGCCATTTGTTTCCGCTCCAAGCAGTGACAGGTGGGGTTTTACGAAGGGCAGGACATACAGAAGCTGCTGTCGACTTATCTAAATTAGCGGGTCTTTACCCAAGTGGTGTCATTTGTGAGATTATGAATGACGATGGATCCATGGCTCGGATTCCAGATTTGGAAAAATTTGCAAAAACCCACGGACTCAATATCTATACGATAGAAGATTTAATTCGTTATAGAAGGCATAAAGAAAAGTTAATTCATTTAGAAGTGGAAGCAAGTTTACCAACGGAGTTTGGTGATTTTAAAATCAAAGCTTATTCCACCCAAATTGATGATAAAGTCCATATGGCACTTGTGAAAGGTGAGATCGATCCTGAAAAACCAGTGCTTGTTCGTGTTCATAGTGAATGTTTGACGGGAGATATTTTTTCATCACAACGTTGTGATTGTGGCCCCCAACTTCATAATGCCCTCCGTATGATTGAAAAAGAAGGGACAGGAGTTCTTCTTTATATGCGCCAAGAAGGGCGTGGGATTGGAATCATCAACAAACTGAAAGCCTATTCCTTACAAGAGGGAGGACTTGATACTGTCGAAGCCAATGAAAAACTTGGATTTGCTCCTGACTTACGTGAGTATGGAATTGGGGCACAGATCTTACGAGATATCGGGGTGAAACAAATGAAACTCATCACGAATAACCCTCGTAAGATTGTGGGACTCGAAGGATACAATTTGCACGTAACGGAAAGAGTTCCGATTGAGATTGATCCTGTAGAAGAGAACACTCGGTATTTACAGACCAAAAAAACAAAGTTAGGACATCTATTAAACCTTCACGGTTAATGACAATCGATCTAACGGCTCAAACGATTTGTATGTCCGCTAGAAAGATAAACCTTTTTAGCGGATCTGTGGTTTGCGAAATTTATAAAATATTTCTTTTGAATCGAATGGGTTTACGGAGATAAACGACTTCGTTTCCAACTAGATTCGATCCTTTCAAAAGAAATCCGATCATGTAACCTTCCCACCCTTCCTTGCCAAAACTCGATTTTGGTAGGGAAAACAGAATACCCACCCCAGTTTTCAGGTTTAGGAATTTTTATTCCTTCCCATTCTTTTGAGAGAGAGGCAAACTTCTCTTCTAAAAATTCTCTAGATGGCACCACCGAACTTTGATTTGATGCGAGTGCTCCGATTTGGGATTCTCTTGGTCTGACGGCAAAATAAGTTTCTGATTCTTCTTTGGAAATGCGCGCCGCCTGTCCTTCGATTCTGATTTGTCTTTCGAGTTTTGGCCAAAAGAAATTCAGAGCCACATGATGGTTCTCTGTTATGTCTTTACCTTTGTCCGAATCATAATTGGTAAAAAACTGAAACTCATCACGGATTAGGCCTTTGAGTAAAACGATCCGAATCGAAGGTTGGCCCGCTTTGTTTACTGTTGCAAGGCTCATCGCATTTGGTTCTAGTTCTCCTTCTTCTTTTGCTTCCGAAAACCAAAGGCGAAATAATTCTAATGGGTCAGAACCCGCAGTTTCTTCGGATAAAACAGAACGAGTGTAGAGTTTTCTCATATGTGGTAATTCATTCAATGGTTCCATAGATTGGAAATCCCTCCCAGTTGTAGTAGTGGATGAGTAACTTCGCGAAATAAGTGAAAAATAACCCGAGGGAAAAATACAAACCCATAGGAATTTTTTTCCCCTTTAAGGGTTCACCCTTTTTTCGTAAAAGATAACTAAATCCGACGGCGAGTAAATAAGCAGAATTAAAATACAAAATCCAAAAAGGATTTCCGGCAATGGCAGCGAAAGTAGGAGAAAAGAGGACATCACCAAGGCCTGTGCCACCTCGGAACAAAAGATAAATCAAAAGATAAAAACCTAAAAATCCTAAAAAGACCCAAAGCGATTCAATATTTGCCACTTCACCAAATAGGAAGTAGTTGGAAAGAAATCCAAATCCGATGAGGAAGGGAAGGTTTTCATAATCGAGGGAAAATTTTGCCACATCTGTCATCATGGAAATGAGTAGATGCCCAAACAAAAACAGAAGAAATATGGTTCCAAGAATATCTTCGGAAACAAAAAATACAAAGATGGCAACGAGCCCAAAAAGAAATTCTGTAAGTGGATAGAGTTTGGGAAGTCTAGTTTCACAAGAGTTACATTTTCCTTTTGTTAAAAACCAACCAATAATGGGTGTGAGGTGGTTTTTTTTCACCAAATGCCCACATGACGTGCAATGGCTTGGTTTTGTGAAAATGATTTTCCAGCGTTTGAAGCCGCTAGCTTCCTTTCTTTTTTTACCATAACAAAAAGTCAGGATTCGTTCCGCAAGGGTTGTATAAAAACTAGCGAGACTTGCTCCCAAAAAAAATAGGATTCCATAGGTCGAGAGGGTCCAAAGAGATAACCAAATCGATTCTTCCATAAAATCCTAAGTTTTCCTTATCTAATTTGACTAAAAAGAGTTTAACTTTCCTTAGAAAGTTCCTGTAAGGCTTTCATTCCTCGTTTCAAAGTGTCCCATTCGGTGGCAAAGGAAAGTCGCACAAAATTCTTTTTGTCACAAAAGATAAATCCAGGAACTAAGATCAGATCTTTTTTAACTGCTCTTTGGATGAATTCTTCATCGGTGACAGGAACTTGGAAAAAAGAATAAAAGGCTCCACCTGATTTTTGGATGGGGTAGTAGTCTTTTAAAGATTCATAAACGAAGTCACGTTTTTCTTTATAGTCTTGGATGTAAGCACTCATATCTGTCTTGAGAGCTTCGATTCCGGCCCACTGGGTGATAGAAGGTGCACAGACAACCGTATACTGTTGTAAGGTGGTGAGTGCTTTGATCACCTTGTCTTCGGCAAGGATGGTGGCAAGTCTAAGGCCTGTCATATTATAGGTTTTGGAAAAACCAGTGAGTGTGATGGTTTTTTCATACTCTGAACCAATCGAATGAAACTGTTTATCATAATCGAAGAGTTCATAAATTTCATCACTGATCAGATAAGCGCCAGTTGATTCCGCTAAGTTCGCAAGGGCTCGGAGTTGATCTTTCGAAAGAACCTTTCCAGTGGGATTGGATGGATTGGAAAAAATGATGAGTTTGAATTTTCTAGATTTTAATGATTCTAAATCTTCTGGTTTGAAACTTTCTTCTAAGGGGATAACTTTTCCACCATAGAACTTTAACATCGCAGGATACATTAAAAAGTAAGGAGAGACCACCAAACATTCATCCCCTTCGTTCACCAGTGCATTGAAGAGTAAAAATAGAGCAGAAGAAATTCCTGAAGTGACAAGGATCCGATCTTCATGAGCATAAGAAATTTTGTTTTGTGTTCGGTATTTCTCAGCCATTGCAGATTTTAATTCAGGAATCCCACCAGTTAAGGTATAAGAGGTTTTCCCGTCTTGCGCCGCTTTTGTCAAAACTTCGATAATGTTAGGTGGGCAAGGAAAGTGCGGTTGGCCGATACTCAAATTGATCGGGTTTTGGATACTCCGTGCTAGCTCAAAAGCCTTGCGGATGGGGGAGGAGTCAATCCCATACATTCTATTTGCGAAATCCATGGAATCATCATGGTTTTTTAGGGAGGTACGGGTCAATAGAATTTGGTTTACACCTAGGAAATGGATAGAAATCTGAAGGATATGGAATTTGTTACCATCGCTGATGTGAAAGTGCCGGTCCTCCCGCACTCAGAGAAATTTCCCGTTTTCCCTTCTAGCCTTGTCGAAACTGACTCGGTCAAACAAACCTTACAAAAAATTCTATACCCCATGCTCGAAGGGATTCCTGTCCTTCTTGTGGGAGATGCCGGTGTTGGAAAAAACGCACTCATATATTATATCAATTCTCTTCGCAAACAACCGACACTTCGGTTTAGTTTTAATGAAGACACATTGCCAGAAGACCTAATTGGGTCTTACCGCATCCTTCTGGATGGGAAAGGATTTACCTGGTCAAATGGACCTCTCACCAATGCTTTGTCAGAAGGACTTAGTTTTGTTGCCGATGAGATGAACCTCTGTGCACCAAACATCATCAAACGATTTTCTTCTGTTTATGAATCCAACTACTTAGATCTTTTGGAAGGGAGTGGGGAAAGAGTAAACGGAAAAACTGGATTCTGGTTTATCGGAACCCAAAATCCAAGTGAAGGATTTGAAGGAAGAAAACCCCTTCCTTTTGATATCACCAAACATTTTGCAGTTGTGTATGTGGATCCTTATTCCCCAGACGAAATGTTTTTTATCTTAAAAAAACTTTATCCCATGCTCGGGGAAGATGTTTTAAAACAAATCATTCGTATCAGTTTGGAATCGGAAGCTCGGATCAAAGCGGGTGAGATTGGAAAGGGTGATTTAGAAAAGTATCATTTTAATTTAAGAACCTTACAAAAGTATTGTAATCGTTTGGTTCTATTTGGTTCACAGGACAAAACGGTTGCGGCAAGAGAAGCACTCTATTTATTCGAAGAACCGTTTCGTAAAAAAGAAGACAAAGTCAAACAAAGAGAACTCATCGAATCCGAGTTTGGTGGATCGGTGAAACTGGTTCCTACCAAAGGTTATGTGCAAAGTTCTACCATTTTTTGGAACGATAAAGAAATCAAAACCTGGGACGAGAAAAAAACAATCTCCCTTCTTTCTACTTATCCCACACCAGAACCTGTATTACATTTTCTCGACCAGGTTTTCACTGCCATCCAAGCAAAAGAAAATATCTTAATTGAATATAGAGAAGACCAAGACCCGCAAGAGTTTTTACCATTATTTACAGAACTCACAGGAATTGAACTTGAGTCGGTGATGTTATCCAAAGGGATGCATACCTCCGATGTAGTGGGTGCCTTAAAACCTACAGAAGAAGGAAATATCGAAAGTGTGACTTGGGTAGACGGGCCCCTAACAAGGTCCATTCGAAAAGGTCATATCATTCTGATCTCAGGACTTGAATCCGCCGGTGCTGAACTTGTAGAAAAAATGAATATGTTAACGGATGATGCACGTTCCCTCACTCTGCCTCCAGAGTCGGGTGAGTATCTTCCCATCCAACTTACAGAAAAATCCATTGTGTTTGGAATGAAATCATTTCGTGCATCCAAATCGGTAACAACCATATCTCGTGCCTTTCGAAACCGCTTCACACCCATTCTTTTCCCTGAACTAGAAGATACAAAAGTATTAGAAGAGATTTTGGAATTCTATCTTCCGGAAGGAGTGCTCCCGCGTTCCCTAGCACGTTTCCATCTCAAAGCCAAAGAGTTAGCAGAAAAACGCACCATTGGTTCGGCAAATCTGATGCCTTATCGATTTGGAATCTCGAATCTTTTGAAATGGAAAAATCATATCTATCGATACAACCAAACAGATGTGAAAGACATTGCGATCCGTGGGGGAAAGATTTATTATACAAATCAAATTGCTGATCCAAAAGAGAGAAAGGAACTCGAACGCCTTTTGGAAGGTTATCTTTCCGGTGTAGAAGTCGTATCAACACTCTTCGAGGAAATCGAAGAGAAAAAAAAAACGTTTACCGTTGAATCAGGACTAAATCGTAAAAATTGGTGGGATCCCGAACTCCATAAAAGGGACCCACTAACAGGTGTTGCTAAAAAACTCAATTCCGGTGTAGAAACCAAACGAGGAATTGAGATCAATACTCCAGAAACCGGCGGTGCCACCAAAGAAGGTCCAGATGCTTGGTATGGACAAGACACCCAAGGGAACCAAGGCCAAGGAGAACCACAAGGTGGTGGCGGTGGTTGGGGTTACCGAACCGAAGAACTTTACAAACAATTTTTGAAAAAACGCCGTCTGCTTTGGGACTATTCCATCATGGTAGGTCTTGAAGAATTTAAGTCCGTATTTGGAAAGGAATTGGAAGAGGTTGAACTCAATTTAGAACAACTTTTTGATCCTGAAATTGACATCCACCGGATGTACAAAAACGAAGGGTCACGAGTGGATGCAAGAAAATACATCTCATACAAAAGTGGAAGGGGAGATACAAAGATCTTCGATAAAACCACAATCGAAAAGAATGATGAAAAATTAAAAGGTGTAGAAGTTACCTTCCTTGTTTCGAAATGCCGCAGGATCTTTAACTTCGAATATTCGATTGCGATGCTTTCCGCTCTTCTTGTGAGTTTACATATCCTAAATGAACATGATATCAAAACAAGTGTTCATACATTTTGTGATATTAAAAACTCCAAAGACACAGTGGACATTTTTAATTTAAAGTCAGCGGAAGAAGATTACACTACAGAAAAGGAAGAAGAGGTGTTTAGTGCTCTTTGTAAAAATTGGCATGGGGACAGCATCCCTGAATACCAAGTTCTTTCTAATTCAGAGCGGTTTTTCTCCCCCGATGCCCAAACAAAGATCATTGTGATCCTTTCCGACTTCCGTGGGCAAAGGGCCAAGACCTATATTGAGGACGAACTCTCCTCTTTTGATACTCGAAAATTGAAAGAAGCTGTACTGAAAAACCAGGACAAAAATTATGTATTTTTAGGGGTGGGACTTGGGTCTCGCTACATTGCGGAACATGTGTTCCACGACTCCCTTCAAATTACGGCAGACAACTTCTATTCCATGCCAAATTTGATTGGAGCTGAAATTGCAAGATTGGTGCAAATCCACCATTCCCTTAGGCAATAATTAGTATGGGCAAAACCAAAAAAGACGACAAACCTCGCGGAACTGATCCTTTAATCAATAAAAAGGCAAAGTTCAATTTCGAACTATTAGATTCGTTCGAGGCTGGTGTTGTACTCACAGGATCTGAGGTAAAATCCCTTCGTGAAAAAAAGGGAAATCTTACCGATTGTTTTGCCAAAGTAAGGAACGGGGAAGTTTTTTTGGAAAACTTTCAAATCCCTCCTTACAAGAACGGGGGTTATGCGAACCATCCGGAAATTCGACCTCGTAAACTCCTCTTAAAAGCAAAAGAAATCGAAAAAATTGATCGCTCCATCAAGGAGAAAGGTCTTGTACTTGTTGCCACTCGTTGTTTCTTTAAAAACAACCGTTTGGTGAAGATAGACATCGCTCTTGCCAAACCAAAAAAACTTTACGACAAACGTGACGACATTCAAAAAAAGGAAGCCAAAATCGATATGGAAAGAGCCATGAAGGAACACCTACGCAAATGAAAGGACTTCCAGTGGTCACCATTGTTGGTAGACAAAATGTGGGTAAGTCCACACTATTCAACGCCATCCTCCGCGCACAAAGTGCCATCACAGAAAATACTGCTGGTGTCACAAGAGACGTTTTACAAAAAATAGTGGAAAGGTCTGAATTTAAAATTCCGTTCACTTTGTCCGATACACCAGGTTTAGATATTGAAAATATCGATGAAATTTCGAAAGAAATCATCGATATTGCTTTTGAACATTTACGAAATTCGGATCTCATCCTTCATGTTATTGATCATAAAGACTTACGTAAGTATGATCACAAACTCATCGATCTATTTAAAAAAGATGATATTCTAAAAGATAAAATGGTTCTTACCCTCATCAATAAGGTAGATACCGAACAAGATGAGTATGACTTGGAACCATTTTACAAACTGGGTCTAAACGAACTTCTACCTATTTCGGCTCTTGGGCGTAGGAATTTTGATCTCCTCTACCAAAAGATTAATTTTTTCCTTCCAGACAAAATCAAAATGCCGGAAGATCCGTATTGCAAAATTGCGATCATAGGAAAACCTAACTCAGGTAAGTCTTCACTTCTGAATACCTTTCTCGGTTACAAACGTGCTGTGGTGAGTGATGTGCCGGGAACCACTAGAGATTCTGTTTCCGATCAGTTCTATTTTCAAAATCAAAAATTAGAAATCATTGATACGGCCGGGATTCGCAGAAAATCGAAAACTGGTGAAAGTTTAGAATTCTATTCCTACAAACGAACCCTTCATAGTTTGGGAGAAGCCGATGTAGTGGTGCTTCTTGTCGACGCGATGAAAGGTTTGGGTGAATTTGATAAAAAGATTTTTGGAGAAATCCAGGAGCTTGGAAAACCCATGATTGTGGCTGTGAACAAATGGGATCTGGTTCCAGAAAAAGAATCCAATTCTTGGAAACACTACAAAGACCGGATGGAAGCCAAACTTTCCATTTTGAAAGAACGCCCTCTCATTTCCCTTTCTGCCAAAGAGAAAGTCCGTACCCACAAACTCCTAGAATCTGTGGTGGCTCTCTACGAAAAGTCCCAGAAAAAGCTCACAACCCGTGCCTTAAATGACTGGTTAAGCAAGTGGGGGGGCAAAAATAAGGTTCAGAAGGCATCGAACCGACCTCCGAAGGTGTATTACGCCACACAGGTCTCCCAGATTCCTTTTAAAATACTGTTCTTCGTGAATGATACGAAACTCTTTCCGTCAAATATTTTGAGCTTTTACCGAAAGAGTATAGTAGCAGAGTTCGGATTGGATGGCCTAGCCGTTGAGATAGAACTTCGTAACAGAAACGAGGGTAAGGAGGGCAAGGAATGATACTTGCCGCAGTCCTATTGAGCTACCTTTTGGGTGGCATTCCGGTTGGGTTTCTCCTGGCCAAACAAGTGCGCGGAATTGATATTCGCGAACATGGTAGTTGTAATATTGGGGCGACAAACGTAGGCCGAGTCATCGGTTGGAAATATGGAATCGTCGCTCTCTTTTTGGACGCACTCAAAGGAGCTATTCCTGTTTTTTTTGCCTCCTATATTGAATCTCCTTACTCACTGACCACCACTGAAATTTTACTCGGATCTGTTGCCATCCTTGGACATACATTCACACCTTTCTTACGTTTCAAAGGCGGAAAAGGGGTGGCCACGGCATTGGGTGTGTATATGACCCTCGTGCCCATTGTTACCGTTTGTGCGGTTGTGATTTTTTTCATTGTGTATAAAGTATCTGGATTTGTTTCTCTTGGTTCTATCTTGGCAACACTTTCTATGCCAATTTGGTATTTTGGAACCACAAAATACATTCCTGATTCTGAATACCAACCCATCATCTTTTTTGTATTAGTTGCTACCTTTTTCCTCATTTCCTACTCACATAGAGAAAACATCAAACGTTTGGTGTTGGGTAAAGAACTGCGAGCAACTTAGGGATGCAAACTGAACGCGAATCGACACTCACACAAAAAGAAAAACTTTTTCTTCTTACGAAGTTTGTAGAAGACCATCCGGAAGCAGAAATCCAGGACTTCTACAAATGGTTGTACTATGGAGAGTTCGGAATGGAAGAATCCACTTTGATTATGACCGGACGCCAATCCATTCCAGAGTTACATGTCGTTTTAAGTGAAATTAAAAAAGAAGAAGCAGAAAGTATTGAGTCCGAACTTATTTGGGAACCGATGGGACTTGCCGCTCGGTTTGTCAAAGTTTATGTAACAAAATATTATCATATGGATTGTCCAGTGAAACGGCTTGTCAATTTGTTAGAAAGGTCACCTGCCTTTCGTGGAGCAAGGATGAGTTTTAAACTGGATTGGAACTTACTCAAAGAAACGGCTTTGGAATTAAGACCAGAACTTAGTCGCCGTGATTTTATTAACTTTGAAGAAAGAATTAATTTTCACCAATTGCCTGCTATGCCATATACTGACGGTTATGCGGAAAAGAATCCATTTGCCTACCGTGTGGTATCGCAAAAATTATTTTTTGATTATTTTCCTGAGTTTGAAGACAATTCTGTCTTTCACCCTTTTTCAGGAAATGAATCCATCATTGGATAAAGACTTCGTTTTAAATAACGGATTTCTTTTTTGATGGATTGGATCATCAGTTGGTTTTTGCGCGTTAGCTCCAAGTCCTTGTGGCGCAAAATATAAATCTCAGTTTTACGCACCATCCTTCGTAAATAGGACTGTTCCCGCATCCAAATCCAAATGTCTGATTCCTGAAAGGACGAAATAGCCAGTTTCTCTTCAAAAGCCTTTAGGCCGTCTTCCATAAACTCCAAATCCTTTTGGAGTTTATGGAATAATTGTCCTGAACCCTTGGGGTGTAAGTAGAAGGACGTCGCCATCTCTGATTTCCCCACTTTCCCTTTGTCTTTTGGTTCGCGAGACTTTACGAAAGTCTCACGTGACTTTTTCTCTCCAGTCCCATCTTCCAAACCTAATTTCCAAATAGAAAGTTCTCGCCATGGATAGTTGTGGTTTGGTATCTCATTTAAATTTGCACTTGCTCTTTCAGGAGAAAGGGATTGGATTCCTGCAATTTCTGCCCCGTCTTCATTTACATTGAAGAGTTTCATCTCCTCCACAGTGTTTGCTGACTCTTCAAACCAATGCCTGTACAAATCCAAAACATAATCGGTAAGAACAGATCCTTTGCCACCTGCTCTTGGAACAAAACGAGTTTCCCGTTTGCGAATGATGACTTCATTGATTCGTTCTAAACTATTTTTTCGGTTAAGAAGTGTGAGCCATTTTTCATTATGATGGGTTCCTGTAGAATGGATTTCCCTCCCTGAATATGCCAGGTCTTGTCCAAGAAAATACACAGAGGTAAATCCCATAAAACGAAGCATATCAAATGCTGTGGTTGCCACAGACCCACCCGATTGGATATCTCCCACTTCTGTAAACACTTGTTCGGCGAGCTCCCCTCCGGCTGTCACTTCACGTACAAGTGTTCCTTCGGGATCTACTTGGTATTTGGCTGTGACGGAATGTACTACGGAACGAAACATGGGTTCACGAAGGAGTGTCGGAGAACTCACCAAGTCAGCAAATAAAGGAATTTTGTTTAATGACTCTCCCATAAAATGAAAAAAGGAATTGGTTTGGGCATCAAGTGTAACAACCCCATCTGCTTCAATGCCTGCTTTGATGAGGACCTTTAGAGAAGTATCGCAGGACAAAACAAAAACTTTGTCTCTGACAGACTGTAACCAAGACAGATTTTTTCGTAAACTGGGACCAGCTGATACGAGTACGGCGGTAAGACCTTTGAACTTCTCCCTTAGAGAAGAGATGGGATAACGAACTGGTGTTTCTTTTCCTACATGAACCAAATTCCAAATGGAGTTTTTGATCCACAACCTTTCAAATTCAAACTTGGTGAGTAGGTCACTCATTTTTGCTGAAAATACGGTTTGGGTTTTTTCTTCCAATTCACGAAAAACTACATTCCGGCTTGTATCGGTTGGGTTCCGAATGACTTTCAGTCCACTCACACGTTCAATGGGTAAGGACTCTAAATAGTTAAAAAACAAAGGGAAAAAAACATCTCCAGAAAATAAATGCCTTCCTGGGATCGATAAAACTGGTTTTAAAATTTCATCCCAAATAACAGGAATTAGTGTTTCGTCGTCTCCGATAAGAATGAGGATCTGACCTTCTGCCAAAGTTTCACTGATTTTTTGGATGAGATGGGGATTTCCAAGTCCAAACAAAATGACAATGTCTGTTGATCTTAAGGAATAGGTGTCCAATAGTCGGATGGCTTGTGTTAGGGGGGAGAAGGAAGAAGAGAGTGGTTCCCCATTTAATGAGACATAATATTCCCCTGGTTTCTTGGCAGAACCCAGTTCCCAACGGTTTCCGGAATTAAAGTTTCTGAAATAATTTTGTAAGTACGGCTTCCTTTCAAAAATTTCACTGGAAATGGGATCGATAATTTGGGACATAATACTATCTAAGGTTTTTTCTTATGTCTCCCAAGTGGTGTCAACCGGGAAACAGGGAAATCGAACGGCGAAACATATATGCATTTAAAGAGCCTAAGTATTGTTGGATTCAAAACGTTTGCGGATGAAACAGAGATCAATTTTGATCCTGGGTTTACTGCTGTCGTCGGGCCGAATGGTTCGGGGAAATCAAATATCGTTGATTCAGTCAAATGGGTCTTTGGCGAAAAAAGTGCCAAGGGACTACGCGGCGAAAAAATGGACGATGTCATCTTCCACGGAACAGAGAGTAGGCGACCTGCTGGGTTTTCCGAGGTTTCCATTCTTTTTGATAATGATGACCATTTTTTCAACATTGACTATCCATCCGTCAAAATCACTCGTCGTTTGTATCCAGACGGTGAAAACGAATACTATCTCAATGATATCAGAACCACAAGAAAGGATATCGAAAAAACCCTCCTCGATACAGGAATTGGTAAATCAAGTTATAGCATTTTAGAACAAGGTCGAGTTGACCAAATTCTCAATTCGAAACCAGAGGAAAGACGGGCCATCTTTGAAGAGGCGGCGGGGGTTTCTCGGTTCAAACTGGATCGCAAAGAAGCCACGAAGAAACTGGATGATACCAACCAAAACTTACTTCGTATCCAAGACATTATGAACTCCATGGTGAAAGACCTGGAAGTCAAAGAAAAACAATCCGAGAAGGCAGAACAATACTTCAAACTTAAATCTGATTTGGATGAGTCTGACAAAAACCTTCGGTTTTTAAAACTACGCGATTTCAAACGCCGTATGAAAAAATCGGATGAAGATTTACTCGAGATTCGCGAAAAAAACAAATCCATTTTATCTCTCATTCAAAACGAAACCAATTTGATTTCGGAAAAAGAAACCACCAAAGAAGCCAAAGAAAGGGAAATTGCTGAAATTGATAAAAAGTTATTTGATCATCTTTCCAAAAGCCAAATCCAAAAAGAAAAAATAGCAAAAAACAAAACCTTTATTCTGGAGTATGAACTTCGTATTGGAGAAATCCTTTCCGCATTGGAAACAGAAAATCAGGCAACGATCAAACTCGAAGTAGAAAAACGAGCCATTGAACTGGAAAACGAACGCCAAAGAGAAATCCAAACCACTCTGCAACAAGAGATCCAAACTTTGGAATCCAGACGTGTTTCCTTGGAACTTTCTATTAAAGAAGAAGAGAAGTCGATCGAGGAGAAAGAAGGACGAATTGGCGAAAACGAAAAACGCCATATCACTCTTCGGGACAAACAAAAAACGGTAATTCTTGAACTCATCCAAGAGTTAGAAAATAAAAAAAGAGAATCCAAAGAAGGGGAAGAGATTCGTAATGCAGACAAAGCAATACTTCTTTCTGATTTGGATCTTTACGCAAATAAATTACAATCTGCTCTTTCTTACTTAGAATCGTCGCAGGTCACTGAAGGTATTTCCGACCTTCGAGAAATCCATTTGGGACAATATTCTTCAAAACTAACTGGGTTTTTGAAAAAGGAAGATGACTTTAGAAATTTACTTTTTGATAAAGATGGAATTCTTTCTAAAAAAGAATCTATTGATCAAGCGATCGAAGATCTCATTTTAGAAAACGAAAACCTAACACGAGGAATTCGGGACAACCAAAGTAATATCATTTTACACAGAAGTCATTGGGAAGAAACAAGAACTCATATTGTGGAACTAGAGAAAAAACTTCTCGAATCCAACTCTCGTCTGGAAAACCAACAAAAAGAAATTGCTGTCCTTGATGAAAGGATTGGTGAAATCCAAAAAAGGATCTTGGGTGCAAAAGAACAAGAATCTGTCATTCGTGATAAAAAAGATAGTTTAGAGAAAGAAGTCGAAGTTTTAGAAAAAGAAATTGCAGAGTCTTACCAAGAGTTTCTATCCATGAGCCGCATTTTGGAATCGGAAAAAGAAACCTTACAATCACTGGTAGAAGAGATCTCTGGAATTAAATCCAATATTTCAAAAAACCAAGAAGTGTTTCAAAACCTCCTTCCACTTTTATCTGAAAAAGAAAGAACCAGTTCCGCACTCAAAGTACAAATTGATTCTCTTGTGGAAGAGTTGTATAATGATTACTCTCTTACCGATTCTGAATTGGAAACGGAACGTGGAAACTTTGAGTTAGACCAAAAAGCGGAAGAAAGAAGACTACGATCTGCAAAGTCGGAGATCCAACTTCTTGGTTCCATCAATCCACTGGCGATTGAAGAGTATCGTAATATCAAAGAAATTTACGAACACAATCTCAAACAAAAGATCGATATTGAAAGTTCCAAAAAAGACATTGAAGATGTTTTGAAACGAATCAACGAAGAGTCTGAAAAACTTTTCCAAGAAACCTTTGAAAAGATCAAACAAAACTTCCAAGAAACCTTTTCTACATTATTCAATGGGGGAAGGGCCACTCTAGAACTTACGGAAAAAGAAGACTCACTCAATTCCGGCGTAGAGATTATGGCAGAACCTCCCGGCAAACATGTGCAGAACTTACGATTGTTGTCTGGTGGGGAAAAGTCACTTACAGCCATTGCCCTCTTATTTGCGATCTACATGGTGAAACCAAGCCCGTTCTGTTTCTTAGATGAAATTGATGCGGCTCTAGACGAGGCCAATAAACTCAGATTCTGTCAGATTCTAGACCGATTTAAAGACAAAACTCAGTTTATCGTTGTGTCACATGCCCAGTCCACAATCTCCAGAGCCAACGCTATCTTTGGTGTCACTAATGAAGAACCAGGAATTTCTAAAATCCTTTCTCTTCGATTGGATGAAGCCAAGTCACTCTCCAAACAGATTACACAAAAGACCGGAACCGACAATTAGTCGGGTTCCGGATCTACCGAAACAAAAAGTAAAAACAAATACAATAAGAGCCAGATGACCGGCTCTTACTTTCTGTTTTTGTTCTATAGCAGTGTAGGTTCTTTTATTTGTTGGCTTGCATTTCTTTCATAATGCAAGTAGAGAAAGCTTTGCAAGTATCACCGCCAGTGAGGCAACTCGCAATTTTGTTGTAGTATTTGGGACGGTTGCAATTGAACTCACAACCACGTTTGAGTGTTGCTTTTTGTTCTTCTGTAGCAGTAGGGTTTACTTGTACCGAACAAGTGTAAAACTTATCGCAGGCCTCTTTACATTTAGGAAAGTCAGCTGCTTGAATGGATCCGGCAAATAATACCAGAACCAGAATTGAAAAGAAACGGTTTGTTTTTTTCATACCTTGTCCTCTCGATCTTTGGTAGCGAAGACGGGAGTCGAACCCGTGACCTCAGGGTTATGAATCCTGTGCTCTAACCATCTGAGCTACCTCGCCCTGTAACCTTAGATCGTTTGGTTGAACTAAATCTTTAGTTCTTTTGTCATTTTTTGAAGAGATAAAGAATGGTAAACAAAAAAAAGCCCCGACTGTTTGCCGGGGCTTTTTCTCTTAGCAAGAGTAAGTAGTGAGGAATTCGTATGGGTGAGGGCGACCTTCCCATGGCCAAATTTCTGTTTCAAACTTGTAGTGTTGGTATGTTTGTAGAAAGTTTTCTGTAAACACATCCCCTTGTTTGAAAATTTCTCTTTGAGCAAGCATTTCTTCCATTGCTTCACGAAGTGTGTGAGGCATTTGGCGAATTCCTTTTTCACGGATTTCATCCAATGAAAGTTCAAAAAGATCTTCTTCACGTGCAGGACCTGGATCGATTTTTTCAGCGACACCAGCCATACCAGCCATAAGTAACGATGCGAACGCCAAATATGGGTTAGCCGTTGAATCTGGAAATCGGAATTCCACACGTTTCGCTTTTTCACCGCTAACAAAAGGAATACGGCAAGAAGCGGAACGGTTCTGAGCAGAGTATGCTAGAATGGATGGAGCTTCGAATCCAGGAATGAGTCGTTTGTAAGAGTTCGTAGATGCGTTAGTGAACGCTGCACAAGCTCTAGCATATTTCAAAACTCCACCAACATAGTTGAATGCGAAGTCGGAAAGACCTTGGTATTTGTCTCCAGCAAAAAGGTTTTTTCCACCTTTCCAGAGGGAGATATGAACGTGCATACCGTTACCGTTATCACCAAAAAGTGGTTTTGGCATAAAAGTAGCAGTTTTTCCGTGTTTATGAGCTACCATCTTAACGATGTATTTTAGCTTTTGAACGTTGTCTGCAGCTTCAATCAAAGTACCAAACTTTACACCAATTTCCCCTTGTGCTTGTGCTACTTCGTGGTGAACTACGAAAGTTTCCATTCCGATTGCTTCTAGAGTTTTTACGAATTCAGCACGGAGATCCACTTGAGAGTCAATAGGAGCTACTGGGAAATATCCACCTTTAGTTCCTGGACGGTGTCCGGAGTTGAAGTTGATTTTTCCTGTATTGCTTGTTCCTGGAATTTCAGAATGTGTGTTCCAGATTCCTTCGTTAGAATCTAATTCGTAGTATTGGCAGTTAATTTCATCGCGAACACGTAGACTGTCAAAAACAAAGAATTCATTTTCTGGACCGAAATAAGCAGTGTCTGCAATTCCGGATTTGTTCATAAACTCTAATGCTTTTTTCGCAATGGAACGTGGGCATTTTTCATAGTATTGTTTTTTATAGATGTCCCATACATCGCAAAACATAACAAGAGTTTTGTCTGCAGTAAACGGGTCTAAAAAAGCCGTAGAAATTTCTGGGTGTAGTTGCATGTCGGAAGCATTGATTGGCTGCCAACGTGCAATGGAAGATCCATCAAAAGGAATTCCTTTGAATGTTTCTTCATCAACTGAATTCACATAATACGAAACGTGATGCCACATTCCTTTGATATCCGTGAAGCGGAAGTCGTAGAAAATGACTCCATTTTTTTTGGCATACTCAACCACTTCCTTTCCGGAAGTAAATTTTGGGGTTGCGAACTGCATTTGATTCTCCTTCTTTCAGAGGTCGGTCTGATTGTTGTAATCTGATGTCTCATTAAATGCAAGATTTATACCAAGGCATTTCGACCTAAATATAAGGGTTTCGTGGAGTTTCTAAGCAATTTGAATTAAATCTCATGCCTTTATCTTACACGAATTGCATGTAACGGAAACCTTTTGCTTAAATTATGAGCAAAAATGCTCAATTTAAGCTTCCGCCATTTCGAAATACTATCTATAAATGGGCTGATTTGGTCAACGGAATCGGCTATTTTTCGAGTAGATTTCGGAAAATTTTCGGAATGGCGAATAAATATGTTTTTTTTGTGGCAATGGCCGAAGAATTTTAGAGGTTAGAATCTAGATGAGTTCTCGAAAGCCGGATTATGGTCGTTACCAACATTTAGAGAGTTTCATCCACCTTTCCAAAGATGCCATTTGGTGTTACGAGTTAGACCTGCCTATGCCCATCAACCTTTCAGAAGAGGGGCAGATGGAATACATTTGGAGTCATAGTGTTGTCAGAGATTGTAATTTGGCAATGGCTCGGTTTTACGGATACCAAACCGCAAGTGATATCATCGGTAAGTATCTCAAAGACTTAGTTAGTCTTAAAAGTGTATTTTTACTCCGTAAGTTCATCGCTGACTTTTACCAATTAGAAAATTACGAATACATAGTAGAGTTGTCAGACGGACACCAACGAATTTTTTTAATGAACTCCCATGGCCAAATAGAAGATGGACACCTTGTTCGGATTTGGGGCCAACAAATTGAAATTTCTTCCATCCGGGAATCGGAAGTCAAACTTTCTGGTCTATTGCGGTTTTCCCAAATTGTAACTGAAGTTTCGAAAACCTTTGTTCATTCCAAAGCTGAGTTTGTTTCCGATGCCATCCAATTTGCCTTAGAGGAACTCGGTAAATATTCTCGAGCAGATCGAGTGTTCGTCGCAGAAATCTCACCAGATAAACAATTTCTCTCTGTCTCACACGAATGGGTTCTTGAAGGGATGCCTTCTTTATTCCAAGTGGGAACCAAACTTCCCATCGCGAAGATGAATCCTGAACGATTGGGAATTCTTGCTTCTGACGGTGTGATTCACATTGCCGATACTTCTCTTATGGTGGATGAACCTTGGCATTTGGATCTTTTCAAAAGGGCAGAAGTTCGTTCCATCCTTGTTGTAGGTTTACGAGATGAGGGAAGTGTCATCGGGATTCTTGGGATTACTACTTTTGAAAGGATTGGCAATTGGTCAGAGGAAACGAAACAACTGTTAGGTTTGATTGCAGGATTTGTTTCGCAAGGGTTGGTGCGGGCTAAAAACGAAATCAAACTGATGAAAAAGGAAAAAATCTTACAAAGATTTTATTCTGATGTGAAAGAGGATTTGGCTCTTGCAAAACTAACCCAAGAAGCTTGGGTTGCCAAAGATTTTGGAGAGATTCCGAATATTAAAATCCAATCTCGATTTTTGCCTTATGATGAAATTGGGGGAGATCTGATTTTATATGAAAAACCAACGGAAGATTGTATTGATATTTTTTTTGGTGATATCTCGGGACATGGAATATCCTCCGCTTTGGTTTCTGGAATTGCAGCGGTTTCTTTTAAAAAACATTCCAAATTAGAATCGTCCCCTGCTAGTATTTTGGCTTCCATGCATTTGGAGTTAAAAACAATCATTTTCAAACACCATATCTCTGCTTGTGTCCTCAGGATTTTTCCAAAAGAAAGAAGGGTGGAGTTTAGTTTTGCAGGCCATCCACCTGTTGTATTTTGGAAAGAAAACGAACGAGTGATGAAACTCGTAAAAGATGAAATGTATCCAATTCTACTCCTTGATGTATGGCAAGGGCGTACGATTTCTAAAACATTTGAACCTGGTGACAGATTACTTTTGTATTCTGATGGGATCTATGAACTAGAAGAAGAGAGTGGTGGTTATATCGGCCTTGATATCTTTTTACAGGAACTTTCTGAAATGATTTCGGTTTCCGATAGTTCCGATACCTTACTCAAAAAAATGATAGCAAACTGTTTGATCGATAAAGAACGAATCATTCATGATGATATCGCTGTACTTCTTATGGAATTTTAGTTTTCTCTGTCTGCGAGGTCAAGGGCTTTGGCATCCGCTTCTGGATACTTTGCCAAATATTCCGATACAATTTTCTTTTTTCCATCGAGTCTATCCAGATGGTTTTCGATGATATGCCCAAAGTCTAATTTTCCTGTCACAATTTCATAACGTTCTGTTTCAATGGTCCCTAAATCCAAATCAACAGGTACTTCATTGGCTTTGTCCGCATATTCTTTTGCTTTTTCCCAATAAGGAATGGCTTCTTTATAGAAGGCTTCTGCCACACCAAAACTTTCTTTTAGTTCATGGGCAAAATCTAAATTATAAAAGTAAACGTGACGTTTATCAAATTTAGAGGCAAGTCGCATATAAGAACGCATGATCTGGATATTGATATGCATAAACATCAAATTACGATATTTGTAATATTCTTTTTCTGTTTTGGTTTCACATAAGGAATGTTTGGGGTGACGGAACCGTTTTCCCAAAGCAATTTTTAACCAATAGATATTTTTTCTAATTTCGTTATCGTTATAATGTTGTTTAAGGTTGTATAACTCATAAAAGTCTTCCAAATATTTGGGTTCCCATTTATGAAGTTTGTATGGAACCCAATCCGAAAATTTGGTATAGGGACCATTTTTCTCGTATTCATAGTTGTAATCGATATCCGTTTCCCAGGCACCGAGAGAATGCGAAAACAAGGATAGGAAGAGTAGAATAGAAATTAACAATCCTTGTTTCATTTCTAAAAGTATCGGCGAAATTCCCGGATTCCCCAACTGCTGAGGGTTATTTTAGCGGAATCACTTCTGCCACCCACTGGTAACCGACCCCGCGCACATTGCGGATGGATTCTTCCCCCAGAGCATCCCGAAGCCGGACAATGGCATTGTCTATGGTTCTTTCCGTGGGAAAACTTTCTTCACCCACAATATTGTCTAAAATTTCTGAACGACTAAAGACTTTTCTCACATCCGAAAGTAGGAGGGCAAGGAGGGCACAGTCGCGTTTGGAAAGTAAAACCGAGGATCCGTCTTCTTTTTTCACAAGGAAGGAATCCAAGTGGATTTCCACTTGGCCCATTTTCCATTTTTGGCCAAAATGAGGACGAGTTTGGGCGACCACCCTTTCCAAACGAATGAGAAATTCTTTTAAGTGGAAGGGTTTGGGAATGAATTCAGCAGCCCCTAGTTCAAATCCACGAAGCCTTTCCTGGGCTCCGGCTTGAGCTGTGAGGAATAAAAAGGGAATGTCTTTTTCTTTGGATAAAAAGAGTTCCGCTAGTTGGAATCCGTTTCCATCGGGAAGTCGTAAGTCGAGGACGATTAAATCAAATTGGTTCGGGGAAAATAACGTTTCTGCTTCAGAAACTGTTTTGGCCCATTGGACTCGATACCGGTCTTGTTCCAGTCGTTCTTTTAAAGTTTCACCGAGACCCTCGTCATCTTCGACGAGTAAAATTCTTGGTTTCATGGAACCTCTTTTAGAATCAGTTTCACTTGAAAACCGTACGAACTGTTCGGAAATTCCAGGGAACCTTTCATTTTTTCGATTAATTTTTTGACGATATACAAACCAATTCCACTCCCACTTGTTTTTGAATGTCGTAAAAATGGAAGAGTGAGATTTTTTTTATTCCCGGCAAAACCGGCTCCATCGTCCTCTAAAAGGAAGGTAACTTGGTTGTTTTCTTTTGCGACTGTGAGTTTGGTTGTTTTTGCCTTTCCATGGCGTTTTGCATTCTCACTTAAATTTTTTAACATCGCAAAAAATGCCTTTTTATCAATATAAACTTTAGTTTCTTTTGGAACCAAAACATTCCAATGGAGGTCGGGTTCATGATGGGAATAGGATTCACATAAATCAGAAATGGTAAGTGATTCCAGATACAAGGATTCCCCTTGCATCAGGCTTGCGAGATAAAAAGCATTCCCCATTTGGGATTCAATCCGTTGGTTTTCTTTCCAAATTTTTTCTAATTTTCTTTTGAGTTCAGGATGTTTTGTATCTTCTAATAAAACTTCGATTTGCAACTGTAAGCTGGCAATAGGAGTTTTCATTTCGTGAGTGACAGTGGAAAAAAAATCAGAAATGAGTTTGGAACGTTTGTGGTCTCTGTAGGATAAAACAGCAAGGGTCACTCCACCGAGAGTTAACATAGAAAGAAAAAAAGATCCTTCCAATTGCAACATCCGATTCACTCGGTTCAGTTCCACTTGCCTTGCTTCACTGATAGAAATTTCTGATATGGTTTTTGCTTGGCGAAACCCCAAAATCCACCACCACACACCTAAAGAGAGTGTGAGGAAGAGCCAGGCCAGGGAAAAAAACATTCGAAATTGTGCGGATCCTCTCAAATTTGCCTCTCAATTCAAGTTAGGGCCAAGCGGATGGACGACGAGCAAAAAAAGATGTTGTCACATTGGATGAACCCGAGAATTTATTTTTTAGGAGAACAACTTTGAACTTCGACGAAATCTCGAAACATCTTGGAAACGACGCGGAATCCCTCCTTGGATTCAAATCACCTAAAATCGCTAAAGAACTAATCCACGTACCTGGCTCTGACTGGGTTGATAGAATTTTTGCTCCCACAGACAGGTCAATCCCTGTTCTTCGTAGCATCCAAACCTTACTTGGAAGCGGCCGCCTCGGCGGAACTGGATATGTTTCCATCCTGCCGGTAGACCAAGGAATTGAACACTCCGCTGGTGCTTCTTTTGCAAAAAACCCTATTTACTTTGATGGGGAAAACATCATCAAATTGGCTATCGAAGGTGGTTGTAACGGTGTTGCGACAACTCTTGGTGTTCTTGGATCGGTTGCTAGAAAGTATGCACACAAAATTCCTTTCATTTTGAAGATCAACCACAACGAACTCCTTACGTATCCAAACAAAAGTGAACAAATTCTTTTCGCTACTGTGAAACAAGCTTACGACCAAGGTTGTGTTGCGATCGGTGCTACTATTTATTTTGGTTCTGCTGATTCGGGTCGTGAAATCGTTGAGATTTCTAAAATCTTTCAAATGGCTCATGAACTAGGAATGGCAACCATCCTTTGGTGTTATGTTAGAAACAATGCTTTCAAAAAAGATAAAGATTATCATGTTTCTGCTGACTTAACAGGACAAGCAAACCACTTAGGTGTGACCATCCAAGCGGATATCATCAAACAAAAGTTACCTGAGAATAATGGTGGATACAATGTGTTAAACCAAGAATCTTCTTACGGTAAAACAGACAAACGTATCTACACAGATCTTACTTCTGACCACCCAATTGACCTCACTCGTTACCAAGTAGCAAATTGTTATATGGGAAGAGCAGGACTCATCAACTCTGGTGGAGCTTCTGGAGAAAATGACTTACAAGATGCGATCAAAACTGCCGTGATCAACAAACGTGCTGGTGGAATGGGTCTCATTTCTGGAAGAAAGGCTTTCCAAAAACCAATGAAGGAAGGGGTTGCATTACTCAACGCCATCCAAGACGTATACCTATCGAAAGAAGTCACAGTCGCTTAATCGACTTGGAATTTTTTGAAAATGTAAACAAAAGAAGGGCAGGGGTGCTTGTATCTCTGCCCTCGATTGTTTCTGAACATTCCTTTGAATGTGGTGACATTTATAGTTTATACCCACTTTGCGATTGGGCAAAGGATGTGGGTTTTAGCATCATCCAATTATTACCCTTAAACGACACGGGTTTCGGCTACTCACCGTATAGTGCCATCTCTGCTTTTGCGATTGATCCCCTTTATATATCCTTATACAAATTAAACATAAATACAAAGTCTCGCAAACGTGAGATAAAATTTCTCCAAAACCATCCCAATCGCATTCGTAATTTAAAATTAGAAATCATTCGAAAACATTATTTAGAAAATCAAAAAGAGGCCATGAGTGAGGCTGCTTACTTTTTGGAAAAACATCCTTGGTGTTATTCCTATGCAGCATTCCGATTACTGTATGAAGAGTTTGAAGGTAAGGGTTGGTGGAAATGGCCAAAAGAATTTTTGGATCCAAATCTTGCCAAAGAATATATATTTTCCAAACGAAGAGAGGATGCTTTCTTTTGGGTGTATTTACAGAAAATCGCCTTTGACCAGTTATCTGAAGTAAAAGTCCATTTTGAAGATTCAGGTGTGTATCTAAAGGGTGATATGCCAATCCTCACTTCCCGAAATTCCTGTGATGTTTGGGAACATCCAGAATATTTTATTATGGATTTGCAAGCCGGTGCACCACCGGATGATTTTTCGAAAACTGGGCAAACTTGGGGATTTCCAGTCCTTAACTGGGAAGTATTAGAAAAATCAAACTACTCCTGGTGGAAAGAGCGTTTGTCGTATTTAGAACATTTTTTTCATCTCTATCGCATTGACCATGTGATTGGAATGTATCGGATTTGGGCTATCCCAGAAGAAGATAGTACGGCCCTCCGGGGTTGGTTCCACCCTCAATTCGGAATCACAAAAGAAGAATTTATGAAAGAAGGATTGGATCCAAAACCATTTGAATCTCTCAACCTTATCCATGAATTCAGTCCTAATCATTATATTTTCTATTGGGATTTTTGGAAAGAAGCCGCATACCAAGAGCTTGCGGAGGAAACCAAAACCAAACTCTATCCTTTGTCAGAGCTACATATCAAAGAAGAGGAAAAACATTGGAGAGAGTCTGGCGAAAAGATATTAGAAATATTCGAATCCTTTTCTTCGATGATTCCTTGTGCCGAAGATTTGGGATCAGTTCCCTCTTTTATCAGAGAATCTTTATTCGAACGTCAGATGATTGGCATTGATGTGGTTCGTTGGACCAAATCCTTTACTACGGGTGAGTTCATACCCGAAGAATCCTATAGGGAAAATGCCATTTCTGTTTTATCTACACATGACACGAGTTTGGCGCTTGATTGGTGGAAAAACGAAGGAGACCCTGAATCCAAACTCCAATTTTTCTTTGATCGTTTGAAAAAACCAAGGCCGGAAACGGATGAGGATATCCTTCTTGGACTTCTCGAATTTGTGTTTGGAACGAGTAGTCTTTTTTCCATCCAATTGTTTCAGGATTTGGCACTGGGAGTTCCTAGTGTTTTGGAAAACCCTGAGAACCACCGCATCAACCTGCCTGGGACGACTGACCATTCCAATTGGACCTACCGGTTCCCAATTCTCATGGAAGACTTTGCTTCCGACTTCAAACGGAATTTGACTCTCCGGAAACTCCTTCTGGATTCGGGGCGAAATTCGTAATTTTTTAGAATTTTTACAATTGTGACAGGTTCGTTCAAGTCAAGAGTACTGGTTTCTGGTAGGATAGACCTTTACACCCCCGGAGGTCTCCCTTGAGATTTGCAAAAGAAATGGCGTTTTATTCCGCTTACCATCAGGAAAAACGTAATGTTTTGGTTCATGTGCTCGGTGTTCCCACAATCACCTTCACTTTGTTTGTTGTGTTAAGCCGTTTTAGTCTTTTTGAATACAATGGTTTTAACGTGTCTGCCTCACTTGTGTTTACCTTGGCCGTCCTTGGTTATTACTACACTTTGGATGTATTGTTTGCTTTTGTAGCGACTCTCGTTTTTGGAGGGCTTTATCTAACCTCCGAATGGATCACAACACAACTACCGGCAACCACTGCGTGGACTATATTTGGATTAGGACAGGTGATTGGATGGGGTGCTCAATTCTATGGGCATTTTGTTTTTGAAAAAAGTCGTCCGGCACTTTTCGACAACCTTTTCCAAGCTTTAGTATCCGCACCTCTATTTGTGGTAGCAGATGTTTTCTTTGAGTTAGGTTATCGATTGGATTTAAAAGCAGCCGTGGAAGCGGAATTGAAACAAAAAGGTGTTTGGAAAGACTTTTCCCATAAACACGCTTAAAACTTTTTTCCCCTTAAGGAAAGATCGTAAAGTAGAAGAGATTGATAGAAATACACAAACAATATCTACTTTGCGATCCCACTCCAGTTTTAGGATCCGCATCGACTAGCCAGATTCGGATTCGATCATAAATTTTTTTTTACTGATCAGTTTTTAGATCCACTCAAAATTAAAAACGAAAACCGAAAAACCGATTTTGATTCAAACCTTCGTTTTCAAATTCAATTTTCACAAAAACATACCTTATTTAAAGATTGGCCTCCCAAAAATAAAGAAGGTTTTACCCCAAACATTTTTTTAAACGTCCTTGATAAATGAGCCTGGTCGCTAAATCCCGCTGCATGCGATGCCGTTGTTAGATTTTCGCCACCTTGTAAAAGTTTTGCGGCAATGTGAAGGCGTTGCCATAATAAGTATTGTCTCAGCGGAATTCCCATATTGTCTTTAAACAAATGCATAAACCGATCGGTAGAAATTCCCGAGATCTCCGAGAGTTCTGCGAGAGTTACTGGATTTGGAATTTGTTCTTTGATTTTTTGGATCGCCATTTCGATTCGTTCATCATACTTTTTGGGAATTGTTTTGGATCCAAGTAGAGAAAGAATCTGATTGTAGATGGAACGAGCTGATTCACAATTAAGAGATTCACCAAACAAAGGATCGGCGAGTTCCTGAATTTTTGTCCTGATCTCTGGTTCAATGGTTTTGGGAGATACATCCATCTCAATCCTTTTGTATTCATCTGATTTAGGATCCAATTGAATGATTAACATTTCTGAGTTTGATCCATCCAATCGATGGTAGTAGTTGGGAGGGATGATGATCCCATCAGATTCAATCACTTTGTTTGGATTGGTATATAGGTGAAAAGATCCACGGAGAGATACTAAGATGGAGACGGCATAATGAGAATGTGGTTCTGTTACGATCCCAGCAGTACCTAGGAGAATCCGTTCACCAAAATAAAAAAGACTTCCTTTTCTTTTAGAATCCATACACTAAAAAAACTTTAAAGAACCATTCTAAAAAGGCAAGGATTATCGAATGAAAAAAATGATTTGGGTTTTAGTTTTCCTACTTTCTCTCCCTTCTCTAATTGCGGTAGGTGTTGGAGAGATTCCCATTTCATGGACGGAAGTGCGTTCTAAATACAATTGGCAGAAACCAGTTCTTTTTCCCGAATCAGAATCTGTAGATTTGTTTGAATCAATTTTGTATTCAGATGGTCGTGTTTTTTTGCAAACAAGAGACACCACAAGACAAACCTCCATCCTTGTTTGGAATTTAGAATCAGGAGAATCAACGAAACTTCCCTGGAAAGAAGGAAGGGTCACAGGTTGGACGGAGTGCCGCGGGAATCTTCTCGTTCAAACAGCAAAGACACTTTGGGATTTGGATTCCAAAACTTTTTCTGTAAAGAGAAAACTTTCATGGCCTGACAAAGGAAAATCTTGGCAGGATATTGTTTGTTTGGATAACCAAATCTACCGATTGGCCGGGAATCAATTAGAAGTTTACAACTTAAATTCGGGGGAACTCGAATCCAAAATTCTACTTCCGTTTCCATCGGTCCAAAGAATGACCAAACGCAGTGAAACCGAAGTATTTCTCATTTCTTCTTTCTGGGGAAATTCCATTCAAGTGTTTTCTCCTAAAGACCAAACAAACGTTAAAGAGTTAAAGTTTCCTGTTACACATAGATCCTTATTTAAATTGGTTGTTTTACCCGAGGACCGGTTTCTAATTTTTGACCCACTCACTAAAACTTATGGTGAGTGGATAGGATTTGGAAATTCCATTTTCCCTTTAACCACGTCCTCTCTTGAGGTGGCGGCTGGTGCAAAGGGTTACCGTTTTTCGCCCATTCAAAATCAAATTGAATACCAGTTCCAATTAACAGCATTAGTTGATATTCCGGAAACTAAGTTTCACTTTGTTTTGCCCAAAGAGAATATTGCCTCTCAAACTCTCCGTGAGGAAAGTTTTGGCCCAGAGACAGGACTCGAAGTGGATGCAGCCGGAAATCGTTCTATCAATTTGACCGTAAAAGCAATGAAGGCAGGGGATACGAAAGATATGACTGTATACCGTGCATTACTCACTCGGTACAAGATCCAATGGAATTTAGATCCTACATTAAACTTACCTTCAGGTCAAACAAAGGAAGAATTTCAGAGTTATATGTTAGATGATTGGTTTTTGAAAATGAATTCTGATATTGTACTCGAAAAAAGAAAAACATTATTTGAAGAAAATCGAAATCTGAAAGAAATTCTAACTAAAACCCAGGAGTATGTTTCGTCCATTCCTTACAAATCAGGAAGTTTTGAATCGGCACCCAAAGTGATTGAAAAAAACAATGGAGGTTGCACCGAACATTCCTATGTCACCATGGCATTGTTACGTGGTTTAGGAATTCCTTCTCGTTTGGTTTGGAACTATTTACCCACCGAATCTTCCAAAGAAATCACTTTCAATCATAAGTTTGTCGAAGTTTGGGTGGAAGGTTTTGGTTGGATTCCCATGGAACCACTTGCGGCTCCCAGATCCAAACCGGGTATCACTCATGCTAGACATGTAGTGTTTGCCGGACTTTCTGGTACAAACCATCCCAAAATCGCAGGAGGTGATAGGTTAGTTCAACTTTCCAAAGAGCAATTAGGACTAGCGAAAAAAATAAAATTCAAATTGGTAGTGGCAAAACTCGAAATGGAGAACGAAGAATTGGAAGGCACGGAAGAAAGGAACTTACCTCAAAAAACAAACCGTGCTTTAAATTCTGGTGAAGATATGGTGGTTCCTTAGTTATTTTCTAAGGACAAAGTTTTCTCCGTTTTTCGGACCTGATTTCCGGATAAAAAGTCGTCTTTCTACGGAAACACCAAGTAACACTTGATAGATGTCGGTGAGGATGGGCCTTGAAGAATAATATCCATGCCCAAGTCCACCGACACCAAATACAGGATCGTCCACTTCGTTAACGTTAATCACATCTACACCGGAATATTTAAAACACATTCCTGCACGTGGGGCACCATTGACTTTTTGGGAAGCAACGAGTGCGTTATCACCAGGAGAACAGTAAAGTGTGATTCTTTCAGAAGACTTCGTCAGGTCGCTTAAGATAAATTCAAATTCATTTTTATCAAAATCAGGAGCATTGAGGATAAGTTCTGAAAGGAATTTGTTTTTTCCTTGTTTGGCGAGCGTCGCAACTGAAGGCAACACCACTTGGTGGCCCATACTATGAACGACTAAATGTATTTTTTTACCAAGTCCAGTGATGTCGGTTAAAAATTTAGCAAAAGGTTCACGGTTGATTTTTGCTTCCGTGAAGTTTAGGTCGTAAGTGGATTTTACCATTACTTGCCCAAGAAGACCCGCATCGGCTCCTGCTGGCCAAGAATAAACAACTACTTCCCCTGGAAACTTGAGATCGTATTTGATTTGTCCGGCACGGAGAACTGCCTCATCAAAGTTGACATTGAATCCATGTACAAAAACTAAAACCTCATTTGAAGCAGAGGATTTGATTTTAGATAAAAATTCTTTATCGTCAGTATTGATTCGCCCTTTGAATTGAAAGAATTGGTTTTTGTCTTGAGCATTGTCGAGAGAGATATCGCCAATGATATGTTTGGAGGGGATATTTACTAAGCAGATTCCATAATGAGGATTGATGTCGGTAATGAATCCAAAACTGAGTGGATCACAATTGTCCTTCATTGTCATTTCTCTGCGAGTTGTGACAAAATGTACATTTAGAATTTTGGTCTCATCAAAAGGATCTACAATTCGTTTGTTAATTTGTTCGCCAATTTTTGTTGTACAAGAGAAAAGTGAGTTTAATAAAACAAGAAGGAATATTAGGAAAATTGAATGTTTTTTGTTGTTTTTTACTAGGTTCATTATTTGTATCCAGTTTATTTGTATGAAAATCCTTTGATGATTTTTGTTGGGTTTACGTTTTTTCCATCTTTGATGACTTCAAAGTGGAGGTGGGGACCAAAACAATATCCAGTGCAACCAGAACGCGAAATGACTTTGCCTGCACTCACATAATCACCTTCTTTGACAAAGAGTTTGGAGTTATGAGCATACAAAGTTTGGTAACTATCATCATGAGTGAGAATGATCGCATTACCATACCCACCCATCCAACCGGAATAAGTAACTTTTCCTTTTCTTGCTGCGTAGACCGATTCATAATTGGCCCGTAAGTCGAGTGCCATATGGAATTTATATTGAGGGTAGGATCTTGTTCCCCAACCTGATGTGATGACTTTTGATACAACAGGAATTCTCCAAACAGGACCTGTTTCTGGGATCACAGCTCCTGGTAGGAAAACCTTTTGGCCTGATTTGAATAAATCATAATCTTCCAATTGGTTTTCGGAATAAATATCATCAATTTTGACTTTGTAGTAATCTGCTACTTTGGCAAGTGTATCACCTTTTTTTAATTTGTAAACTAATCCTTGTTTGTTGGGAATGTTTAGAGTTTGTCCAGGAAGGATGGAAACTTCTGGATTTATTCCTGAACTTCCTGCAATGGATTCGGCAGAAACTTTGAACCTACGAGCAATGTCCGAAAGAGTTTCGTTCTTTTTCACTTTGTACTGAGTGACTTTTAATTTTTTGTTTTTATTATCAGCCAAGGCATCCAAATCAGCCGAACGGAGGATGGCCATTTTTTTATCTTCTGTTTCTTGTAGGTATTTTGCGTCGGCTAGTTTTGCTTCTTTGTCTTTAACGTCGTTTTCTTCTACCTCGGTGGACATACTAAGGAACTCTTTTTCCATCAAACTTTCTTCATAAGTTTGTTTGTCTACAAGGACGGATAAAAAGAAAGCTAAGATAAAAGATGAAATGAGAAGGGGAAGTATCCGATACCGTTTTCGGTTGAGATCAATTGTTCCATGAAGAACACTAGATTGTGATTGGAGATTATAAAAGTACTTACCTGGAGAAACTTGAATTACATTTACGTTTCCCCAGCGTAACACATGCTTACCGATCGTAGACTTTTCTGGAGATCGAAGTAGCATGTGTTAATAGGGATTCGTTAATCCTTGGTATCTAAGGATTTAATACCGCCAAAGGACTCTTCCACAATCTTACGAACGTCCTTTTTTTGGCCGCCAGTGATTGTTATATTTCCTTTTGCTACTACACCTTTCTGAAGTTCTAAGTAAGGAGCTGTAATATCACCTAACATACGTCCTGTACCTTCAAGTTTGACTTCGTTTTCGGCTTTGATGTTTCCGATGAGGGTACCTGATACAATGACTTCTCTTGCGCTGATGTTGGTTTTAACTTTACCGGTTTCTCCGATAACGAGTGCATCTTCAGTTTTAATATCACCTTCGAATTTTCCATCGATTCTGAGTGAACCTGCGATATAAAACTTACCTTCAAATATCGACCCTGGTCCGATAACGCTATTGATGGAATCCTTACCTATTGCCATTCCTGCTCCTTTTCCCCTTCTGTGAGAATCAAAATTTTCGGTCTTCTTGACAAGCCTTTTTAGTAGTCGATTTCCTCATCTCCGCTAAAGACCGATTTTTTTCGCTTCGGTGGTTTGGTTGTTGCGGGGAGTTTTTCTACTTTTTCCGTTTTTTTCTTTTCTGAATGCACAACAGTCGTTGTAGGAGCGTTTGATTTCGTTTCTACCACGTTCCAAGAAGAACCATGGTCATTACAAACGTCCTTAGGAGCTGTTTGTGGGATAAAATACTCTTCAAAGAGGTCGTGGCATTGGTTACTCGGGAGTTTGCCAGACATACGACAGACAGTCTTTTTCGTAACTTTTACCTCGGAAAGCCAAGGAAAGTCAGTATGAGGTTCTCGTTCAAGAGCCCTTGCCATAAACCTTCCCCAAACAGGGGCTGCCAATTTTCCGCCAGTCATCCCACGTCCGAGAGAGATGGTTCCCACATCATACCCGAACCAGACGGAAGTCACAAGCTCCGGTGTGTAACCCACAAACCATGCATCTCGAAAGTTGTTTGTCGTTCCTGTTTTTCCATAAGCTTTGCGGCCCAGTCCATAGGACAAAACCCCACGTCCCGTTCCTTCCTCCACCACGTCCTTCATCATAGAGGTGATGAGAAAGGCAGCTTCTTTGGAAATGATCTGTTTGCGTTCTACATCTTCGTAGTCTTTGCGAAAGTCTTTGATGACCTTTCCTGCATTGTCTTCAACATACAATACAGAGATAGGATTTACAGTTTTCCCGCCAGAGGCAAGGGCTGCATAAGCTCTTGTGAGTTCATAAGGTGTGAGTTCAAAAGATCCAAGGGAAACACTAAAGTTATAAGGAATGTCTCGACCAGTTAGCTGCAAAAGTCCTCGTAAACTATCCATTAGGTGGGAAAGTCCTACTTGTTCCAATACTCGAACGGCCACGGAGTTTTTGGATTGTTCCAATGCTTTTCGTAACAAAATAAAACCAGAATATTCGCTACTATAGTTTTCAGGTGCCCACTCATCCCCATCTTCCATCAAATATTGAAGAGGGGAATCCGCAAATAGAGTGGCCGGTGTTACATTTTTTTCTGGGTCCGGATTTTTGCCAGAGTAGTCCATGGCTGCTGCATAAAGAATGGGTTTAAAAGCAGAACCCGGTTGGCGAAAGGCTTGGAAGGGTCGGATCTGCTGGTTGTCCGAACGAAATCCGGAACCACCCACAAGGGCGGTGATATATCCGGTATCGGGCCGAATGGCAATCAGTGAACCTTCTACAGGAAGGAGATGGTCTTTTGTCGTTTGTGAAGTGTAGTTTTTATCGATCAAATCACCTAAAAAATCATCACCAGTTAATAAATTCAGAGCGGAGAATTCATCGCGTATGTCTTCTTGGTAAGCAGAAGAAAACGTACGTTCTGTCCTTGAAATATGAAATTTAAAATCAGGTAGGTCATATAAATCGGCAATTAAAGAATATCCACTTCCGTATAAATCATCAAAAGCATCGATGTTTCGGAAAGCTCTTTGGTTGGATTCTAATGTTTGTCTTTGTAAGGCAGGAAGAAGTGCTTTTTCTGCTTCCTCTTGGTGACGGATTTGGATTGTGGAATAAATTTTAAGTCCACCATTATACAAACGGCCAGAACCAATGGAACGAATTAAGTTTTTTCGTATGTACTCTGTTACATAAGGGAAACGATTCAGTCTATCGGAAAACGCAGAATCGTTTGGAGAACGATTGAGATTGGTATAATATTCTTCGAGGGCTGCGTATTCTTTTTCCGCATCGGCAACAGTCATCCTTCCATTTTCTACTAACTTACGGAAGACGACCCTTACTTTGTTTAAACTGGATACGGGATTCACAATGGGACTAAACTGTGTAGGCCTTGTGGTGAGACTTGCAAGAATAGCTGCCTCTCCCCAACTTATATCTTGGACTTCCTTTCGAAAATAAAACCTGGAAGCAGCACCAACGCCAATCGTTCCGTGCCCCAGAGGAATTTCGTTTAAATAAACTTCTAGAATTTTGTCTTTAGGATAAACTAATTCTAGTAAGATGGCGAGCCAAGCTTCGCGAGCTTTTCTTGCAATGGATCTTTCAATGGATAAAAATTTGAGTCGTGCTACTTGTTGTGTGATGGTGGAAGCACCTTCTTTCACTCGCCCAGCCATGATGTTGACTACAAAGGCACGAGCAATCCCTTTTAAATCGATCCCATTATGAGAATAAAAAGAGTTATCTTCGGTGGATAAAAAACATTGAATGACCTTGTTTCTGTTATCTGGAGAGAGTGGAGTGCCTTCTGGTTTGAGTTGTTCTAAACGAACAGGGATACGGGAAAACTTATAATATTCTGCAATGGGTTCGTAATCCCCTTTGTCACCAATTCCATACAAAGTGGAAGGAATGTCATAAACCGCAGCTTCCTTCAAACGAAAGAAGTCTTTGATGGACCCGGTGAGTAAAAAAACATTCAAGGCGCCAAAAGCAACGATTGCTATGGCAGTGTTTTTTAATTTTTTGTCTCCAGTCCAGATTCGTTCTGTGACAATCCGAAACCAAATGATAAAATACTTTTCAAAGAGCCCAACGGGTTCTTGTTTCATACATTTCCCTTAACTTTAAATCCACATCAAACGAGTGGAGAAAATTCCTTCATATGGTCGACTCCGTGGTAACGGAGACCAGTATCCAAATTATATCCACCGAGAGATTCCAGAATTTTCGATCTGCTTTCCGGAGAAAAACTATATTCGTAGGCTCTCGTTAAAATTTCTTTGCTAGCTTGGCTTGCTTGGTTCAAAAGTTCAATAAACGAATCGTTGAACTTTCTTTTTGGATCGGCCGGATAGAACCATTCCCTCTTTTCATCGTTCATAATCTTGGGATTGATGGTTTCAAGTGTGGGTAACATCAATACACTGGCATTGTATTTATGAAAGGTCAGTGTATCCACTACACTCACTAGGCCTCGCATCAGGGCACTTCTCGAATCCAAGGTGGATGTAAATCGGTAAAAACCTAAATAGGATTCATTGAGGATATCACCCGGAATGATTTTTTTTTCGGAGCCTAGGTAAGAAGAGGCAAACTCTGTCGGATATGTTTCTTTGATGGATTGTAACCAAAAATTCCAAAGTACCGGATCCATTTTGTTTTTAATTCCAACGGTTCTGTGGCGGATATCAATGTATTGGGGGAAGTCATATTCTTTGGCACTCATTCCCCACCTGTGGTTGATGAGAAGGGTATCCAGTCCAAACTCCACCTTCATATGGTTTACCTGAGCTTGGTAAGAAATTTTTTTATCGTTATTATAATAATCCCCGGAGATATAAAAGATATAAGGATGGGTTTGGATGTCTACCACGCAGTGACAAATGTATCCTAAAGTAAACGCAAGAAACCGGTCACGGTAAAGTCCCATCTCTGTATCATGAACCTGATCCAAAAAACTAAGGATGAGTTCTGCCACACGGTGGTGGTGTGCCAGGTCACCAAAGAATGCCGCTTTTTTTGTTCGTTTGGGTTGTAACACGTGATAGAAGTAAAAAATGTCGGGAGCAACTGCACCTAGGTTGGCATAGGAGGCAACATCTGGGCGCGAGAGTAGAGCGGCGATACGACGTTGGGTCGCATTTCCATGTTCCAAATGTTTTTTCACTTGGGAGAGAGCTTCGATATGTGTAATCTTTCCTGCCATTTTCTACTTTTTTGACTTTATGGAATGGAACCTATTGAAAGGTTTATCTTAAATCCTATGACATCAATCGAAAAACTAAAGTTTTTAAAAGAAGACCAAGTAAGGTCTTTAGCAAAAGAATTCGGTACACCCATCTTTGTCTATTCCGAGAAAGAAATTGAACAAAAATGTGACGATACCTTGGCATTTCCTAATGCTTTCGGATTACAAGTCCGTTACGCCATGAAGGCAAATCCCAATTCCAATATCCTTCAAATTATGAAAAAGAAAGGCATTCTCATTGATGCTTCTTCGGAACACGAAGTAGTACGTGCCCTTCACTTTGGATTCAAACCAGAATCCATCATGCTTACCTCACAAGAACTTCCTAAGGCTTTCGAAGAACTCATTAACAAAGGAGTGAAGTTCAATGCCTGTTCCCTTCGTCAATTAGAAGCCTTTGGAAAGGCATTTCCAGGGAAGGCCGTTTCCATTCGTTTCAATCCAGGACTTGGCTCTGGACATACAAAAAAAACGGATGTCGGAGGGGTCACTTCTTCCTTTGGGGTTTGGCATGAAAAATTGCCTGAAGTGAAAGCCATAGTCGAAAAATACAAAATCATAGTCGAAAAAGTCCACACTCATATTGGTTCCGGAAGTGATCCTGAGGTTTGGAAAGCAGTCGCAAAGTATACCTTGGAATATGCAGAAGCTTTTCCAACGGTAACCGTAGTCAGTCTCGGTGGTGGTTATAAAGTAGGTCGTATGGAAGATGAAAAATCAACCGACTTACAAAAGATTGGTGCTCCCGTAAAACCGCAATTTGAAGAATTTGCTGCAAAACATGGAAGAAAACTCATTTTAGAAATCGAGCCAGGTACCTACTTGATCGCACTTTGTGGGGCACTTCTCACCACAGTAGATGATTTGGTAGACACAGGTCCTAAAGGATTTCGATTTATGAAACTGGATGCAGGTATGGATTCAAACACCAGACCTTCGTTATACGGTGCAAGACATCCTCTTGTCACAGTGAAAAAAGAGGGTGGGGCTCCAAAATCAAACGAAGAATATGTGGTTGTGGGGCATTGTTGTGAGTCAGGGGATGTGTTCACTCAAAAAGAAGGGGGAGAACCGATCACTCGTCTTATGGGAGAAGCAGAAGTTGGTGACTATGTAGTGATGGAAGCGGTAGGTGCTTATTGTGCTGGAATGTCCACAAAGAACTACAATAGTTTTCCTGAGACCGCGGAAGTTTTACTTCGTAATAACGGAGAAGGAAAATTGATTCGTAAAAGAGAACCAGTTTTGGAAATCTTTAGAAACGAAATCCTCGTTGTCGAATGAACAATTTGTATGTTGTCCTACTGGCAGGTGGGACAGGAACTCGTATGGGAACAGAAGTTCCCAAACAGTTTTTGAAAGTGAGAGGTGAGTCCCTGCTTCGACATTCGGTCAAACGGTTTCGAAAATTTGGACTTACAAAATCGATTACGATTGTATCCCATCCTGATTGGATTTTAGAAACAGAAAAAGAACTGGATGATTTGTTGGAAGCGAATGATCGGATCGTTCCCGGAGGGGAGAGTCGTCATCTGTCTACGTTATGTGGATTGGAATCAATTTCTTACGATACAAAGGATATTTTTTTCATCCATGATGTGGCACGTCCTAATTTTAAACAAAAAGAACTCTATCAGTTAGTGGAACAAACTAGGATTTTTGGTACTGCCACCATTGTAGGAAAATCTACGGAGAGTTTGGTGCGGGTTCGTATACACCAAAACTATACAGAAGAACCATTAAAACGAGACGAAGTGTATGCCGTAAAAACCCCACAAACGATTGCCGGTTTTATGATTAAAGAACTTTTGTTAGAGGGACTTTCTTCTGATATAAGGCAACACCCGACAGACCTTTGTACTTGGATGGGGAAAAGAAAAGTGGGAATTGTGGAGACAGACCACCATAACATCAAAGTCACAAGTCCCGGTGATGCAGAACTTGCAGACTCCTTGTTTTGGGAAGAACTACCGCCCGTGGAATAATTTAAAACGTTGTTTCCAAATCCAAATTCGAAATAGGTTTTTGTTTTCGATAGAATCAATTTGAATTCCAAATCCACTTGGTTTTCCATACTTCCCTTGTGGGTTCGACCAACGTACCACTCC